>DASZRQ010000199.1:0-19640 GCA_035549115.1 Occallatibacter sp. | reverse complement strand
GGGCCGGGGGTTTTGGAAAACAGGGAAGCGCGGGGCTTAAGCCTTGGCGGCGCGATCCACTTCCTTCAGGCGGGCGGCCTTGCCGCGGAGTCCGCGGATGTAGAACAGCTTGGCGCGGCGCACCTTGTAGCTGCGGATCTTCTCGACCTTGTCGACGACCTTGGAGTTGAAGGGGAAGATGCGCTCAACGCCCTGGCCGAAGCTCATCTTGCGGACGGTGAAGGTGCCCTGGGGGCCGTTGTTGACGGCGATGACCAGGCCCTCGAAGGCCTGCAGGCGCTCTTTATCGCCTTCCTTGATCTTGACCTGGACGCGAACCTGGTCGCCGGGCACGAAGTGGGGCAGATCGGTGCGCTTGAGCTTGTCGGCCAGGCGCTGCATAACTGGATGAATAGACATGGTTTCTTCCTGCGGTTGAACTCAGAACCTTTAGTTTAACAAAGTTTTGGCTTTTTCGCATGGGGCGGCAGCGTGGATAAGGTAAAGTGATGCGCTATGAGCGAAAATCGGGAGTTGTTGCGGCATACGGTGGCCACGGTGGCCTACCGCGCGGCACGGGCCCTGGAGGGCGCGGACGAGGGGTTTGCCCGTTTCAGCCAGACGGGCGGACGCGCACCGGGGGCTCTACTGGCGCATATGGGCGACCTCTTTGACTGGGCGCTGAGCATGGCGAAGGGCGCTCCGGAGTGGCACAACTCCGAGCCGCTGGCATGGGCGGCGGAGAAAGACCGCTTCTTTGCCGCGCTGGCCAGCTTCGATGCCTATCTTGCCTCTCCCGAGCCAATGCATGCTCCGGCCGACCGGCTCTTTCAGGGGCCGATTGCCGATGCGCTCACGCATGTGGGCCAGCTTGCCCTGATGCGGCGGCTCTACGGCGCGCCGACCGTGGGCGAGAACTTCTACATGGCGGATGTCAAAGCAGGCAAGCTGGACGCGGATCAGGGTGAGCCGGTGCAGCCCTTCCGCAAGCGCTAGAAGGGCAGGTAAGCGCGGGTGCGGGCGCGGTACTCGATGTACTCGTCCTGGAAATACTGCTCCATGATCCGCTCTTCGGCGCGCACGCGAATCTCGATGCCGAGAAGGATCAAAACCGCGGCCACGAGATACATGGGCCACCAGGTATATGCCCCGCCGGTGGCCAGCATCATGCCCAGCATGGAGGCATAGATGGGGTGGCGTACCTTGCGGTACGGGCCTGTTGTGACCAGCTCGTGATCGTCGTTGAGGGCGGCGGCATAGCGCCAGTTTTTACCCAGGGCCAGAGAGGCGCGCCACGCCAGCCCGGCCGAGAGCGGCGCGATCAGCATGGCGGGAATGATAGTGGCCATGGGACTCTCGTATCCCGCGGGGCGAATGTACGCCAGCAGGCAGGCAAATCCCAGAAGGTTGAACAGAATGCCTAATCCGGAAGCGGGTGCGGCCAGAACCTTGACCGTGCGCGGACCTTTTGTACGCGGGCGCACAAAGGCAGCTACCCAGATGAGCCAGCAGAGCGCCAGCTCAGCCCATGCCGCGAGTTGAAAGAGATGGTGCATGGAATCAGCGCCTCTGCCAGCCTATCGAATCAAGCAGCCTTCTGTCTTCCTGGCTAAGCGCCGCGTGCTCCAGCAGATCGGGGCGGTTGGCCAGCGTCTTGCGCAACTGCTGCTCGCGACGCCAGAGGCGAATCTGCGCGTGATCGCCATTAAGCAGCACCGCAGGAACGGCCATCCCCTCGAACTCCGCCGGACGCGTGTAGTGAGGATAGTCGAGCAGGCCGCCGGAGCCATGCTGGGAGCGGGGCACTCCGGGCTCATCGGCATCAATGTCGGCATCGTTCACCCCGAAGCTCTCAAATTCGCCGGATGCCTCGTTTCCGAGCACGCCCGGAACCAGCCGCATGACCGCATCGGTAACGACAGCCGCGGCCAGCTCGCCGCCGGAGAGCACGTAATCGCCGATCGAGAGCTCCCGATCGCAGTAGAGCGCGTTGATGCGCTCATCCACACCCTCATAGCGGCCGCAGAGCAGGACGAGACGGTCGAGTTGGGCCAGCTCGCGGGCCACGGCCTGGGTAAAGGGCTGGCCCTGTGCGGAGAGCAGGATGACGCTGGTACCGGGCTCGCGCGGCGCTGGGGTTCTGGGCGCAATGCCGAGGGCAGTCAGCGCTTCGGCCAGCGGCTCCGGCTTGAGGACCATGCCCTCGCCACCACCGAAGGGGCGGTCGTCCACGGTGCGGTGGCGGTCATGGGTAAAGGCGCGCAGATCGTGCACCTCCACCGTGACAAGTTCCTCGGCCTGGGCGCGGCGGACAATGCCGTGCTCGAAGATGCCGCCGAAGAAACCCGGAAAGATGGTGACGATGTCGAAGCGCATGCTGACTTTCTGATCATAAAGGCACATTGCACAGTACGCCTTGTTGTGATGTGCTTTACTGGCGGAGTTTCCTGCGAGCGCCGGAGAACCGGCGCAGGGGCGCATGAGAGGCAGGGATGGACACACAGAGCCAGATACTGGTGCGAGCGATGGGAACGGCCGTGCTCGTCATGGGCCTGAGCGCCTGGGCGGCATCCAGTTGGTATCCGGTTCCGGGAATGTGCGGGCGGAGAGCAGCGGAGCGCGATTTGCAGCGCGGTGTGTACAAGGTAGTGCGCTTCGGGATTACCGCCCCTGCGCTTCCCTATTTCTCGGCACTGCTTGGGGAGAAGTATGGTGTCAAGGTCGATGCATGGCCAGCCTGCACCGCATCGGAATCGCAGAAAGATTATGCGGATGCTTACGATGCCGTGAGCGAAGCGGCGATTCGCCAGCGGTTTGGCCACGATGTGGTGGGAGAGGCATGGCAGGAAGCAGTTGCAACCCTGCAAACGACTCACGCTACGCGTTGAGATCGATCAGCCCTTCGGGCAGGGCCATCTCCACGCGCTTGCCGGCAATGTCGAGGGTGCGCAGGTAGTTCTTCGCGAAAGGGATCAGCACCTCGCCCTGTGCGCCGCGCACCACCAGCAGCGGCGTGGGACCGGCAGTGCGATCCACATCCTGAATCTCCCCCACGGGGACAGGCGCGGCTCCGGTCACATCCACGAGCGTGCAGCCGATCAGGTCGCCGATGTAGGCCTCGCCTTCTCCAAGCGAGACGCGCTGCTCAAGAGGGATGGCGACCGCCAGCCCCACCAGAGCTTCAGCCGCGGAGATGGAGTCCACACCCGCAAAGTGCAGCACGATGCCGCCCTTGTGCTGCCAGTGGTGGATGAGCTCGACGGCGCGAGGCTCTGCCGGGGCGGATGGACTCTCTGGCAGCAGCCAAAGCTGACGGCGCTCGGCAAACTTTTCGGGAAAATCGGTGAGGATTTCGGCGAAGACTTCGCCGCGACGGCCCTGCGAACGGCGAATCCGCGCGAGCCAGACCCAGGGTTCCACAGACCTCATGCGCCGCTCCGGCGACTCGGAGCGCGGTGTTCTACCGTCACCCGCTAGTCCTGGTCGCCCTCTTCCAGGATGTCGAGCGTATAGCGATGATGCAGCTTCATGCTCACGGCTCCCAGAATGGTGCGAACGGAGCGCGCGGTGCGCCCCTGTTTTCCGATGACCTTGCCCACATCCTGGGGGGCAACGCGCAGTTTGAGGACGGTGTTTTCTTCTCTGCCCACAGCCTGCACTTCAACGGCGTCCGGTTCGTCTACCAGGGCCCGCGCAATCTCGCGGACCAGTTCCTCAACTGCGACCATATCGTGTTGGGTCATGTACTTGCCTCTGACCGATTGCATCCGACTTCAACCGGCTCGAATGCGTGCGCGAATGGTAGCACACCTTTTTTGCCGCCGTCAGCAAGGGAATGCACACATCAGGCGGCCCAAACGGCAGAAGGCAGGAGGGAAATGGGGCTAGGCGGCAACCGGGGCCGGGTTCTTGGTCACCAGCTTGGCCACGGTGTCAGAGAGCTGCGCGCCCACGCCGCGCCAGTAGGCGATGCGCTCGTGCTTGAGCTCGACCGAAGCGGGGTTGGTCCGGGGATTGTAGGTGCCCACCACCTCGATGGAGCGTCCGTTGCGGGCGCGATCCTTCTCAATGACGACGATGCGGTAGTAGGGCTGCTTGCGGGCGCCAACGCGCGCCAAACGAATCATGACCACGGCTGTACAGTTCCTTTCAAATCCGTTGTTTAGGGGTCTTTGTGGGCGATCGCAGCGGCAACCGGCCCAAGGGGGCCGAGCCGGCACGGCTCAGCCGCACAAGACACAACATCTAAGTATCGCTGAAAACGGGCGTTGGGGCAAGTTCAGGCGGGCATCTCCAGGGTGAGCACTGTAATGTCGTCTTCCTGACCGAAGTGCACGGCGGCCTCAGCGATGGCTGGGGCATCGGGCCGAGTGGTGAGCAAATCACCAATCCGCGCAAAGCCGTAGAGATCGCCCGCTGCGTTGCGCGCTTCGAGCAGGCCGTCGGTGTAGAGTGTGAGGCGGTCATTCGGCGCAAGGGCAATGGGGAATGTTTCGTACTCGGCCTCGGGCATCAGGCCGAGAGGCAGCGCGGGCGGCAGCAGGACCTCGTCTCCATTGCGATAGGGCGGCAGATGGCCGGCGCTGGCTGCGATGCACTGGCCCGACGGCGCAAGCCGCAGCACGAGGCAGGTGGCAAAGCCCCCGCGCAGCCTCCCATGCAGCCGGCGATTGAGCGCGGCCAGCAGCGCGGCAGGGTCGGTGGTGGTTTCGAGGGTACTGTGGATGGCGCCGACAATGAGCGCCACTGCCATGGCCGCATGCAGGCCCTTGCCGCTCACGTCGCCCACCACGACTAACGCCCCGCCATTGCCAAGGGGAATGACCTGGAAGAAGTCGCCGCCCACCTCCTGCGCGGGCCGGTAGGCGCTGGTGATCCGGTAGCCGGGCAGTTCGGGGAGCGCGGCGGGAATGAGCACCTGCTGCAGTTCCTGCGCGCTGCGGTACTCCTGCTCAAAGTTGCTCTGCTGGATGCGCTGCCGGGCGGCGTAGCGCCACGCGACATAGAGCACAGCCACGAGGAACAGACCATGGGCGATGGTCTGCGCGTCCAGCCGATTGCCGGCAACGGTGACGATGGGCGTTGCAATCAAATCGGCGATATGCCAGTGGGTCCAGCGTGTGCCCAGGCCGAAGTTGTCTTCTATGGCCTGCAGCAGGCTGGTGCACATGCCGGTGATGGCAAGGAACCAGTGCGCGGCGTCGAGCCGGCGGCGAAACCCGGCGATGAGCAGCACCACGGTCCAGAACTCGATGAAGACTTCTGGAAGGGTGGAGGAGATATCGGCAATGAGAAAGACGTGCGCCAGGCTCTGCGTCCAGTCGAACAACTGGAAGACGGCGTCGACGAGCGAGAGTACAGCGCCGATGAGGGCCAGCACGCGGCTCCAGCGGGCCAGGCGGCCGCGCTTGTCGAAGCCGAAAAACTCCACCAACAGCGACCAGAGCGCAAAGTTGTTGAGCACAATGACCGCGCCGATCATGCCATAGCTCCAGCGGAACGGCGTTACTCCGGGATCTTCCGCGATGAGATAGAACGCGGTGGGGTAGAACATGCAGATGGAGAGCCAGAGGAGGATGGTCTGCCGGCGCTCGCGCAGCCACATCAGCAACGCCAGCAGGCCGGCGATGGTGAAGAGCACGTTGAGGGTGCGCGTGATGGCGGTGGATTGGAGCCACGCGAGGCGCTGCGCGGCAGCATAGTTCTCGATGGCCTCAACACTGCCGATCCGCGGCGTGACCTGCAGGCCACCTTCCAGGGGGAAACTGTAGTAGACGCGCGGGGCCTTCCACACGCGGATGGCCAGCACACCGGAGCGTGCCGGACCGAGGGGGACGACTGTCGAAGGCGTGTCGGCGAAGACGTACCAGACCGGGTGCGGCGGCACGCGGCCCACGCCACCAACGAGTTTGCCATTCCAATAGACTTCGGCAGCGCTGTCGACATTGGTGAGATAGAGCGCGAGGTTGAGATCGGATATGCCTGGAGGCAATTCGATATGCCGGCGATACCAGGCGAAGCCGGTGTAGTCGTAGTGGCCCTGCTCATCCCAGGTTGCGCCCGTGGCAATCGGCTCCCATGCGGAGTCATCGAATGCGGGCGCTGCCCACGCGGGGTTGTCGCCGGTGTGAAACTGCCACGGGCCATCGACAGGCATGGTTGCGCTGCCCAGGGTGGAGAGAATCAGAGTCTCATGCTGTGGATTTTGCGCATGGATGGCGCATGCGGATGCTGCCAGCGCGCACGCCAACAGAGAGATGCGACCAACGGTGCGCAGACACGGCTTGAGCATAAGCGATGGAGACGGCTGTTACCACTCACTATAAACAGCGGGTACGGCATTGAGAACGGGAATATGTTCGAACACGCCGCTCCTATGCCGGGAACAGAAACCGCAGCATGGGCCGCACGCGGGCAGCCCAGCTCGCTTCGTCGTGCGTGCCGCCGTGCACCAGCTCGAAGTGCAGCGTTTCGCCGGGCTGCCAGCCGTTGGCCTTCAGGCGGCGGGCGAGCTGCTCGGCGTCGCGCAGGGTGCGGTGGCCCTCGCGGTCGCCCACATCGAGCCACACGCGGGGCCGCTCCCACACCTGCGGCGCGTGCTCGTTCAGGTAGCCCAGAATGCTCTTGTGATTCCACCAGACGCTGGGCGAGAGCACGGCGAGCTTGCCAAAGTGCTGGGCATGGCGCAGGCCCAGGAACAGGGTCACCAGTCCTCCGAGCGACGAGCCGCCGAGGCCGGTGTGTTCGCGCCCGGTGCGCACGCGGTAGCGCGCGGCGATCCATGGCATCAGCTCGCGGGTCAGCAGCAGGCCGTAGCAATCGGCCTCGCCGCCGCCCATCTGGCGGTTGCGGTCAAAGGTGTACTCGGCAAGCCGGCGGTCGCCAGTGTTGTAGATGCCGACGATGATGAGCGGCTCCACTTCACCGGCCTCGATGGCGGCGTCGGCGTGCTCGCGCATCTGCCAGGTGCGCCCCTCGATGAACGAGGTGCGGCCGTCGAAGAGATTCTGGCCATCGTGCATGTAGAGCACCGGGTAGGTACGCTCGGGCTGCTCGTCATAGCCCGGCGGCAGATAGACGATCAGGTCGCGTGCGCCGGGCAGGTAGATGCTCTCGAAGCCGCGATGCCGATGAAGGCGCGGATGCGGCGGGGCATCGTCCTCGAGCGCGCCAGGCATGTCTTGGGGCGCGGCGGCGTCCCATGGGGAATCCAGATCCAACTCGTGCAGCCTCTTTCTTTGTGGGGCGGAGCGTGCCGCGGCGAGGCGCGGAACATGCGCCCGTGGCTGTTACAGTATCAGGAAACCCGCGCATCTCCAACGCCGCCGAGGAGACAAAACCGCATGCACCGCGCGTATCACAAGTGGTATTCCCCGCGCCTGGGCCGCGACATGGAACTGCTGGTCTTTGGCCATGCGGGGCTGCCCGTACTGGCATTTCCTACCTCGTGCGGCCGCTTCTACGAGTTCGAAGACCGCGGCATGATCAACTGCGTGGGCGGCGCGGTGGAGGCCGGGCATCTGCAGTTCTATTGCGTCGACTCCGTGGACGCGGAGAGCTGGTACAACCGCAGCGTGCCGCCGCGGTGGCGCATTGCGCGCCACGTGCAGTATGAGGACTACCTGATGCACGAGGTGGTGCCGCTGGTGCGGCAGAAGAACGGAAACCCGAAGTTCGTTTCACTGGGCTGCAGCTTTGGCGGGTATCACGCGGCCAATATCGCCTTCCGCCATCCCGACATCTTCACCGGGCTGCTGTCGATGTCCGGCGCTTTCGACCTGACGAATTTTCTTGGCGGCTACTATGACCAGGATTGCTACTTCAACTTGCTCACGCACTATCTGCCGAATCTCGGCGATCCATGGTTCCTGGACCAGATGCGGCGCAACACGTACATTCTCGGCACCGGGTGGGACGACCAGTGCCTGGGTGAGAACCAGAACCTCGACCGCATCCTGAGCGCGAAGGGGATTCCCCACAAGATCTATACGTGGGAGACATGGAACTCCCACGACTGGCCCACATGGCAGCAGATGATGCAGCATTATCTCTGAGAGACGGAGGTTTCCATGAGCGATCTGAACCCCTATGCGAAGTTCCTTGATGGCCGTTCGCTGGAGCAGATTCTGGGCTCCACGGCGTCGGCCATTTCGGTGCTTTTGCAGGCCATGGGCCCGCAGAAGGCCGCAGCCTCGCCCGCGCCGAGCAAGTGGAGCCCAGCGCAGATCGTGGCGCACCTGGCGGACTGCGAGATCGCTTTCGGCTTTCGCCTGCGGCAGACACTGGCCGAGGAGCATCACGTGCTGCAGCCCTTCGACCAGGACCAGTGGGCCGTGCAGTACGGCGCCACCAAAGCAGCCGACGCGCTCGCGGCCTTTACCGCGCTGCGCCACTGGAACCTGCTGCTCATTGGCCAGGCGCTGCCGGCGAACGCAGGCAAGCCGGTGACGCACCCCGAGCGGGGCACGATGACGTTCGCGGCCATCGTGGAGACCATGGCCGGCCACGATCTGAACCACCTGGCCCAGTTGCAGCACATTGCGGCGAGCTAGCGCCCGCCGCCGCGCTCTACTTTGCCGTGATGGTGTTGTTGGCGCGGTCGTCGTCCGGCAATGCATGATCCGGATCGACCGTGGCTGAAGCGATTGGTTTGCCGTTGCTCCAGATCAGCTCGCCTTTGGATTCCCACGTCTCGACCGGCACCCGGAAGCGCGTTGTCGAGCCGTCGGTGAATTTCACTTCGACGGTCGCAGGCAGCACAAGCTGGCCCTTGTTGACCAGCGTCAGCCGGTCGCCGTCGATCGCTGTAGCCGCCATGTCGAAGCGCCAGTTGTTGAAGTACCAGCACCGCCAGAACCAGCCGAGGTCCTCGCCGCCCTCGCTCTGCATCATGCGGAAGAAGTCGGACGGCGATGGATGCTTATAGGCCCAGGAGCGGATGTACTTGCGGAATGCCCAGTCGAACCGTTCCTTGCCCAGAATCTGTTCGCGCAGCAGCACCATGCCATAAGCGCCCTTGAAGTAGATGACCGGATGGCCGATCTGCCACGAGTAGGCATCGGCCGGCATCATCAGCGTGGGCGCGTCGGGGTTGTCGAGCACCTTCAGAATCGTGTCCGGCGGCTCGCCGCCCGCGGAATACTCCGAGTCGCGCTTGGGCCCGAAGACGCCTCCGTCGAACTCGGCCGACTCGCCGATGTCGATGAAGGTGTTGAAGCCCTCGTCCATGAAGGCGTTGCGGCGCTCGTTCGAGCCTACGATCATTGGGAACCAGCTATGCCCGATCTCGTGCGCGGTGATCCAGAACAGCGCCTTGCCCTGGTCCTCGATGCCGTCGAAAACCATGCCCGGATACTCCATGCCACTGGAAAATCCGGCCACATTGATCGCCGCAGGCCACGGATACGGATACCAGTCGCGCGAGAAGCGCTCCACCGTGTCCTTCACGTACTCGGTCGAGCGGGTCCAGCGGTCAGACCCCACGCTCTCCGGCGGATAGACGCTCTCCGCCAGCGAGGACTTGCCGCCGGGCAGGTTGATGCGCGCCGCATCCCACACAAACGTGTCGCTTGCGCTCCACACCACGTCGCGCGTGTGGTCCATGTGGAAGTGCCAGGTGAGCGTGCCGTCTTTTCTGGGGCGGCCGGCTTTGGCTGCTGCTTCCTCCGGCGTGCGGATCATCACCGTGCTGTCGCTGGTGCGCGCCTTTGCGAGCCGTGCAATCTCCTCGGCTGTGAGCACCTCGCGCGGATTCATCAGCTCGCCTGAGCCCGCCACGATCATCGAGCTCGGCACCGTGACGAAGTAGTCGAAGTGCCCGTATTCGAGATAAAATTCGCTGCCGATGTAGGGCAGAGTATCCCAGCCGCGCAGATCGTCATACACGCACATGCGCGGATACCACTGCGCCATGTCGTAGATCTCGCCCTGCTTCGACATGCCCCACGACGTGCGCCCGCCCCAGGTTCCGGGAATGCTGTAGTGGTAGCGGATGTGGATACGCATTACGCCGCCCTTGGCACGCAGCGGCTCGGCCAGCCGAATCTGCATGCGCGTATCGCTGATGAGATAGTCGGCCTTCTGCTCGGTCTTGCCGGTCTCAAGGGTTACGGAATCGAGTTCGAAGCCCGCCGTGCTCGGCGCGGGCTCGTTCGCGGCGCCTGCCGTGCGATGCCGCCGGAACAGAACGCCGTTGATGATGTGCCCGCGCGCATCCTCGCGGTAAATGTTCTGCTCCATGTGAATCCACAGGCAGGTCAGCGCATCCGGGCTGTTGTTGGTGTAGGTGATGACCTCGTCGTTGCGCAGAACCTTTGCCTGGGTGTCGAGCGCGGCGTGCATCTCGTAGTCGGCTTCATTCTGCCAGTAGGCGGGGCCCGGCGTTCCGTCCGAGGAGCGGTAGGCGTTCACCGGATCGGGCAGCGTGAGCGGAGCAAAGGTCAGCCGCGGGTCGTACTTTGAGGCCTGCTGGGCATTGATCGCCGCAGTACAGGAAAGCAGGAAAGAGAGACACAACACCGTCAGCACTCGGTTCGGGCGCATCGGCGCAAACCTCCAGGGGTGGGTTGGGTGGGGAAGAGAAGCGTGCATTCTCAGCATACCGCTTTGCGATCCGGCTTGTGCCGGCCGTGAATCTGCCGCGCCGCCGCGGCTGCCTTTCCTGCTTGCGCTGCCGTTTACATCTGTGCAACAATTCGCGGCATGAAAGGGAATCCGAAGGTTCTTGAGCAACTGAATCATGCCCTGCGTGACGAACTGACCGCCATTAACCAGTACTTTCTGCATGCGGAGATGAGCGAGAACTGGGGCTACAAGAAGTACTCCCAGTACATCAAGAGGCAGTCCATCGACGAAATGCGCCATGCCGAGGCACTGATGGAGCGCATCCTGTTTCTGGACGGCACGCCTTCCATGGAGCCGATGTCGCTCTCGATCGGCCGCAGCGTGAAAGACATGATCGAGGAAGACCTGAAGCTCGAGCACGAGGCCGTGGCCAGCTACAACGAGGCCATCCGCATCTGCGTCGAGAATAAAGACAATGGCTCGCGCGATCTCTTCGTCAGGCTGCTGAAAGACGAGGAGGGCCACGTGGACTGGCTGGAAGCGCAGGTTCACCAGATCAAGGAGATCGGCTACGAGCGCTACCTGATCACCCAGACCGAGGTGGGCTAGCCGATACCCGGCGCGCCGCATCTCTTCCTGCCTTACACTGATCGTAGAAATGCCGCGGCAACGCCGTTTCGCACTCTTCCGCGCATTTCTTCATCAGGGAGGAAGGCATGAAGAAGATCGGCGTTCTGTTCGGCATGGAGAACAGCTTTCCTGGCGCGCTGGTAGAGCACATCAACGCGCGCGGCATCGACGGCCTGCACGCGGAGTTTGTCGAGACCGATACTGTCCACCTCGACAAGGCCCCGGCCTACGCCGTCATCGTCGACCGCATCTCGCACGACATTCCTTTCTATCGCGCCTTTCTCAAGCATGCCGTGCTCAACGGCACCGTGGTCATCAACAATCCTTTCTGGTGGTCGGCGGACGATAAATTCTTCAACTACTCGCTCGCGGCAAAACTTGGCGTGGCTGTGCCGCCGACAGTCATCCTGCCGCACAAGAAGCATCCTGAAGGCACGACCGACCGCTCCATGCGTAACCTCTCGTATCCGCTGGATTGGGATGCGGTGTTTGCGTATGTGGGCGAGCATGGCTTCATGAAGCCTATCGACGGCGGCGGATGGCGCGATGTGCACCACATCCACAACCGCGACGAGTTCTTTGCCGCCTACGATCAGTCGCACCAGCTCTGCATGCTTTATCAGCGCGCGGTCAATTTCAACGAGTACTTTCGCTGCTACGTGGTGGGGCAGAAGAAGGTGCACATCATGCCTTACGACCCGCGCCTGCCTCACCACGAACGCTACGTGCAGAACCCGCCGAAGTACGATCCGAAGCTGCTGAAGCGCGTGGAAAACGATGCGCTCACGCTGTGCCGCGCGCTGGGCTACGACCTCAACACGGTTGAGTTCGCGGTGGAAGACGGCATTCCCTATGCAATTGACTTCATGAATCCCGCGCCGGATGCCGATCTGCACTCCGTGGGGCAGGCGAACTTCGACTGGATCGTGCGCGAGGTCGCCGATCTCGCCATTGCCAAGGCGAAGGCCGCGCCGCATGCGCCGGAGCTGCGCTGGGCGGCGTTCCTCGCCGGCAATGATATGCCGGCAAAGAAGCCGGCGAAGAAGCCGGCGAAGAAATCCGCGGCCAAAAAGCGGGCCGCGCCAAAGGCTCCAGCTTCCGCCGAAAACAGCAACAGCTAATTCACGGCAATTCTTCTGCGCTCCCGTACAATGGCCGCAAGCAGTCCCCGAGGGGCTTCCGCATGCGGCCATCGTTTTCGCTGGGCATTGAAGAGGAGTACCAGACTGTCGATCCGGTCACGCGCGATCTGCGTTCGCACATCCAGACCGAGATGCTGGCGCAGGGCAAGCTGCGCCTGCAGGAGCGCGTCAAGGCCGAGATGCATACATCGGTCGTCGAAGTGGGCACGCGCGTCTGCCGCAATATCGACGAGGCCCGCGAGGACATCTACGACCTGCGCCGCGAGATGATCAAGCTGGCGGCCGAGCACAGGCTCCAGCTCGTCGCCGGCGCCACGCATCCTTTTGCCGACTGGCGCACGCAGGAAATCTATCCCGACCCGCGCTACCATCAGGTCGTCAAGGACCTGCAGCTTGTCGCACGCTCCAACCTGATCTTTGGCCTGCACGTGCACGTGGGCATCGAGGATCACGAAGCCGCCATCCGCATCATGAACTCGATGCGCTATTTTCTGCCGCATATCATGGCGCTGGCCACCAACTCGCCTTTCTGGCTCGGCCTCAACACAGGCTACAAGGGCTACCGCGCCAAGGTTTTCGAGAACTTCCCGCGCACCGGCATCCCCGACGCCTTCTCCAGCTACTCCGAGTTCGAGAGCTATGTGAGCCTGCTGGTCCGCACCAACTGCATCGACAATGCCAAGAAGATATGGTGGGACATCCGGCCGCATCCCTTCTTCAATACAGTCGAGGTCCGCGCCTGCGACATCCCGCTGCGCGCGGAGGAGACCGTCGCCATTGCCGCATTGATTCAGGCCACGGCGGCGTACCTCTACAAGCTGCACGAAGCCAACCAGGACTTTCGCCACTACACGCGCTCGTTGATCGCGGAGAACAAGTTTCGCGCCGTGCGCTATGGGCTTGATGGCAAGCTGATCGACTTTGGCAAGCAGCAGGAGATTCCGCTGCGCGACCTGATTGAGGAGTATCTGGCCATGGTCGATCCAGTCGTCGATGAGCTGGGAAGCCGCGAAGCAATCGATGGCATTCGTACCATTCTCAAGACCGGCACCGGGGCCGACCGCCAACTTAAAGTCTTCGAAGAGACCAACGGCGACCTGAAGGCTGTGGTGGATTACATGGCGCGCGAGACGGCAGCCGGGTTATAGCCACTTGTTAATGTGCCGCTGCGAACTTTGTGGCCGGCGGCAGATCAAAATTTACGAGCGCTTCCTGTGCGCCCAGCGTGGAGAAGTGGACTCCATCGCCATAGAGAGATTCGCCGCCATCGAAGATTCGGCAGCCTCGCGGCCCGCATAACGCCGGGCGCGGATCGAACAGATGCACCTGTGGGTGGGTGGCCGCGATGTGTGCCATCACTTGATACGACATGCGCACCGCGGGCGTATCGCGCTGGGGCGCAAAGTCACCCGCATAGCGCGCGGTGACACTGCCCAGCACGTCGACCAGCATGCGGCGCGCTGGCAAAGCGCGATTCATCAAGATGATGGCAGGATCGAAGCCGTACATGGGCGCTTCCTGCATGAGGTAAACGACCTTTCCTGCTTGCTCGAGACGTTCGATCGTCGCGGAAAGGTGCCTTTCAACCGTCCGCCAGCTCTGCTCCGCATCGCGTGGATGGGATGTCTCACCTTGTGCAAGATAGCCGCCATGGGCGTATTCGTCGAAGGGACGCGCCCAGTAGGCGGTCAATACCACTACGCGAATGCTTGGATCATGCGTAACAAAATCGAGTTCCTTCGCAGTAAAACCAAAGCATGATCTCTCGAAAGCAAAATTGTGGCGCCCTGCGATTGGCACAGCGCCATCGATCGGCGGACACTTTGCCTTGCCAAGCTCTATCATGCGATATCCTGCACGCTCGGCCAGGATGCGCAATCCCGGGGCCAATGCCCCAGCCTCACTGTCGCCGAGTAGCGCGACGGCGGGCCCCGTTCCCGGTTGGACACAAGCGTCCGTGAGAGGCGGCGGTGAAACATTATCCCAGGTTAGGCAATCGTCCTGTTCCAGCGGGGTTACCATATCCTCCAGATGGTGCGCTGCGCGGCTTCGCTGCGGCAGTCCGTGCAGAGCAACCAGACCGCCTGCCATCAACATCATCGCGCTAGCCGCTGCAGCGTACCGCATCAACAGTGGTTTGGCGGGCGTCGTCGAGCGGCGAAAAGGCTGCTCGATCCAATAGTAGGAAAGCACCGCGATGCCAAACGAGATGAGTGCAATTCCTGCAGCCTGCAGCGTCGAAAGCCCGTCGTCTTCTGGTATGCAGACCCGTGCCAGTGCCAGCAGCGGTCCGTGCCACAGATACCACGAGTACGAGATGCGTCCGATAAAGACCAGTGGCTTCCATGCAAGCGCGCGGTTGCCAAAGCCGCTGCCCGCAGCGATCAACAGTACTGCACCGGCAACCGCTGCCAGGGGAGGAAATCCATCCCGGCCTGTTAGCGCTGGCACACGCGCCAGCGAGCAGCCTATCAACGCGATTCCCGCTGCACTGATCCCGTGATTCCAGACTGCGGAGCGTGCCCTGCGCCATCGAGGAGCAGCTATGGCCATCGCCAAGAGAACGCCTGCCCCCAGTTCCCATGCGCGTGTGGGCAGCAGATAAAACGTGAAGGCTTCGTGCTGGCCTGAAGTCCAGATAGCCAATGCCGCCGACCCGGCGCATACCGCCCCCACTGTCGCCATCTGCACCGCCGCGCTTCGACGGCGCAGTAACAGCAGCAATGGCGGTAGCAGCAGATAGAACTGCTCCTCGATACCCAGTGACCACGTGATAAGCAGCGGTTGCTGATCGGAGCCCGGGTTGAAGTAGTCGAATGCCGTCTTGTAGTAATGCAGGTTTGCAAGCGAGGTGATCGCAGCAACTGCCGAGACCGCCAGGTCTCTCAGTTGAAGCGGCGACAGCAGGAACAGCCCGGCCGCGCAGCAGAATGCGATTACCACCAGCAGCGCCGGCAGAATGCGCCGCGCGCGCCGCGCATAAAAGCCGGCAAAGCTGAATGTGCCTACGCGCATCTCCTTGTAGACCTGTGTGCCGATCAGAAAACCGGAGATGACAAAAAAGATGTCGACACCGATATAACCGCCCTCTGCGCCCCTGAGTCCGCAGTGATAGGCAACTACGGAGAGAATGGCGATGGCGCGCAGGCCATCGATATCTGGCCTGTAAGGCATATCGCGGTGCGGGGGCTCCACTTGCAGGTGTTGTGAAAGGGAATTTGTCGGTTGCGCCATGATGGGGCTGCATTTACTTTAACCTGCACATAAGCCGGATGAGGGGCTGTTTTTCTTTGGGCGTATTTTCCGTTACCCTCGAAAGATACGCATCCGCTGTGTGCGGATAGTTTGGCGATAGAGAGATTTGCTTTCACGATGAACGACTCTGCAGCCCGGCTGCTTGCTTTGAAATATCCTGCCGACTTTGTATCCGGCGCGCACTCGGCGGTTTCGACATGCCTGCGCATCGACCCTTCGGAAAAGGTCACGCTGATTACGGATCATGCGACGGAGGCGATCGGCGCCTCGCTTGCCGCGCAACTTGCGGAACGCGGCTGCGCCTGGAATGCATTCCTGCTTGAAGAGCTTGCTCCGCGGCCGCTTGCCGAGATGCCCGCTGAAGTGCTCGCGGACATGGAAACATCGCACGTATCCATCTTCGCCGTGCAGGTGCAGCCAAACGAACTGCGCTCGCGCATGCAGATGACCGATGTGGTGAACCGCCGGCGCATGCGCCACGCGCACATGGTCAACATCACGCCGGAGATCATGTGCCAGGGCATGCGCGCGGATTTTGATCTCGTGGACCGCCTCAGCCAGAAGGTGCTTGACCGAGTGCGCCGCGCCACGCGCATCCGCGCCACCACGGCCGCGGGCACCAGCATCACCGCGGAGATGAACCCCTCTTACAAGTGGTTCAAAACATCCGGGATCATTTCGCCGGAGAAGTGGGGCAACCTGCCCGGCGGCGAGTGCTTTACCTCGCCCGGCGAGGTGAACGGTACGTTTGTAGTCGATGGCGTGGTGGGTGACTGGCTCTGCGCGCGGTATGGCCTGCTGCAAGCCGCGCCGCTTACCATCGAGATCGCGCAGAACCGCATCGTGCGCTGCACGAGCGAGAACAAGCAGCTCGAAGCAGACTTCTGGGCGTACACGCATACCGACGAGAACTCCGACCGTGTGGGCGAGTTTGCTATTGGCACCAACATTGGCGTTGAGCGTGTGATCGGGAACATTCTGCAGGACGAGAAATTTCCGGGCATACACATTGCCTTCGGCAACCCGTATGGCGAGCACACGGGCGCTCCCTGGCGCTCTGGCACACATATCGATGTGGTCGGGCTCGGCTTCAACATCTGGCTTGAGTCACCCGAAGGGGAAGAGCAGATCATGCGTGATGGGCACTTTCTGATCGCGGCCTAGAGCGCGCTCCAAGCGGCCTTTTGCGCAGAAAGTGGAGCTGATTTGGACTGGCGACATCTAAGCTAATGTCATGACGACCACAGCATCGGCTACGCTTCGTACACTTGGCAATTCAGACCTCAAGCTCACGGCTATTGGCTTTGGCGCGTGGGCCATTGGCGGCGGCAACTGGGAGTTTGCCTGGGGCCCGCAGGACGATAACGAGTCCATCACCGCCATTCACAAAGCCCTCGATCTCGGCATCAACTGGATCGATACGGCGGCCATTTACGGACTTGGCCACTCGGAAGAGGTTGTGGCCCGTGCGCTGAAGCAGACCAGCCACAAGCCGCTGGTGTTTACCAAGTGCTCGATGCGCTGGCATGCGGACCGCTCGATTTACCGCTCGCTCAAGGCCGGTTCGCTGGCAGAAGAACTTGAAAACTCGCTGCGCCGGCTCGGCGTGGAAACGATCGACCTCTACCAGATTCACTGGCCCAACCCGGACGAAGAGATCGAGGAGGGGTGGGCGCAGTTGGAGAAGTTCCGCCAGCAGGGCAAGATTCGCTGGATTGGCGTATCGAACTTCAACGTGGAGCAGATGACGCGAGCCCAGGCCATTGCGCCTATCACCAGTCTCCAGCCGCCCTACTCCATGCTGCGCCGCGCCATTGAGCAGGAGATTCTGCCCTACGCGCAGGCGAACAACATCGGCGTGATCAACTATTCGCCCATGGTCTCCGGCCTTCTCACGGGGAAAATGACCGCTGAGCGCGTGGCAGCTTTTCCTGCCGACGACTGGCGCCGCCGCGCGGTGGAGTTTAACGAGCCGAAGTTGAGCCGCAACCTGAAACTGGTTGAGCTGCTGCGCGAGATTGGCAGCGGCCATGGAGTGGCTCCCGGTGTGGTGGCCGTGGCCTGGACCCTGCGCCATCCAGCGATTACAGCGGCCATTGTGGGCGGACGCAGTGCCGGGCAAGTCGGGGGACTGGCTCCCGCGCTGGAGTTCCGGCTGAGCGATGAGGAGTTTGCGCGGATCAACGCTTACCTGGCGGAGATCGGCGCGTAAGCAGCATTGCTGCATGCAATAAAAGACCCCGGCCGAAGCCGGGGTCTTTCGTTTGGCCCTGCTAGGAGAAACTACATTGCAGCAACGAAATCGGGCAGAACCATTGCCGCATTGTCCTGCAGCAACTGGGTCATGCGGGCCGCCATGCCGGTATACATCGAGGCGGCGCGGAAGGCATTGACGCGAACGCCTTCGCTGGCCTGCGTGAACGCATACTGGCAGAGAGCCGTCAGCACGCAGATGCGGATTTGCATCGCATCGCTGCGCAGGGTCTCGATCAGGGTGCGATCCACCAGCTCGCAGTTGCGCGATGCATAGTCCGCCATCTCGAGCATGACGCGGGCGTTCTGATAGATGGCCCAGAGGCCGTGTGCACCGTGCAGGCGCTTCCACGTTTCCTCCGGAGAAGTGTTCACGCCTTCCTTCCACAGGAAATGCTCGCTCAGATCGCGAGCGCTCCAGTCAGGGCGCAGGCGCGCGATCAGCGTTTCCCAGGTCTGCGTGTTGCGGCGGTGCACACTGGCTCGCCAGTGCGCGAGATAGAAGGCCACCGCGGCAAGAAAACCAACCTGAAGCAGAGGGACAATCATCAGCATCCTCAGGGCCGGATCAAGTACGCCCTCGACTCCAGGCGTTCCGGCGTATTCCGACTGTTGCTTAACACTTTAACCAGAACAATCGACTCCGGGGAATGAAAACTGTTCAGACAGCATGCACTTTTCTCTTATAAGTACCTATTCATTTGTGCACATGAGTAACTTAAGGTAATCGTGTGCAGGGGTCAATGATACTTTACGGTGATATGAAATCAGCAGAGCGATAAGTCTATCTTGCTGAAAATATTGAGTTAATGGCAAGGCAGGAGCGGGTGGAAGCAGCTCTCTACACCGTACCGGTCACTTTTTCGGGAATGTGGAAAAGATTCAGGCCTCAGCGATCAGGGAAATCCTCGTCCTTGGTAACCGGCCGGCGGCTCCGGAGCGCTGCCCGATCAGCACGGGCAACACCGGCCATGGCGAGCAGCAGGTGCTCCATCTGTGGGGTGAATTCCTTACGCTCGGGTTCCTTTTGGGCGAACGAAACCACCCAATAGAGGATGGAGAAGATGTAGCTGCCCACCTCGAATTGGATGAGGTAGCTGTAGTGCGCATACGAGGGGTTGTGGGTTTGCAGCATTGCCACACCCAGGCTGACGATCGAAAAGATGCCCAGTCCTGTGACCACCTGGAGTTCGCGGTCTTTCCAGCTCAGGGAGAGCAACTGGCTGCAGCCGGCTAGCGCAAGGAAGAAGATAACCCGCAGAATGGCAACCGTCTGCATGAGATGAATCAGTACGCGCATCATCGGGAGCATCTCTGCCGTAGTCATGTTGGAGAAAGGCCAGATCGCGACGCCAACAGCAAGGATCATGCCGGCAATCACGACCAGCGCTGCCCGGGGTAGAGAAGCGCGAATAGGGCGGAGAACCGACCAGGACAATTCCACCAGAACACAGAATTGCAGTACCGAGTCTATTGCGATCTCTGCAAGATACACATTCAGGTATGCGCTGGGGATAAAATGGCGTACTGCGACATTGGTTGCGTCGAGAAGAAGATCCCACACGCAATAGATGGAGAACACCGGGAGGGTACGCCATGCGCGGCGATAAAAAAGCAGCGCAATAAGCGCTGCTTTTGTGACGATACCCGCTAGCCAGAGGGCGTTCTCCAGACTCATCATAAGCAAACCATCAGAGAAGTTCGCGATGAATCGAGTGTAGCACCGCTCTTCTGGCTCGACTTCAAATGCCTAGAAAACAGTAACTAGGCCAGCTTACCGCTCTTACCGTTGCTCGGGAAGGGGCTGGTGGGATACGC
>DASZRQ010000198.1:0-4376 GCA_035549115.1 Occallatibacter sp. | reverse complement strand
TCCCCGGATCGGAGATGTAGTTTTGTCGAGTTCGGCGCATTTGGAACAGACTGTCAGCGAAGAATTGGAGTTTACCGGAGTTGGATTGCACTCCGGGGCCGATGTCACCATGCGGCTGCTGCCGGCACCGGCCGGCTCGGGCATCGTCTTCCGCCGCACAGACCTCGATAACTTTGAGATTGCGGCCATCGGCCGCAACGTGGCCAAGGTCAGCTATGCCACCAGCCTGATGCGCCAGGGCGTGCTGATCTCCACCACCGAACACCTGCTCTCCGCGCTGATCGGCATGGGCATCGACAATGTCATTGTCGAGCTCGACAACCTGGAGCTGCCTATCCTCGATGGCAGTGCATTGCCGTATGTCGAAGCCATCCAGAGCTCGGGCATCCGCACCCAGCGCCGCCGCCGCGAGGCCATGCGCGTGCTCAAGCCTGTCGAGGTGCGCGAGGGCGACAAGTTCATCGGCGTCTATCCAGGCAAGGGCTACCGCATCGACTACACCATCGATTTTCCGGCGCCCATTGGCTGCCAGAAAACCAGCGTCGATCTTGCTGCGGAAACCTACGGCACACAGATTGCTCCGGCGCGCACCTTTGGCTACAAGGCCGACGAGCAGAAGCTGCGCGACATGGGTCTCATCCGCGGCGCGGGTCCGGAGAACGCCATCATCATGGGCCCCAAAGGGCCGGAGAACGGTCCGCTGCGCTTTGACGACGAGTTTGTGCGGCACAAGGTGCTGGACCTCATCGGAGATCTGGCGCTGGCCGGGCGGCGCATCGAGGGCCACGTTGTGGCTGAGCGCGCGGGCCACGCCATGCACACCGCGCTGGTCTCGCGCCTGCTGAAGGACCGCTCCGCGTGGGAGATGGCGCGCGTGCCGGCGGCGGCCGAGGTCGAAGAGCCTGAAGCCCTGCGCAGCGTTCCCGTGCGCAGGCCGGCTCTCATGGGCGCGTAAGCGCGCCTTTCCTCCAGGCAAATCAGAGAAACAGAATGCGCATCGGCGTGGGAACCGGGATGCTTTTGCCCTCGTCCGCCAGCAGGCCCGTGCGCGGATGGCGCGCAAAGACGCTGACGAGGTTCGAGTCCTGGTTGGCTACGAGCATCCAGCGCTCCGTGGGATCGAGCGTAAAGTTGCGCGGAGTTTTGCCGCCGCAGTTGGAGCGCTTCATCGGCGTCAGCGCGCCGGTCCTGGGCTCAGCCATGAAGCTGTAGAGGAAGTTGTTGTCGCGGTTGGCAAAGTAGACAAAGCGCCCGTCGCGGGTGATGACTGTATCGCAGCCGCGCGTGGGGCCCTTGTAGTCCGCGGGCAGCAGATCGATCGTTGTCTGGCGCGTCAGGCTGCCGTCAGCCTTGTTCCACTCCAGCACATCCACGGTTGAGGCCAGCTCGTTCATGTTGTAGGCCGTGTGCCCGTTGGGATGGAAGTGCAGCGTGCGCGGCCCTGAGCCCGGTTTGCCGTGATATGCGCCCGCGGGTGTCAGCTTCGCGGTCTCCGTGTCGAGCTTGTAGATGTGAATGCGGTCGCCGCCCAGGTCGTTGATGTAGGCAAAGCGATTGTCGGGCGAGAAGCTGGCAAAGTGCGCATGCGCGGCTTCCTGGCGGTCAGTGTTCGGCCCGTGCTCGGTGTAGTGCTCGGTCCATACGGCTTCGCTCAGCCTGCCGTCCGTCACCAGAAAGCTTGCCGCGCTGCCGCCGCCGTAGTCCGCGGAGACGAGCACGCGGCCGGTGAGGTCAATAGCGCAGTGGCAGGTGCCCTTCGCGGCGGAATTGCGTGCGGAGAGCGGCGCAGGTTTGCCGCCGGTGAGCGTAAAGCTGGCCACCTCGCCCGTGGGCTTGCCGTTGAAGCTGTCGAGCTCGCAGGCGGCATACAGATATTTGCCGTTGGGAGAGGTTGTGAGCCAATCGACGGTATCCACATGCGCGGCGACGCCGGCGGCAGTCAGTTCGCCGGTTGCGCTGTTCCAGTCGAAGGCAAGGATACCGTCTTTGGTGCCTGAGCCGATGAGGATGCGATGCGAGGAAGTTTGTGCAGGCATAAGCTTTGTGGTTGCGGCGAGAGCGGTTACGGAAGCGGATTGAAGAAAGGCGCGACGCGAGAGTTTTGCCATGGCACAAGGATTGTCGCCGATGAGGCGTGGTGCGCGCCAGCCGCGCCTCATTGAATGCGCGCTCAGCGGTCGAGCGAGAAAACTACGTTGATGGTGGTTTCTACCTCCACCGGCTGGCCGTTCAACAGGTATGGCCGGTAGAGCCAGTGCTGCACGGCATCGAGCGCCGCCTGCTGCAGCATCGCCGGGCCGCTGGCTACGCGGAGATTCTCAATCGTGCCCGTCTTCGAGATGGTGGCCTGCAGCACGACCGTGCCCTGCTGCCGCATCTCTACCGCGATAGCCGGATATGCGGGCGTGATCTTGCGGACAAGCAGACCGGCGACCACAGAGGATGAGATGCGCACCGGGCCTTTTACGTCTGCATGGACGACCGTTGCGGAACGATGCGTGTTGAAAACATCGCCCACGCCCTCGGATGTGCCGGAGCCACCATCCATCGTGAGGAGCGTGTTGTCCTGTGCCGGTTCCGCGCCGCCAGAGTGCGGGCTGATCCGCGAAATTCGGGGCAAAGCAACGAGTGTCGCACCGTCCATCTGCGGCGCGCTGTGCAGGGGATGCGTAGCCTGTACGGGCGGCGGTGGTGTTGCAGGCGGAGGAGGCGCGGTGAGCAGGAATGAGAGCGCCTGACGGGGCAGGCCTTCAGGGTGGATGAGGGGTAGAAGAATCAGCGTGAGCAGTACGGATGTGTTGAGGGTAAAGGTCGCGAACATCCATCCGCGGCTGCGCGTGTGGATGCTGCCGGTGGACTCGAAGGTGGAGTCTTCAAACATGGCTGCCTCCTGAACCGGATTCGGACTCACATTCCGCTCCGGGCCTGCTCGCTCAAGTCAGGCCCTGAGCATGCAGCGGCATCCGCCGGGAGGCTTGCAGGCGCGCAAGGGGGCAGTCCCGCACGCGCCTGAGCTTGCGCGCCGCGGGATCACGGCCCTGCGTGCATCCCGGAGAGAACCACTGTGCAGGTGTAGACACCGGCGCGCGCGGGAATGTTCCCGCGCGAAAAGAAAGGGCGCATTCGAGAGATGAATGCGCCCCGAGGAGAACCAACTGTGCGATCTATTCGGGCAGCATCCGCGTGCCCTCGACATGGAAGATGCCGGTGACCACCGGCGCGGCGGTGCCGGGCTGGCCGCCGCCCACGGAGACGGTGTAGTCGCCCTGCGGGATGATGGGATCGCCTTCCGCGGTGACCATACTCATGTCGCGCGGCTTCAGTTCGAAGCGCACCTTTTGCGATGCGCCGGGTTCCAGATGCACTCGCTCAAAGGAGCGCAATGCGCGGACCGGTGCGCCAGCCACGTTGGGGAAGCTGAGATAAAGCTGTGCGACCTCGTCGCCGGCCACCTTGCCGGTGTTGGTCACGGTTGCTTCGACCACGGCCGGATCGCCGGCATTCACGGCCTCCTTGGGCACAGTCAGATCGCTGTAGGAGAACGTGGTGTAGCTCAGCCCGTAGCCAAAGGGATAGAGCGGCACGCCGGTGAAGTAGCGATAGGTGCGGCCGCGCATGAAGTAGTTTTCAAAGGGCGGCAGTTGGTCAACGCCGGTATAGAAGGTGACCGGCAGACGGCCCGCCGGATTGTTTTTTCCGGAGAGCGTGTCGGCCACTGCCGCACCGCCCTCTTCGCCCGGATACCAAGCTTCGAGAATGGCGTTGGCGTGGTCCTTGGCCCAGTTCACCGAGAGGGCGCTGCCGTTCACGAGCACCACGACCAGGGGCTTGCCCGTGGCGGAGAGCGCCTTGAGCAATTCTTCCTCGGGCCTGGGCAGGTCGAGGCTGGTGCGGTCGCCGCCTTTGAAGCCAGGCTCGCTGACCGGCATCTCTTCGCCCTCAAGCTCGCTGGTAATGCCGACCACGGCGACGATGACGTCGGCTTTCTTCGCGGCTGCGATAGCCGCTGGCTCCGGCGTGGGATCGTACTTTGCCCACACAAGCTGCGCAAAGGGCGCAACCTCAGCGCTGCTCTGGCCGTACTCGATCACGAGTTTGGCGGGAACGCCCTTGATCAGATGCACGCGGCCCGTCTTGACCTCGGGCTTGGTTGCGCCGTAGGAGAGCGCGATCTGCTTGTCATCCACAGAGACGCGGAAGAAGCCTGTGCCCTTGAGGCCGATGTCGTAGTCGCCGGTCTCCGGAGCGGTCAGGTCAGCCTCCCAGCGAACGGCGAATGGGCCTTTGCCGGCGACCTCGGAGGGCAGAGGCTGCGCGCCGAGATCGATGCCTTTCTCCACGCGCGAGGCAAGAATGTTGGGCTTGGCATTGGGGTT
>DASZRQ010000197.1:0-3726 GCA_035549115.1 Occallatibacter sp. | reverse complement strand
CGAAAGCCGCATTGTGAGCAAAGGAGTTGTGGCCTACATTGGACTCGATCACGCAAGAGATTGGGAATGGAGGGGGTCCTGGGCAACTTCGGGGGAGGATTGTTCGGGATGCTTCAAAGTCTGCTTGCGTGGTCCCATATTTAGAGGGCGGAAACTTACAGTCTCACAAAATTTATCGATAGATTATTTGGCGAAAGCAGAAGGCCCGCGCAAGCGGGCCTTCTGCTGTTTGCAGGAATGTTGTGCGCGGAGCGTTCAGCGTGCAGTGGAGAGCGCGGGCTCGGCGGTGGCGGCGCGGCGGGTACGGACGGCCTGGGTCAGCTCGGCGAGCATGGCATGGGTGGCGGGCCAGTCGACGCAGGCATCGGTGATGCTTTGGCCATGGACGAGGGGCTGGCCGGGGACGAGCTTCTGCGCGCCGGCGACGAGGTTGCTCTCAATCATGACACCCATGATGTCGCGGTTGCCGGAGGCGATTTGCCCGGCTACGTCACGGCAGACGAGAGCCTGGCGGGTGTGGTCCTTGAGGCTGTTGGCGTGGGAGAAGTCGATCATGACACGGGGCTGGACACCGGAGGCGCGCAGAAGCGCGGTGGTTTCCGCAACGGCCTCTGCGGTGTAGTTCACGCTCTTGCGGCCGCCGCGCAGGATGATGTGGCAGTCGGGGTTGCCGGTGGTGACAAAGATGGCCGACTGACCGTGCTTGGTGTGACCCAGGAAAGTGTGCGAGTGGGATGCGGAGAGAATGGCGTCGACCGCGACCTGGATATCGCCGGAGGTGCCGTTCTTGAAGCCGACGGGGCAGGAGACGCCGCTGGCAAGCTGGCGGTGAACCTGGCTTTCCGTAGTGCGCGCGCCGATGGCTCCCCAACTGACGAGGCCGGCGATGTACTGCGGCGAGATCATGTCAAGGAACTCGGTGCCGGTGGGCACGCCCATCTCGGCCAGATCGAGCAGCAGGTTGCGCGCCAGGCGCAGGCCATCGTTGATGCGGTAGGTGCCGTCGAGGTGGGGATCGTTGATGAGGCCCTTCCAGCCCACGGTGGTGCGGGGCTTCTCAAAGTAAACGCGCATGACGATGCGCAGGTCCTGGCCGAACTCGCGGATGGCGGACTGGAGCAGCGCGGCGTACTCGCGGGCGGCGTTGATGTCGTGGATGGAGCAGGGTCCGACGACCACGAGCAGGCGCGGATCGGCACGGTTGAGGATGCGTGCGATCTCGAAGCGGGCGTTGAAGATGGTGGCCTCGGCGGCCTCGCTGACGGGGCGGTCTTCCTCAAGGAAGACAGGGGGCAGCACGACAGTGGTGCGCTGGATGCGGAGATCTTCGATGGTCGAGGGCATGGTGCTGTACCTAGTTTAGCGCCTCAAGAGGTCATGGAGACCGGAAGCGGCTGGAGATACCCCGGCCTCCAAATGCGGGGGACCGGGTGCACCCCGTTGCGTATGTGGTCCTTACTCTGTGTAGCGCTGCTCGCCGGCTTCGATGGGGACGGGGAGGCGGTTTTTGTTGGGTGGGAGGGGGCAGGTGGCGTAGGGGGTGTAGGCGCAGGGCGGGTTGTAGAGCTGGTTGAAGTCGAGGGTGAGGGAGCCGGGGTGGGCGAGGCCGTGGTCGGGCAGGCCGGTGGTGAGGAAGCGGCCTCCGCCGTAGGTGGTGGTGGATGCGGTTTCGTCGCGGAGGATGAAGAAGAGATGGGTGGCGTCGCCGCCTTCGAGGACGGGTTCAAGGAGATAGACCTTGCCCTTGAGCAGGAACTCGGCCACGCCGGGGGCGGGCATGTTGAGGGTTGTGCCGAGGACGGTGGCGATCTTTTCGATCTGGGGCGGGTGGTAGGGAATCCAGCGGGCGGTGACGCGGTAGGCGGAGTCGGGCGCATACCAATGCAGACCGTGGAAGCCGGTGCGAGTGGGGCTGTCCGCATTCTTGATGCGGAGGATGAAGCCGTCTCCGCGCCGAAGGACGACGAAGGTGAAGCCGCGCCAGGCCATGGAGCTGGGGTGGGCATCGCTGATGGTGAGCGTGCCTTCGCGGGCGGCGCGGCCGTTGAGGGTGAAGCCGGCAGGGAAGCCGCCCTGGGGCGCAAGGAGCTGGATGGTGGTGTCCTGCGGTGTCTTGCCGAGGAGGGTGAGGAGGGCGAGATGGTCGGGCGCGCCTTCGGGCAGCTTGATGGTGTTGCCGGAGGCGGAGCCAAGAGAGTTGACGCCGGTTTTGAGCCATTCGAGGCCGGCAAGGGTGAGCCAGCCATCGGGGGCGGAGATTTCCAGCTCGCGGTGGGCGCGCCAGGCGGCGAGGTTCTGCTGCCATACAGCGTCGGTCTGGGCCGGGAGGGTCGGGACGGCGAGGACGAGGAGCAAAGCGGCGAATCCCAGGGCGCGGCGCATGGCGGTGGAGCGATCCTCCAGGGCAAAGAGTGTTCTGCCATTATGAACTGCGCGGTGAACCTCGGGCGGAAGGCGCGCTTTCAGTGTTTGACAGGGCCTCTTTCATCTCCCTACAATTAAAGAGGATACCTCCACCCAGTTACGCTTCTATCTGCCTGAAGAAACAAGATTTAGGATACTGTCGACAGGTAGGGTGAGATGGAGAAATCCGGCCCGGAGGAGCGGCCAGAGATGCCTGAGATGCGCGTGAGCCCGCGAGAGCGGCTGGTGCTGACAGCCATCATCGAGCTGTACATTGCGACCGGCGAACCGGTGGCCTCGCAGGCGGTGGCGCATTTCTTTGCCAACCGGGACGGGCTGAGCTCGGCGACGATCCGCAATGTGATGGCAACGCTGGGCGAGGCGGGCCTGCTGGAGCAGGCGCATTCCTCGGCGGGACGGGTGCCGACGCCGGCGGCTTTCCGCACGTATGTCGAACAGATCACGCGGCCGGATGAGCTGGCGGGGCGGGCGCAGGGCGCGGCGCACCTGCTGACGGACGAGCGGCGGGAGCAGATTGACGGCGGGCTGAGCGGAGTGACCAGCAGCACGGAGTATCTGGAGCGGACCTCGCATGTGCTGGCGCTGATTTCGCAGGGGCTGGGTGTGGCGCTGGCCACAGGCACGGCGCAGCAGATTCTGGAGCACATTCACTTTTCGCGGCTGGCGACGGGACGGGTGCTGGCGGTACTGGTAACGCAGGCCGGAGTGGTGCAGGACCGGGTGCTGCAACTGGCGCGCGAGCTGACGGCCGTGGAACTGGAGACGGCGGCGCGCTACCTGAACGAGAACTTCCGCGGCTGGCCAATCGACAGGATTCGCACGGAGATTGCGCGGCGCATGGACGAGGAGCGCGCGGCCTACAACCAGTTGCTGACGGCGGTAGGCGATTTGTGCCGCGGCGGGGCGCTTGCGGTAGGCGAGCAGGGGCCGGCGATCTTTATCGAGGGCATGGCAAACCTGATTGGCGCGGAGGCGGACCGGGAGCGGCTGCGGCAGATGCTGCTGGCGCTCGAAGCCAAGCAGAGGCTGGTGGATTTGCTGACGGCGTATGTGGACGGGCGGCAGCAGGAGGTGCGTGTCGTGGTGGGGCTGGACGAGGCCTCGCCCGCGATGCAGGACCTGGTATTGATTGGCGCTCCGGCGCGGCTGGGCGGCGGCAACCTGGGCACGGTGGCGGTGATTGCACCGACGCGCATCCAATACCAGGAGATGATCCAGGCGGTCCGGTATGTGGCGCGGCTGAGCGAGCGGCTGTTCGAGGCCGACGCGGCGGCGCGCGGCGGACCCGCCGAAATGGTAGTG
>DASZRQ010000196.1:0-14134 GCA_035549115.1 Occallatibacter sp. | reverse complement strand
GTTGGTGACGCAGTAGTGGACGACTCCGTCGACGACGTAGCTGGGGTTGGAGTGCGAGGTGGGGCGCGCGGTTTCCACGCAGCCGCCCTGGTCGATGGCGACATCGACGATGACCGCGCCTTTCTTCATCTGGGAGACCATGGCGCGGGTGACGAGCCTGGGCGCAGTGGCGCCGGGAATGAGCACGCCGCCGATGACGAGATCGGCCTCGCGGGTGGCCTGCGCGATGTTGTAGCTGTTGGAGGCGAGGGTGTAGAGGCGGCCGTTGAAGATGTCGTCGAGCTCGCGAAGACGGTTGAGGTTGAGATCGACGAGGGTGACCTTTGCGCCGAAGCCGAGAGCGATGCGCGCCGCGTTGGTGCCCACGATGCCGCCGCCGATGATGGTGACGTGCGCGGGCGGGACGCCTGGGACGCCGCCGAGGAGAATGCCGCGGCCGCCGCGCTCCTTTTCGAGATAGGCAGCGCCGACCTGGACGCTCATGCGGCCCGCGACCTCGCTCATGGGCGTGAGCAGCGGCAGAGTGCCCTGACGGTCGCGCACCGTCTCGTAGGCAATGCCGATGACTTTGGAGGCGAGCAGCTTATCGGTGAGAACCGGAAGCGGCGCGAGGTGGAGATAGGTGAAGAGGACAAGGCCTTCGCGGAAGTAAGCGTACTCGGACTCGATGGGCTCCTTGACCTTGACGACCATCTCGGCCTTGCCCCAGGCATAACCGGCATCGCCGACGATCTCAGCCCCGGCGTTCTGGTACTCGGCATCGTCAAAGCCGGAGGCCGCGCCAGCCTGGGTTTCGACGAGCACCTTGTGGCCCGCCTCAGTGAGCGCCTTGACGCCGGCGGGCGTGATGCCGACGCGGGCTTCGTTGTCCTTGATTTCCCTGGGAACGCCAATGATCATCGTGCGGTCTCCTCTACGGTTGGACGCTGCATTGGATGACTACGAACGGTGGAGGGCGGCGCGAAGAAAGCGGAAGCGCCGTGCCGGATGGATTTGATTGAGGGAGGGCTGATCCGGCACGGTTCATACAGCGGCTTCCAGCTTGAGAACGATCCTACGGGGATTCGTGCTTCCAATGTGTGCAAAGTTCGTGATAGAAAGGCTGTATGAGCACGAAACGTTCGCAATCTTTGCCTATGACGCAAGAAACAGCCGCAGTTGGCATGGATGGCGGGCTGGATGAACTGGACGCGGCGATTCTGCGGCACCTGGAAAGCCATGGACGGGCGACCAACTACGAGGTGGGCGAGGCGGTGGGACTCTCGGCCTCGGCGGCCTCGCGGCGCATTCTGGCTCTGGAGCAGGCGGGAACGATCAAGGGCTACCGGGCGCTGGTAAACGACAGCGTGCTGGGCCGGAAGATGACGGTGTACATCCGCGTGCAACTGGAGCGGCAGTCGGCCACGGTGCTGGGAGCGTTCGAGACGGCGGTGCGGCGGTGCCGGGCGATTGAAAGCTGCCACCTGATGGCGGGCCAGTACGACTACATGCTGGTGGCGCGAGTGGCGGGCATCGACGATTATGGACGGCTGCACCAGAACGAACTGAGCCGGCTGCCGGGGGTGACGCGGCTGGAAACGAGCTTTGCCCTACGGGATGTACTGGATACGGGAAAAGCGTAAGTCGCAGATTGGGACACGTTACCGGAATAACCTGATCTGCACAGAGGCCGGTGGAAGTGCACAGCAGCGGCACGCATACTGGGTGTATCCCCCGAATGACCCCTATGGGCGAAATGGATGCGCCCGGCCGAGTTGCTGTGGAATTGGGACCGTTTCTGAGGATAGAGTGGGAAGCGCCGTGATGACGCGTGCCGGCTGCGGTTAGCCGTGGCATCCCCCGAGAGGCAGGTCGCGATGGTCGAGACGACAGACGAACAACAGGGCGGTACTCCCCCGGCTGGGCCGAATGCGGACCAGGAGTGGCTGCAGACCTACATGGGCCAGCACGAGGGCGCGATCGAGCCCGGCACGCGGGTTCAGACGCCCAAGGAAAAGGCGCAGGGCCGTTTGCTGGTGCTTGTCCTGCTGATGCTGGCTGCGGCGGGCGCGATGATCTTTTTGACCAAGAACAAGGGGCTGCAGTTGCAGGCCAACGCCAAGGCCAACGACCTGGGGCAAGGCGTTTCCACCGACAGCGGATTGCGCGGCCACCTGGTGGCGGAGTGGAAGGACAAGACCGTCCACTACAAGCTGAAGATTGAGCCGATCGACAACCTGGCGGCGCCGGGATTTGTGCGCGCGGTCGAGACGATCACACAGCCGGTGTATATGAACGTGCGCGTTCTGGACAAGGCCGGGCAGCCGCTGTGCGGCAAGCAGATTGTGCTCACGCCCGGAGCGGCCTCAAATGGCGTGGACACGTTCAAGCAGGTGAGCAGCGACGGGCAGGTGGATGGATTGTGGTCCGAGGGCACGATGCCCTGCTCGCCCGATCAGTATGCCCGCTTTGACTACTGGGACTTTACGACGAATTTCCCGACAGTAGCGGAGCAGGCGAAGATGCTGGGCGTTCCGCTGCCTGAGCGCGAGGAGGAAACGCCTGCACCGCAGACCCAGAGCCCGAGCACAACCGGCCAGCCAAGCCAGGCTGAGCACAGAACCGCACGGCACCGGCACGTGACGCCGAAGAAGCCGCAGTCGGCCTTCTACCTGGAGGGCGACGACCGCGTGACGGCCTTTGAGCCGGGGCGCAATGTGCTCACGGTGGGACCGGGCAAGAGTTTTACGCTGGTGCGCGCAGGCGATGTCAGCACCGCGTCGGCGTGGGCAGACGACTCGTCGCTGGTGCACTACACCTGCGACCAGCGCGCCAACTGCACGCTGCGGCACGGGGGCACGCTGCTGCCCGCGCGGATGAACTACTAAGGCGGACTAATCAAAACGCGCAGGCCAGATACGCGCTCCGTGATAGACGCGGAGGATCCGCACACCACGCGATGTGAGCCGGTATACGAGCAGGTATGGCGTTCTGAGGACGATCAGCTCTCTAGTTCCCTCAACGCGGCCGGGACGGCCCGCACGCGGGGCTTGAAGCAGAAGTTCGGCTGAGCGAAGAATGCGCGTGGCGACCAGCGATGCGGCCTGAAGACTGTCCTCGGCGATATAGGCAATCAACTCGTGCAGATCGTGCTGGGCGCGGCGGCCCCAGGTAAGGGTCATGCGCTGGCTTTGAGATGCTGTGCCTTCCGCGCTGCGCGCAGCACGGCTGCAATGTCTTCCACAACCTGCTGATGTGATACGCCACGCGAGCGATCGGCGAGGGCTTCTTCAACGCCTTTACGAAACCAGAGGTCGTAACCGGGCTCAGGCTCGCCGAGACCGGGATGCGCGGGAAGCTCTTCGGTCAACTCGAGTGCGAGTGCGAGGCGCTCGTCGGCCGGCAAATGGCGGGCGTCTTCGAGGATTTGGGCGGCGGTGCGGCGCATGGGGAGATTGTAGCGCCATTTTATTTCGTCTAACATTCCCGCATGCCGGAGCATGCTCTTCCACCGTCCCCCAAAGAGACGGTGCGACTTGTCGACGATTTGCAATCTCTTCTCAGACAGCGGAGCGTCGATCCCGAAATCCTTCGGCCCTTGCATCACTCGGGCGATTCGATTTCAGGCTTCCAAAATTTCTGTAAAGGCATAAAGAACTTTAGGCCGGATCGCAATAATCATCGGATGCACCTGCGTCTGCAGTTTATCTATGAAAAGCTCCACTGCTCTGCACGCACGGAAAAGATTTCCTTTCCAGCACTGATCGCATAAGCAATGCTGCAATATCCTCCCGTTGAAAAGCAAAAGAACGGCCGGAGCAAGTAACTTTCGGTCAGGAAGTGGACCTGCATCCAGCCGCACATCGGCTCCGGACGATGATTTCTTATTCCGCGTTGTCGATCTGGGCGCGCTGGAGCTTGTCGGAGTAGTCGAAGTAGACGGCCTTCCACGTGGTGTAGAAGTCGATGGAGCCGAGGCCTTCGCGGTGGCCGTTGCCGGTCTGCTTGACGCCGCCGAAGGGCAGATGCACCTCCGCGCCGATGGTGGGCGCGTTGATGTAGGTGATGCCGGCTTCGAGGTCGCGCAGAGCGGTGAAGGCGCGGTTCACATCCCTTGTATAGAGGGCGGTCGAGAGGCCGTAGTCGATGGAGTTGGCGATCTGGACGGCTTCCTCGAAGGTGTCGAATTCAATCAACGAGACGACGGGGCCGAAGACCTCTTCGCGGGCGATGCGCATGGCGGGCGTGACGCCGCCGAAGACCGTTGGCGCGAAGAAGGTGCCGTTGGCGTAGGTCCCTTCAGTGAGGGCTTTGCCGCCGCAGAGGAGCTTTGCGCCTTCGGCGAGGGCGATGGCGACGTATTTGGTCGAGGTGGCGATCTGCTGGGCGTTGACCTGGGGACCGACTTCGATGGCTTCGTCGAGACCGTTGCCAACCTTGAGAGCTTTGGCGCGGGCGACGAAGGTTTCCGTAAATTTGGCGGCGATGCCGCGCTGCAGCAGAATGCGGCTGGTGGCGGTGCAGCGCTGGCCGGTGGTGCCGAAGGCTCCCCAGAGCGCGCCGTCAAGAGCGAGCTCGAGGTTGGCGTCGTCAAGGACGATCTGGGCGTTTTTGCCGCCCATTTCGAGGGAGACGGGCTTGAAGGTGGCGGCGGCGCGCTGGCCGACGAGGGAACCGATCTCACTGGAGCCGGTGAAGGAGATGGCGCGGACATCCTTGTGTTCGACGAGGGGAGCGCCCGCGTCGGGGCCTTCGCCGGCGACGATGTTGACGACGCCGGGAGGCAGGCCCGCGTCCAGGAGGGTCTGGACAAGGTTGTAGGTGGAGAGCGGCGTGTCCTCGGCGGGCTTGATGACGCAGGTGTTGCCGCAGACCAGCGCGGGAAAGAGCTTCCAACTGGGGATGGCCATGGGGAAGTTCCACGGGGCGATCATGCCGACGACGCCGACGGGCATGCGGACGGACATGGCGAACTTGTTCTGCAGCTCGGAGGGCGCGGTGACGCCGAAGAGACGACGGCCCTCACCGGCCACGTAATAAGCCTCGTCGATGGCCTCCTGCACGTCGCCGCGGGTTTCGGCCAGGACCTTACCCATTTCGCGGGTCATGTCGCGGGCGAACTTCTCCTTGCGCTCCTGCAGGAGCTGGCCGGCGCGGGTGAGGATTTCCGCGCGCTTGGGCGCGGGGACGAGACGCCAGGAGGCGAAGGCCTTTTTGGCGGCGGCGACGGCGAGGTCCACGTCTTCCGCGCCGGAGAGCGGGAATGCGCCGACGATGTCGGAGTGATCGGCGGGGTTGAGGTTGAGAGCGGTTTTGCCGCTTTTGGCGGGAATCCACTCGCCGCCGATGAGATTGTGATAGGTCGGATAGGTCATGGGGGTCTCAGTTCACAGTTTTTCGTTCGCGGTTCGCCGTTCGCGGCGGGGTTGCCGGGGCCGTGAGTAGTGTCGCAGGTCGGGGCGGCGGGCGGGAAGCCGTGTCTCTCCCTGAATGGGCCAAACACCGCGGAATATGCCGTTATCAACAGTGTGCGCCGCGGGCGCTTTGCGGTGCTTGGCCGTACAATAGGCTCTGAGGTTGATCCATTTTCCAATGTCCTTGAACGGTTATCCTTCCCGCTCCTCGCGGTCGCACGGCCTGCGCTCACTTTTCAGCATGTTTTCGAGCGATCTCGCGATCGATCTCGGCACGGCCAACACGCTGGTCTACGCGGCCGGTAAAGGCATCGTGGTCAACGAGCCCTCGATTGTGGCCATCAACAAGAACACCGGCGAGGTGGAGGCCGTGGGCAAGGAGGCCAAGGAGATGCTGGGCCGCACGCCCGGCAACATCGTGGCCATCAAGCCAATGAAGGATGGCGTGATCGCGGACTTCAAGGTCACGGAGAAGATGCTGAACTACTTCATCCAGAAGGCGCACAACCGCAAGATGCTGGTGCATCCGCGCATCGTGATCGGCGTGCCCTCGGAGATTACGCAGGTGGAGAAGCGCGCGGTCGAGGACTCGGCTTACCGCGCGAAGGCCAGCGAAGTCTATCTGGTGGAGCAGGCGATGGTGGCGGCGATTGGCGCGGGCCTGCCGATCACCGAGCCCTCGGGCAACATGGTTGTGGACATTGGCGGCGGGACCACGGATATTGCGGTGATTTCGCTGTCGGGCATTGTGTATTCGCGCTCGGTGCGCATGGCCGGCAACCAGATGGACGAGGCCATCACCAACTACCTGAAGCGCAAATACAACCTGCTGATCGGCGAGCGCACGGCCGAGGCTATCAAGATCGAGATTGGATCGGCCTTCCCGCTGGACAAGCCCTTAAGCATGGAGATCAAGGGACGCAACCTGATCGAGGGCGTGCCGAAGACGATCACCGTGGACGACAGCGAGATTCGCGAGGCACTGGGCGAGTGCATCGCGGTGATCATGAACGCGATTCGCGTGGCGCTGGAGCGCACGCCGCCGGAGCTTTCGGCGGACATCAGCGACCGCGGCATTGTGCTGACGGGCGGCGGGGCGCTGATCAAGAACCTGGACAAGCGCATCCGCGAAGAAACCGGGCTGCCGGTGTCCGTGGCCGACGATCCGCTGGCCTCGGTGGTGCTGGGCACGGGCAAGATGCTCTCCGACTTCCGCCTGCTGCGCAAGATCAAGATCGATTAAGCCAATGGCCAGAGATCAGTGGTCAGGGATCAGAGAACGGCGCAGGCCGTGTATGGAACTGACAACTGATCTCTGAACCCTGAGCACTGGACTGGCATGGAATCCTTCTTCGTCCGCTACCGCAACCTGCTGGTGCTGCTGGCTCTGCTGGCCGCGCAGATTGTGGGGCTCGCGATGCAGGTGCACCAGAGCGACACGGGACAGATGAGCCTGGACCCGCGGGACAGCGGCGGGGTGCGGCTGATCCGGCTGTGGGCCTATGCCGTGGTGGCGCCGCCGGAGCGGCTGATGCACGCATGCGGCGCAGGGCTGAGCGGACTGTGGACCAACTACATTGACCTGCGCAATGCCCGCACGCAAAACCAGGAACTGCAACAGACCATCGACCGGCTACGGCTGGAGCAGGCCGCACTGCTGGAAGATGCGCGCCAGGGCCAGCGGCTGCAGGAGCTGCTCGGCTTTCAGGAAAAGTACATCTACAAGACAGTGGCGGCGCAGGTGATCGGCACCAGCGGCAATGAGCAGTCGCATGTGCTGGTGATCGACAAGGGCAGGAACGCGGGCCTCGAGCACGACATGGCCGTGATCACGGCCGATGGCATTGTGGGCAAGGTGCGCGACGTGTTTCCCTACTCGGCGCAGATTCTGCTGATCAACGACCAGACGAGCGGCGCGGGCGTGATTCTGGAGTCGACGAGGGTGCGCGGCGTTCTGCGCGGCAACGCTGCGGGGCAGCCGGTGATTGTGGGCCTGATTGCGGACAGCCGCATCCAGCCGGGCGAGCGGGTGCTGACGGCGGGCGGCGACGAGATTTTTCCGCGCGGGCTGCCGGTGGGCGTGGTGGACAAGGTGGTGCGCGACCCGGATCAGGATGGATTCATCCGGGTGCTGGTGAAGCCCGCGGCGCATTTGAACCGGCTGGACGAAGTGCTGGTGATTACGTCGACCCAGCCGCGTTTTCCGCCGGACCAGAGCGCCGATATGGCCACGAGCGAGGCCGAGAAGGGCGCGGAGGTGGAGCAGCAACTGGACGAGGCGCAGAAGAAAGCGGCCGAGATCATGGCCGAACGGCTGCCGGGATTGCTGGAGCCGAATGTGCCCGCGGATCAGCAGCCGCTGAACGACAGTTCCAATCCAACCCCGGTGGCGCACCCGCCGATGCCGCTGCATCCGGACCGCTTTACGCCGGGCACGACCGATCAGAACGGCCTGCCCGTGCCGGGGGCGCAGACCGCGCCGGCGACGAACGACAACAGCGCGCCCGCCAAGCCGGCAGACTCGAACGGGAATCCGCCGCCGCAGAGGGAGCGCTGACGATGGCCGTGCTGATGACCGACACGCGGCGCGACCTGGAGATTCGCCGCTATCCGCTGCTGGTGTATGCGCTGGCGCCGCTGGCCGCGCTGGTGCTGCAGGCGTGGCTGCCGCGGGTGCTGGGGCGGTTTGCGTGGTTCGATCTGCCGCTGGTGATCACGGTGTACTTCGCGCTGGGGCGGCGCAATCCTATTCAGGGCGCGGTGATGGGCTGCGTGCTGGGCCTCTTCGAGGATGCGCTGACGCATCATGCGATCGGCATCAACGGCGTGGCGAAGACCGTGGTCGGGTTTCTGGCGGCATCGCTGGGCGTGCGCATCGATGTAGAAAATTCCATGATCCGGGTGATCCTGATTTTTCTGCTGTCGCTGCTTTCGAGCGGGCTGGTGATCTTTGTGAACCGGTTCCTGCTGGGGCTGACGCTGAGCACGAACTGGCTGGTCGAGGTCTATGCGGCGGTGGGCAACTCGGCGATCGCGCTGGTGACGTTCCCCTTCCTGGACAGGCTGCAGGTGCGGGATTAGGGATGGCAGAAATGCGCGTATCTTGATGCGCGTATCCTGACGCGTATCCTGAAAAGAGCGGGAAGATGTATTTCGACAAGGCAACACGCGGGGAGAAGCTCTCCAGCGCCAAGCTCACATCGGTGCAGTACGGCATTCTGCTGATGCTGCTGGCGCTGGTGGCGGGGCTGTGGCGGCTGCAGGTGCTGGGCGCCGACAACTTCCGCGTGCTGGCAGAGCAGAACCGCATCCGCAAGGTGCCGCTGCTGGCGCCGCGGGGCAAGCTCTTCGACCGCGAGAACCGGCTGATTGTCGACAACTATCCTTCGGTCTCCTGTTTTCTGCTGCGCGAGCAGGGACACAATGTCGACGCCGACCTGCCGCTGATTGCCAAGGGCCTGCATCTGGACCTGGGGCAACTGCAGGCCATGGTGCGCCACTACCGCTCCGCTCCGGGCTATCAGCCCATCCCCATCAAGCAGGAAGTGACGCCGGACGAGCTGGCGTTCATCGAGGCGCACCGCAACGAGCTGCCGGAGCTGGAAACAATTGACGTGGAGCGGCGGCTGTATCCGCGCGACGGCTTTGCGGCGCACCTGATCGGCTATGTGGGCGAAGTGAGCGAGGACATGCTCGATAACGACCTGCGCTATGCCGCCTACGAGCCGGGCGATGTGGTGGGCCGCGCGGGCGTGGAAGAAACCTACGACCAGATTCTGCGCGGCACGGACGGCTCGCGCGACGTGATTGTGGACAGCCACGGCCGCGAGGTGGGCTACCTGCACACGGAGCACTCGATTCCCGGCAAGGATCTGCGGCTGACCATCGACAACGACCTGCAGCGCGCGGCGGAGCTGGCGCTGGGCGACCGCAACGGCGCGATTGTGGCCATGGATCCGCGCAATGGCGAGATTCTGGCGATGGTGTCGCGGCCCAGCTTCGACCCCAATGCCTTTGCCGTCAAGATTGACCGCGCGGCATGGAACAAGCTGGTGACGGACCCGGATCATCCGCTGCTGAACAAGGCGATCCAGGCGCAGCTTGCGCCGGGCTCGACGTTCAAGATTCTGATGTCGGTGGCGGGGCTGCAGGAGGGCATTGCGCAGAATCTGCGTGTCTACTGCAATGGCGGAGCGACGTTCTACGGCCACTTCTTTGCCTGCGACCGGCACCACGGCGCAGTGGATATTCACAACGCCATTCCCTACTCCTGCGACACGTACTACTACACACTGGCGGACAAGCTGGGCATCGACCGGATCGACAAGTATGCCACCGAGTTCGGATTCGGCCAGAAGACGGGCATCGACCTGCCGGGCGAGCAGGCGGGGCTGATGCCCTCGGCCGAATGGGCCATCAAAAACTACCACCGCAAATGGTATGCCGGCGAAACCATCTCCGTGGGCATCGGCCAGGGCGCAATCGAGGCCACACCTTTGCAGCTTGCGCGGATCATCGGCGGCATCGCCTCCGACGGGCACATGGTACGGCCGCACGTGGTGTTTCCCGACGAGCTGCCCAAGGACTTTTACCACGCGCTGCTCGACACCTATCCCGGCTCGGGCAAGGTCGATCTGCCCATCGATCCATCCACGTGGGAGACGGTGACCGACGGCATGGCGGAGGTGACCGAGCCGGGGGCGTTTCACACGGCGGGCTCGGCGCACCTTGCGGGCATCGATCTTGCCGGCAAGACGGGCACGGCGGAGGTGGTGGGGCATGTTGGGGGACACGAGGTAAAGGGTGGGCAATTCGTGCCCAACGTCTGGTTTGTGGGCGTAGTGCCGCGGCGCAACCCGGAGCTGGTGGTTGCGGTGCTGTGGCAGCATGGCGAGTTCAGCTACTATCCGGCGAGCATTGGAGCACGGGTGGTGGCCGCCTACGTGGAGAAGCAGCGGCGGCTGGCGCATAACCTTGCCCCCGCCAAAACCGAGCCGGACAAGCCGGTCGAGGTTGGCGCGGTGTGGACGACGCCCAACGACGCGCGCACGGCGCGGCTCCATGCCGGCCACTTCTTTGTGAACCCGCCGAGCACGGAGCTCGCATCTGGCACAGTTCTGTCCCCGCGGAGGGTCGGTACCCGCTGATGCCGATGCGCCGTTTTTTGAGCTTCCGCGACTTCGACTGGGGTCTGCTGGGCGTGATCCTGGTGTTGTGCACGGTCTCGGTGCTCGAGATCTACTCGGCCACGCTGCATACCAAGTTCCTGGGCTTTCACCAGCGGCAGATTCTGTGGATCAGCGGCGGCATGGTGGTCATGTTCGCGCTTTCACGGGTGGACTACCACCGGCTGCTGGACTTTGCGCCGTGGGCCTACGGCGTGTTTCTGGTGCTGGTGGCGGCAGTGCTGGTTCCGGGCATCGGACACAAGGCTCTGGGCGGGCGGCGATGGATCAAGCTGGGGCCGATCCTGTTTCAGCCCTCGGAGTGGATGAAGCTGATCCTGATCCTGATGGTGGCCCGGTACTTTGCCAACCTGGGCGGCAAGCGGCTTACCTGGCCGGATATCTTCAAGGCGTTTGCCATGGTGGGCATCCCCATGCTGCTGGTGCTGAAAGAGCCGGACCTGGGCACGGCGCTGACCTTCGCGCCGATCCTGGTGGCGGGACTGTTCCTGGGAGGCATCAACCTCCGGCAGGGACTGATCCTGATTGTGGCGGGCATCGCGCTGATCGGTGGAGTGTGGTCGAGCGGCAAACTGCTGAAGCCCTACCAGAAGGCGCGGCTCACGAGCTTCATCAACCCGCAGGATGACCCGCGGGGCTCCGGCTACCAGGTGCTGCAGTCGAAGATTGCGGTGGGATCGGGGGGAATCTGGGGCAAGGGCGCGGCCAAGGGAACGCAGACGCAGGGGTATTTCCTGCCCATTCCCTATACGGACTTCATCTTTGCCGCCTTCAGCGAGGAGCACGGCTTTGTGGGCGCGGTTTTCGTGCTACTGCTATACTTCTTCATATTGATGCGTTTGATTCAAAACGCTCAGACAGCCGCCGACCTGCCAGGCTCCCTGATTATCATGGGCGTCGTGGCTGTGTTGACCTTCCAGATCATGGTCAACGTGGGCATGGTCATCGGGTTTATGCCCGTCACCGGAATCCCTTTACCGTTAATGAGTTACGGCGGATCTTCGGTGCTGTTTACCTTCCTTGCGCTGGGCGTTGCAATGAACGTGCGTATGCGCCGGTTTGTAAACTAAGGCGGTTCCGGATGGGACAGCCTCAAGCCTTTGGCCGGGATGGCCGGAGGCTCTCAACAGGATTACCCCTCTTGCATCGAGCCGCTACTGCGGAGATACAAGATGAATGGATTCAAATATTTAGGCCGGCACGGCTCCACGGTGGAGCGCAGGCCCGGCAGGATTGGGTTCAATGAGCACGCAGAGACGGGAAGCCCGCGGGCAGCGCGGCGGCCGTGAGAATCGCAAGGGCATCTGTGGCCCGGCGCGGTTCGGCCGCACGGCAGCCAGCGGGGCAACGGCCCGGCCGGAGACTCCGGCCACGCTGGCCACAAACTCTCTGCAAAAGGATCAACCTCTTGTACGGCAGCCCCTTACGGGCGGCCATTGCGGCAGTCCACCCCTTTGGACAGGCCGCCATGCACACGCACGCAGGTCTTCCCTTTCGCTCCTCTTCTCCGTCCTTTCCGGTTCCGCGCATCTCCCTGCCGCCCTGCCGCAGGCCCCGGCTGGTGTAAGCCGCCGGGCGGAAAGGTACGATGGCAAAAGAGATTTGCATTTCCTCCACGCCGCATGAGACGCGGCTCGCGATTCTGGAAGACGACCAGCTCGCGGAAATCTATTACGAACGCGAAAACGAATATACCCTCGCGGGATCGATCTATAACGGCCGCGTAACGCGGGTGCTGCCGGGCATGCAGTCGGCGTTTGTCGACATTGGCCTGGAGCGCGACGCGTTTCTCTACGTGACGGACTTCCTGGAACTGGAAGACCCGGAAGAGAGCGACGAGATCGAGAAGGCCTCCAGCAGCCCACAGGCTCCGCGCGAGGTGCGGCAGAGCGGACGGGGACGCGGCGAGCGCCAACCCCGCGAAGCCCGGCCGCAGCAGGACGACACCGAGACAACCGAGACAGAGTCCGGCGCGGCGGAAGCAGCGACCGGCGAAACGCGCGCGGAAAGCGAAGATGCCGAGGGCGGCGGAAAGCGCTGGCGGGGACGCCGGCGGCGGCGCGGCAGCCGAAGCGGCTCAGGCGAGACGCGCGAGGCCGAAGAGACAACCGAAACCCAGGAAGCCGCTGCCGAAGAAGCGCCGGTGCGGGCTGCGCACGAAATCCAGGCAGAGGCCAGCGCCCCGCGCGGCGAGCGCGCACAGCCTTCCTTTGTGCTGCCGGGCGAGTCGCTGCAGAAGTATGGCGGCACGGCTGCCGAGGATGAGCCAAAGGCGAAGGCCGCCGCGCCGGCGCGGCCCGCGGCGACCTCACGGCCTTCCACGATGGTGGTGGCTCCGCTGGAGTGGGATGGCAGCGGATTGCTGCCGGGCGAGTCGCTCTCGCTGCACCGCAACCGCGCGTCCGAGCCGGAAACCGAGATCGAGGCCGAAGCTGTCGAGACGCATGCACATGCGGACGAGCCGCCGCTGGTGGAAGAGGTCGTCGAGGAAGAAGAGCTGACGCCCGAGACGGAAGAGCCGGAAGGCGTGCACGAAGCGGCGGACGAGACCACGGAGACGGTTGAAGTTTCTCCGGCGGCGGAGGCTGCGCACGAGGTGGTGATTGAGGAGATGGAGGGCGACGAGCCCGAGGACGATGCGAGCGCATCGCACCATGTCGATCCGCTGCCGCCGAGCACCTTCCGTCTGTTTGGATTTGGCGGGAAGAAGAACAAGGGCGACGACGAAGACGAGCCGCGCGAGGAAGAACAGGCCATCGAGAAGCCCGCGGCAATTTCCGCGGCGTCGGCCTTCTCGCCGGGCAACGGGCTTGTGGAAGAGGAAGTCATCGAGGGCGAAGAACTCGATGTGCCGCTGCACCGCCACGCCCACAGGCACGAAGAAGGCGACCTGGACGAGTACGAAGAGGAGACGCTGCAGACGCAGATTCGCTCCGGTGCGCTGGGCGAGATGCTGCAGGAGGCGCACCTCGATCACCGCATCCAACTGGACTTCGACGACAAGAACGGCGAAGGCGAGGAGGAGGACGAGGGCGAAGAGGAAGAGACCACCGCAGAAGGCCAGCCCGCGGGCGAAGGCCAGACACAGCAGCGGCGGGAGCGCGGCGGACGCGGACGGCGCGGACGCGGCGAGCGCGGCGGCGAACGGAGTGGACGGCCGGGCGACCGGCGCGGACCCTCGCGGCGCTCGGCGCAGACGACCGACCTGCCGATCATCTCCGACCTGCTGAAGCCGGGGCAGGAGATTCTGGTTCAGATTGCGAAGGAGCCGATTGCCAAGAAGGGCGCGCGCATCACGAGCCACATTGCGCTGCCGGGACGGTTCCTTGTCTTTATGCCGACGGTGACGCATGTGGGCGTGAGCCGCAAGATTGCGAGCGACGAGGAGCGGCAGCGGCTGAAGCGCATCCTGGTGCACGAGCGGGGCGAGGCCTCGGGCGGATTCATTGTGCGCACGGCAGCGGAAGGCGCGAGCGAAGAAGAGCTGCGCGCCGATCTGCGGTTCCTGATTCACCTGTGGAACGAGATCAAGCAGCGCTCGGACGACTCGAAGTC
>DASZRQ010000195.1:0-19065 GCA_035549115.1 Occallatibacter sp. | reverse complement strand
AACAACCGGCGCAATGGGAAGAGCCGGCGCGGCGGAGCCGGCGGACGAATGACAGCCCGTGGTCAGGGCAATGGGCAACGAAAGCAGCGCGGCAAGCGCCGCTGCTGCGGAAGACGTATGCATGATCGAGGCACCCTCGTGTTTGCTGAAAGTAAGCACACCCCCGCCGAAGAGTCGCAGAGCTAACGGGGAAGAGAGATTACTGGAAAGTTAAAACTGGGGAGGAGGCCGGAGATAAAGGGAAGGAATCCAGGCAAAAACAGGGCGCAGGTCAGGCGCCGCATGGTATGCAGTCCGGCCTGCCGCAGCAAAAAAGATGAGTGCGAAAAAGCAAACAGTCCAGAGAGGAGCGTCTGCCGGAGGCGTGGAGCCAAGACGGACGCGGACGGACGCGGGTTTGAAGACCCTGGGGGACTGCGCGGGCAGAAGTTTGCCGGCATGCACCTCGGCGGTTTCCTTCGCCGTGGGCGTGTACTTGGTCAGCTTGGCTTCAGAGAAGAAAAGGGTGGCGAGTACACACAGGGCGAGCGCGGGCAGAGCGCGCAGAAACAGCCGTGTGGTGGGTGTTCCCCCCATGATGGCAGTTTATCACGCAGGCTGCGAGAAGCCGCCGCAGTATGGTAGTGCTATGCCCGCAAGTCATGCCGTATCTTCGTCGCGCATTGTGTCGATCGACATTTTTCGCGGCCTCACCATGGCCGTGATGATCTTTGTGAACCAGCTTGCGGGCGTGCATGGGCTGCCGTGGTGGACCTACCATGCGCATGCCGAGCAGGATGCGATGACCTATGTGGATATGGTCTTCCCGTTCTTCCTGTTCATTGTCGGGATGGCCATGCCGCTGGCGATCGGGCAGAGGCTGCGCCGCAATCCGTCGGTGGCCGCGCTGTGGGGACATATTTTTACGCGCGCGCTTGCGCTGCTCGCACTGGGACTCATCCTCGCCAATGCCGACTACGTGAATGCGCCGCTGACGCACGTGAGCGGCAATGTCTGGGCGCTGATCGGCATTCTGAGCGCGGCGCTCTATCTGAATGTGTATCCCAAAAGCATGCCGCAGGCTGCCGTGCGCGTGCTGCGCATTGCCGGGCTCGCTGGCGTTGCATTAGTCTTTGCGCTCTTCCGCCGCGTGACGCATGCGGGAACGATTGCGTGGATCGAGACCGCGTATCCGGAGATTCTCGGCCTCATCGCATGCACCTACTTCGCGGCCGCGCTTCTGTACATTCCCACGCGGCGCTGGCAGTGGGCCGCGCCTGCGTGGCTCATCGTCATGACCGCCTACTGTGCGGGGTCGGTGGCGCACGTGATTCCGCTTGCCGGGTACGTGCCGATTTATGTGTGGCCATTCGATAACGGCGCGCATGTGATGCTGGTGCTGGCGGGCGTGGTCACATCGCAGATTTTTCTTGGCATGAATCCATATGCGCCTGAACGGCCTGCGCCGGGTAGAGCGACTGCGGTGGCGCTGGGTTTTGCCGCGATCATGTTCACCGCGGGCTGGCTGCTGATGCCGCTGGGTATCTCGAAGATTCGGGCTACGCCTGCATGGGCCCTGTGGAGCGCGGGCGCGGCAGTGCTTGCGTTCACGCTGCTCTACTGGATCTGCGATCGGTGGCGCGCGACGGACTGGACATGGCTGGTGCGCTCCGCGGGCAGCAACACGCTGCTGACCTATTTGCTGCCTGACCTCTGGGATTTTGCGCTGGGCGCCCTCGGCATCCGCTTTTTCGAAACACACTGGAACCGGGGCCTGCCAGGAGTCGCGGCAACGGTGATCTTCACGGTGCTGCTGCTGCTGCTCTCTACGGCGCTCACGCGGGCAAAACTGCGCCTGCAGTTGTGACGCGCATCGCGGCAGGCTAATCGCCGGCGGTTCCCGCCAGCCGGAACGTCATGCGCATTCCTTTCCGGAAAAGACGGCTGTCCTGTGATAGACCATGGGTGACGGTTTACAGGCGGTTTTACGCCGGGTTCTTCGGAGAGGCAAGATCATGCTTTGGGCGGCAGAGCGGGCAGGGCAACGGACCGGAAAATTCCATAGGCTGCCTGGACTGTGCTGTCTTTGCCTGCCGCTGATCGCGCCGGGCGCGGCAGCGCTCGCGCAAGACGCGGCTCCGGTGAAGCAGTGGCTGGAGCAGCACAATCGTTCGGGACTGGCGATGAAGGCACAGGATGCGGCCTGGTATGACAGCGCGAATGGCGAGGAGTTTCGTGCGTGGCATGCCGCAGTGGATGCTTATCTGAAACACCCTTCCGGCACGACCGCCGACGATGCGCTGGCCGCCGCGCAGGTGCTTCGCCTCTATCGCGTGACACAAAAGGCTGAGTACTACACAGCCGCCAGCCGGATGCGTGATGCGTTTGCCGCAGCGTGCCCTGGGCCGGACACGAAGGCAGCGTGTGCGGCGGCTGCGCCGTTCCTTGCCGAATACGCAGAGGTTTTTCACGAGCCGGATGCGCTGGGGCCGATTGCGGACGAACTGCTAAAGCGGGCGAAGACCGAGCCGGATGCTCGGATGGCGATGGCGCTGGTGGATGCACTCGGCTTTTTCCCGGATAATCGCGCCGAGAGCGCAGCGATGAAGGCCGCGCTTGCGGAGACTGTGAGCAGCGCGCTGCAGGCTGCGACGAAAAAAGCGGATGTTGAGGATCGGGCTCTGCTTGTATATGCCGTGCTCAAGGGAGCGCGGCGCGGTTATCTCCCTGCGGTTGATGCGGTCCGCGCGCTGCGCGTGTGGAGGGCGATGCCCGAACCCCTGGGCGGCGGAGCACCCGGTGCAGCGCGGCTGCTGGCTGCTACCGAAGTGGACCTTGCGCCCGATGCTCAGCTCGCGCGCGGCAAGACGATCCTGATCGACGCGTGGTTCAACAGCCAGACGCGCAAAAACGCTGCTGGTCAGACGGTGCTGTTCCACTACAAATGGGACGACTACAGCGACAGCGGCTTCTCGCTGCTGGGGCACATGTTTCGCGGTGTGGGCATGCGCACCGGCACACTGGCCGAAGCGCCGACGCAGGCAAATCTGCGCGGCGCGCAGTACTTCATGATTGTCTCGCCGGATATCCCCGTCAAGAATCCGCATCCGCATTACATGACTGAGCAGGATGCGGATGAGGTGGCCGCGTGGGTGGAGAAAGGCGGCGTGCTGATCCTGATGGAAAACGATCCGCCGAATGCCGATCTCGATCACCTCAACCTGCTGGCGGACAAGTTCGGCATTCACTTCGATGATGTGCTGCATCATCACGTGCTGGGCGAGCAGGTGGAGAGCGGGCGTATCCCGGTGGCGGCGGACGGGCCGATTTTCCATGCGCCGCACACCTTCTATATGAAGGACACGTGCGCGATTTCGCTGCATGGCGCGGCGAGGGCGCTGCTGCGCGACCGCGGCGATGTGGTGATGGCAGAGGCGCGCCACGGGCACGGGCTGGTGTTTGCCGTGGTCGATCCCTGGCTCTACAACGAGTACACTGATGGGCGAAAGATTCCCCCGCAGATTTATGCGCAGTTCGACAATTTTGCCGGCGGCCGGGAGCTCGTCCGCTGGCTGGCGCGGCAGCCGCGCGTTGCAGGAACAGGTGCAGGAACGAGGTAGACGAAAACAATGAAGACGATGTTGATGGCGGACCCGGTCCGTTATCCGCGCATGACGACCGAGGAGCTGCGCGGCACTTTTTTGATGGAGAGCATGTACGAGGCGGGCGGCCTGCATCTGCATTATGTGGACCTGGACCGCGCCATCGCGGGCATTGCCGCACCCGCAGCAGAAGCCATCGCACTGCCAACCTATCCCGCACTGCGCGCCAGCTCCTTTACGGAGCGCCGCGAGCTGGGCGCGCTGAATGTGGGCGGCGCAGGTGTCATTCATGTGGGCAACGCCTCTTACGAACTCGATAATCTCGACCTTCTCTACATTGGCCGCGGCAACCCGGATGTGCGGTTCGAGTCGAAGTCGGCGAAAGAACCTGCGATCTTCTATCTCCTCAGCTATCCGGCGCACAGTGCGCATCCGGTGACCCTGGTAAAGAAGAGCGAGGCGCAGCCAACCGAGCAGGGCAGCGCCAAAGCCTGCAACCGGCGCACCATCTACAAGTACATTCATCTGGATGGCGTGCGGAGCTGCCAGCTTGTGATGGGCGTGACCCATCTGCACGAGGGCAGTGTATGGAACACCATGCCCGCACACACGCATATGCGCCGCTCGGAGATTTATTTCTACTTTGACGTGCCCGACGGCGCGCGCGTGATGCACCTGATGGGCCCTGCCGAAGAGACGCGCCACCTGATGATGCGCAATCGCGAGATTGTGGTTTCGCCGGGCTGGTCGATTCATGCAGGCGTGGGCACGGAAGCTTACAAGTTCTGCTGGGGCATGGGCGGCGAAAACCAGGACTACACGGACATGGACCCTGTATCGATCGGGTCGATGCGCTAGGAGGCGCAACATGAGGAACTGGATTGCAGCAGCCATCGTGGCCTGCGCGCTTCCCGCGGCAGCGCAGAGCGCGGGCAAGTCGGATGTGTTTTCCTCTGCGCAGATTCAGGCCCAGATCGAAAAGCTGGCCGATGCGGCAAGGGCTACGGGCAGCAGCGGCACGACCCTTGCCGACTACGGCAGCCACAAGGTGCAGATCTCCGTGCGCACCGCCAGCGGCGGAGCGGAGCGGCATGCGCACTTCGACGACATCATGATGGTCGAGAAGGGGAGCGCGACCCTGATCACGGGCGGGGTCATTGTGGACGAGAAGACCGAAGCCAACGGCGAGTCACACGGCTCAGCCATTCGTGACGGCAAATCGCAGACGATCTCCGTGGGCGATATTGTGACAGTGAACGCCGGTGTGCCGCACCAGCTCATCATTCCAGCGGGCACTCTCTATAGCGCCATCGTCATCAAGGTGCACGAGTAGCCGCGGATTAAAGCGCAGCCGCTCGTGCGCGGCGGGCCTCATGCGCCTGCAGCGCCGTGGATATCTCCTGGGCGCAGCGCATCACGTGCTCAGCGATGGAGGGAACGCAGTGCGCGGCCAGGCGGATGGAGGCGCCGGAGACGCTTACGGCGGCAATGGCGCGGCCGCTCTCGTTGAGAATGGGCGCGCCCACGCAGCGCGTGCCGATCTCCATCTCCTCATCGTCAATCGAGTAGCCGCGGCGGCGCACGCGTTCGAGTGCATCGAGCAGTTCCTTGCGCGAGCTGAGCGTCTTTGACGTGAAGCAGGCAAACACTACGCCCTGCAGCGTGCGGGCAACCTCATCTTCAGGAAGAAAGGCGAGAATCGCCTTGCCGAGCGAGGTGCTGTAGACGGGGTTCGATGTGCCGGTGCGCGAGCTGAGGCAGACGCGCCGGTTGATGGGCTCGATCTTGTCGATGTAGACGACGCGGTCGCGGTGCAGCACGCCAAGATGCACGGTTTCTCCCACACGCAGCGCGAGTTTGCGCAGATGCGGATGAATCCAGGAACGCAGGTCGATCTGCTCCACCGCGCGGCTGCCCATGTCGTAGAGCTTGAGGCCGAGCCGGTAGCGGTTGCCGGGCGCACGCTCGATCATGCCGGTGCGTTCAAGGGCCATCAGCGCGCGGTGCGCGGTGCTTTTGCGCAGGTCCATCTGCTGGCAGATTTCGGCAAGGCTCATGGAGTTGTTGCCTGTGCCGAGCAGGTCGAGGATGGCCACGACGCGGTCGAGCCCCTCCAGCCGGTAGGGGTCCTCGTGCGAGCCGCCTGCCTGCTGCGCCGGCCGGGCCGCAAGCTGCCGCCGCGAGGCCATCGGGGCAATGGAGCGATGGTGGTCCGCCGGAGCGATCGGCTCTTGATCGGCCTTGCGGCGCATGCTGCTTTCTCTCGAGGTGGTTCTCATGCATCTGCCTCCTGCTGCGCTGCGACGCCCCAGTATAGCGCCCAGCTACTTGTCTGCGATCTCGGCCAGCTCCGTGCCAGCCATGAGGAATGCGCCCACGCCGTAGACGAAGCTCGATGAGGGCTTGAACTTGCCGGGCTCGCCGCCAATGGGCTGGATGGAGCCGAGCCTGCCGGTTGCGTACACGTGCGTAAGCATGCCACGCCATGCGCGCGTGACCACGGGCATGAATTTTCTGCGGTCGAGAATGTGGTGATGGATGCCCCAGGCCATGGCGAAGGTGAAGAATGCGGAGCCGGAGATCTCCGGGGCGGGATAAGCATCGGGATCGAGCAGGCTGGAGCGCCACAAACCGTCAGGCTGCTGCAGCGGGGCGATGCGCTCGGCCATGGTGCGAAAGAGCTCGACGTATTTGGCGCGGGCGGGATAGCTCGCGGGCATGCGTTCAAGGACGAGGGCAAGCCCGGCGAGCACCCAGCCATTGCCGCGCGACCAGAAGATCTTCTGCCCGTTCGCTTCGCGCATGGTCAGGAAGCGGTTGTCGCGGTAGTAGAGATGCTCGGCCGGATCGTACAGCGCGGCAGTGGTCAGGCTCCATTCATGGTCCATGAAGTTGAGATAGCGCGTGTCGCCGGTGGTTTTCGCAAGCTGCGCCAGCACTGGCGGCGCCATGTAGAGCGCGTCGCACCACCACCAGAGATTCGTTTTTGGATCGTCGGGGCGGGCGAGCAGCTTGTCCATGCCTTCGCGCGTGGGAGCCAGCTCTTCCGGGCTCGATTCGAGCGCGAGATAGGTGAGGCCGATGGCCTCATCGTCGGCATGGCCAAAGCGCGGGCCAAGCTGCCAGTGGTTATCCTTCGCCACCTGCAGCACGCGATCGCGGTAGCGGCTATCGCCGGTAGCTTTCGATGCGGCCAGCATGCCGTCATAGAGCGCGGCGTAGGTCCATTGGATGTTGTAACGGCCCTCAGCCGCGGTGAGCTGCCAGTCTGCAACCTTCTTTACGGCGCGCAGAATGTCGGCACGGCGAATCTTCGGAGAGAGATCGGTGGCCAGCGGGCCGGGATCGTCGATCTCGCTGCCCGCGGCATCGCGCTCGGCATTCGCGCCGCCCGGCGGCGGAGTCTGCGCGCGGAGTTGCGCCGCGGAAGAGAGAAGCAGGGCAGAGAGCATGAGAGAAGAGAGCAGAGATTTCGTCGTCAGAGAATTCATCTGGTATTCCGTTTTGCAGGTTCCTGCAGCATGCAGAGAGGAACGGCATGCTCTCCAGCGCGAACGCGAGAGAACATGCCGCAGAGTACTACGATGACACCACGGTTAGAAAGTGAGCCGCGCGCCGAGCTGCATAATGCGCGGGCTCGATGCCGCAGTGATCTTGCCGTCGTTTCCAGACGCCAGATTGGCCGTTGGGGCATTCAGGCTGACCATGTTGAAGACGTTGGTGGCCTCGCCGCGGACCTGGAAGGTGAGCCTTTCGCCGAAGCGGAAGTCGCGGAAGAGGCCGAGGTCGATGTCACGATATCCTGGAGCGCGCAGATAGTTGCGCGACGCATTGCCATCTGCGCCGTAAGGGCCAATGCCGCCCGGAACGCCGGGTCCATTGGGGGTGAAAGCGGCCGTGTTGAACCACGCATAGCGCGATACCGAGCGGCTGCGGCTGGCATCGAGGAACGGGTTGACGCCGGCAACCAGATCGGGCCGGTTGTTGTTGGAGCTGTCGAAGTTCTTGTTGGAGCCGGTGGTGATGGTGAAGGGCTGGCCGCTCTGCAGCGAGACAACCGTGGAGATGGTCCAGCCGTTCGCGAGCTGCTTGGCCGCGAAGTTGGAGCCATGGTAGTAGTCGATGTTCCACAGACCGGAGATGCTGGCCACATGGCGGCGGTCGATGTCCATCGGGCCGCGCTCTTCCCACAGATTGGCAAAGTCCTGCGCGGAAGCCTGACCGATGGCCGATTCGTTGACGCTCTGGAAGGCATGGCTCCAGACATAGAAGCCATTGAGCATCAGGTTGTGCGTGAGCGGCCGGCTTGCCGAGATCTGCAGCGAGTGATACGAAGCCGTCTCATTCGACTCGTCGTAGGTGATTTGCCCCAGCACGCCGGGATCGTAGGGCCGGCGGGAGTTGATGCTGGCCTGCGATGTGCTGGCGCCCGGCGCATACGGTGCGTAGTTCAGGTCTTCCATAAAGGGCAGGTGGTGCGACAGCGTGCCGACGTAAGCCGTGGTGAGGCTGACATTGCCGGGGAGCTGGCGCTGGATGGCGGCATTGAATTGATACATCAGCGGCCACTGGTAGTCGGACGCGATGGTCTCAATGCTGGCCGCGGGCAGGAAGTGCGGATTCTGTGGAGTGTACGTATACGGGAACGGATCGCCGTTGGGGAACGAAGCGGGGTTGCCATACACGTTGCTGAACGAGGTGATGGAGTTGAAGGTCTGGCGCACGGCGAAGGGCTGCGCATTGGCGGGCTGGTTCCATTCGTTGGCGCTTACGCTGCCAAAGAACATGCCCGCGCCCGCGCGCACCGCCGTCTTGCCATCGCCGAATGGATCCCACACGATGCCCACGCGCGGCGAGACATGATGGAAGCGGTTGGGCGCGATGCCGCGTGGAACGCCCTGATCGCCGGGGAAGAGCATGCCCAGCGGAGCGGAAGGCACCTTGGTGGACTGCACGCCGGGGATGAACGTTGCCGTCAGGTCGTGCGACTCAACCGGCGAGAGCTGCACATCCCAGCGCAGGCCCAGGTTCAGGGTCAGGCGCGGCATCACGTGGAAGTTGTCCTGCGCAAACAGCGAGTAGTACCAGTTGCTGAGCAGGCCGTGATAAGGGTTGTCCTGCTCCATTGTGTTCACCTGCCCAGTGACAAAATCGGCCAGCGCATTGCCGGTGGAGGTGGGCGCCGAGGCCTGGAAGTTGAACACGCCGAAGTTATAGAGGTTGCCGACGATCATGTCTTTTTCGAGCGAAGCCTCGCCGCCAAGATCGAGGGAGTGCTTGCCCTTGGTCATGCTGACCATATCGCGGACAGAATAGAAGTCCGTGGTGCTGACCGGACCAGCCAGAGCCCCGCCGGCATTGAAGTAGCCGGAGACCGAAAGCTGCGGCAGAGTCTTGGGCCCCTGCGTGGTAAAGCTTGATCCAAGATCGTCGAGGCCGACCGCGGGCAGGTTGGTGCGGCCGCCGGCGACGCGTGTGAACGTGAACCATCCCTGGTTGACCGTTGTCGGGCTGAAGGTGTGAACGTCGCTCATGTTCAGCACATGCTGGCGGCCGTAGGACTGGTTGGTGGTGTAGGGAATGTTGCCGTTGCCGTAAGCATTCTGCGTGGTCTTGAGGTAGAAGTAGCTGACCGCAACGTGATCCGAGTCGCCAAGCACCTGATCGTATTTACCCAGGTACTCGTCCTGGTTGGTGGGGCCGGTAAAGAAGCCCACGTAGTTGTTGTTGGCCGCGTTGGGCAGCGGGACATACTTGTTCATCAGATTCGCCGCGGCCGGATCGAGCAGATCCTGCGGAACGCAGTTGAGGGTGGGCGTGCCGCAGTTGGGCGAGCTGTTGGTGCCCATCACCTGCTGCATCGTGGTCTTCGAGGTGCCGGGCATGTAGACCTTGAAGCTGTCGGCGGTAAAGTCGCCCATGCGCTCGGCCGCGGTGGGCACAATGGCGCCGGAGAGCAACTGGCCGACGACCTGCCGCAGGCCCGCGTAGCTGAAGAAGAAGAATGCCTTGTCGCGCATCACCGGACCGCCAAAAGTGCCGCCGAAGTTGTTGCGGTGATACGGATTGTTGATGTATTTCGTGGTCGAGCCGGGCAACAGCGGCGCATTCCACGGATAGGCATTGAGCGCCGTGTTGCGGTTGAACTCAAACAGGCTGCCATGCCACTGGTTCGTTCCCGAGCGGGTAACGGCAGTGACCACGGCGCCGGACATGCGGCCATATTGCGCGGAGAAGTTGTTCGTCTCCACACGGAACTCCTGCAGCGCGTCCGGGTTGGGCAACTGGTTGCCGTAGTTGCGCAGGCCGGTCATGTTGATGCCGCCATCGAGGTAGTAGGCCACCATGGGCGTGCCGCCGTCGATACTGCCGTTCACCTGGACCTGCGTGGAGGGCAGGCCGATGATGAAGTTCGGTGTGCCGCTGGGGTTGCTCTGCGGGCTGGCGCTGTTGGCGCCCACGCCCGGCGTGAGCGAGAGTTCGGCATACGCGTTGCGGTTCACCAGCGGCAGGCCGGTGATCTCCGCGGGCTGAATGGTGCGGCCCAGCTCGGCCGTCGATGTGTTCACCAGCGGCGGAGCCTCGGTCACGGTCACCGTCTGGTTGGCGGTGCCAATGGCCAGCGTCACATTAAGCAGTTGTGTCTGGTCCACCGTGATCAGCAGATTCTGCTGCACGAATTTCCTGAAGCCTTCGGATGTGACCTCCACCGAATACTTGCCCACTGGAAGGTACTGCAGTTTGTACAGGCCATCGCTGCCGGTCATGACCGTGCGTGAGAACCCTGTCTCTGCGTTGGTGGCTTTCACGGTAGCGGTGGTGATGATCGCGCCCTGTTCGTCCTTTACGGTGCCGACGATGGAACCGGTGATCTGCTGCGCATGCGCCGAAATGACCGCGATTGCGGCAGCGGTCGCAAGCGTTGCGAGGCGGGCGATCAGTTTGAACGCACGGCGTTCAGCGTCAGATGCTTTCGACCTCCCAAAGATGATGCCCATGGAATGCTCCTTTGTTGTCGTGGCAGTGCAAGAGGGACCCGCACAAAAAGAGTCCCGGTATCTTTGCGCGTCCTGTCCGCCGCGGGCTCGCTCATCGGCCGGTTGACCGGCTTCTGCTCAATGAGCGCCCCCGTTTTTCACGGGCGGCACGGAGTGCGCCGGTGTGTATTCTGCGAATCGCGAGAAATAGGTGTCAACGAAGTTGGGGGTACTCTGTTCCGCTGGCAGGGACATGCGCGGAGATTTCGCAATGTCCTGTTGCGACACGGTTTCAGGGATATGCGAGTGTGCGGAGCGGATGGATGTTTATCGGCTGAGCCAGCCGCCATCCACAGCAAGAATCTGTCCGTGAACGTAGTCGCTGGCGCGCGAAGCCAGAAAGACAGCGGCGCCGGCAAGATCGCCGGGAAGGCCCCAGCGGCCCGCGGGAATGCGCTCGAGAATCTGCCGCGAACGCGCCGCATCGGCGCGCAGCGCGGCGGTGTTGTCCGTCTCCATGTAGCCCGGCGCAATCGCATTCACGTTGATGCCGCGCGCGGCCCACTCGTTGGCAAAGGCTTTGGTGAGTTGACCCACGCCGCCTTTGGCCGCTGCGTAAGACGGTACAAAGACGCCTCCCTGGAAGGTGAGCAGCGAGGCGATGTTGATGACCTTGCCGCTGCCCTGTGCAAGCATATGCAGGCCCGCGAGCTGCGTGAGCCGGAAGACGCTGGAGAGGTTGGTTTCGAGAATCGCGTTCCAGTCTTCCCAGGAATGTTCGGCTGCAGGCGAACGCCGAATCGTGCCCGCATTGTTGACAAGAATGTCGATGCGGCCGAACTGCGCAACGACACCTTCGATGAGGTCTTTACAGGCATCGGGACTGCTCACGTCGCCCGTGACGGCAATACAATCCTTGCGGATTTCCGCAACGCGTTCGCGGGATTGCTGCGGAATTGCCGAGGAGCCATGCAGCGCAACGTGCGCGCCTGCTTCAGCAAGCGCCACGGCGATGCCCAGGCCCAGCCCGCGCGAAGAGCCCGTGACTAGTGCGGTTTTTCCATCGAGCCGGAATGCGTCGAGAATCATGAGTGCGTCCGCCTCGCCGAATTGTACAGAAGCGCCGCTCCTATCGATGAACGATGCGTATGCGGCCGGTCCGCTGAGCGGGACGCTGCATCCATCAGCATGCGGGATGGACGCAACACCCTGTTACGCTCGCCTTGAGAGGTACTGCGGCAACCATGAGCGATCGTCTGTTGTTCGCGCTGGGCGCGGTGGATGCGCCCAGCACCCATCCCGAGCCGGGGCTTGAGCGGCAGGTCCTGGTGCACACGCCCGAGCTCATGCTGGTGCGCCATCGTATGCAGAAGGGCTGGCGCGGCACGCGGCATGCGCATCCGCACCATCAGCTTGTGTATATCGTCAGCGGCGGCATCCGTGCGGTCGTGCGGGATACGGAGATCGGAGCGCGCGCGGGAGACAGCTTCATCGTCGAGCCGAATGCGGAGCATCAGGCCTGGGCCCTGGAAGACTCGGTTGTGCTGGACGTGTTTACGCCGGCCCGCGAAGACTATCTCTAACCGGGAATCGGTTCGAGGCGGCCTTTGGCGATCTGGCGCAGGTCGTCACAGAGCTGGTCGATGCGTTCCATGCTGGAATCCCACGAGAACATGAACCGCGCCGCGCCGCCGATGAAGGTGTAGAACCTCCAGCCGCGTTGTGAGAGGGCTTCGAGGGTTTGTGCGGGAGCCTGGAGAAAGACGGCGTTGGCCTGGACCGGCCCCGCGATCTGAATCTGCTGAATGTCTTCGATCTTTGCGGCGAAGTACCGGGCGCAGGCGTTGGCATGGGCCGCATTCCGGAGCCATGCGCCGCTCTCGATCATGCCCACCCAGGGGGCGGCCAGAAACCGCATCTTGGAGGCGAGCTGGCCCGCCTGCTTGCAGCGATAATCGAAATCCTCGGCGAGTGCGCGATCGAAGAACAGGATCGCTTCGCCAACGGCCATGCCGTTCTTGGTGCCGCCGAAACAAAGCACGTCCACGCCGCTCTTCCAGCTCAGCTCGGCCGGGGAGCAGCCGAGGCTGGCGCAGGCATTGGCAAACCGCGCTCCATCCATGTGAAGCTTGAGACGATGCCGGCCGCATGCGGCGGAAACCGCGTGCAACTCATCCGGCGTGTAGATAAGGCCCGTCTCCGTGGATTGCGTGATGGTGGCAACGCGCGGTTTGGGGTAGTGAATGTCCTGGCGCTTGGTGGCGAGCTCGTCGATTGCCGCGGGCGAGAGCTTGCCATCGGCGCTGCGCGCGGCCAGGAGCTTCGATCCGTTCGAGAAAAACTCGGGCGCGCCGCACTCGTCTGTTTCGACGTGCGCGGACTCGGCGCAGAGGACGCTGTGATAGGACTGGCAGAGCGAAGCCAATGCGAGCGAGTTGGCGGCGGTTCCGTTGAAGGCAAAGAAGACGTCGCAGTCCGTCTCGAACAGCTCGCGGAAGGCATCCGAGGCGCGCGCGGTCCAGGCGTCGTCTCCATAGGCCGGTGCATGACCCTGGTTGGCCTGCTGCATGGCCTCCCAGGCTTCCGGGCAGATTCCGGAGTAGTTGTCGCTGGCAAACTGTTGCGGAAGGGGCGATGTCTCGGAGTGTGTCATGTCGTCTGTTCTTATTTTCTCTCCAGAGGGGGCTCTCACAGAAGCGGATGCGCAGCATTGGACGCTTGTGAACCCACAAAGTAGTACGCCGGCTCTTCTATATCGAGAGGAGGAGGGCCGTGGATAACCACGAATGTGCCGTGTGCAATCCGGAGCATGATTTGAATTTTGCGCTGGAGAAGGAATGGTGGCCAGGGACGACTTTCATCAGTGATCCACATTCCCCTTTGACTGCCGACGCTCGGCCTCGTCCTGCACCCATGTCTTGAATCTGCTACCTGAAGTCCTTAAATCTTCTGCAGTTAAGGACGTTTCTTATGATGTTAAGACGAGTTTCCCTACGCCCTCACGCATTATTGTGCATTCCTGGTTGTTAGCCGGACTCTGAGCGGCCCTTTCGTGTTCTGGAGGCTCATCATCAGTTCAATGCTGTCAGCAGAGTCGCCGAGTGAGTCGCTACGGGCGTGAGGCGAATGACCAGATAGAAAGCTGCAACCCAAGCTGCTGAAGATCGCCGGTTTGAAAACGGCGCTTCAGTGATGCTGCTTACTTTCTGTAACCATATCGGCCGATTGCCAAGAAGAGTTCTGGGGCCAACTAGGGGCAACAGGCCGGCTTGCGGAAATGCTGGAACGATATCGTACCGAATCATGCTTCCGCGCGTGTGTCTTCTGCAGGGTTGCGCAATTCCGGAAATGAGGTTCCGAACATCGGCGCCTTGCTTTTCGATTGTTCGCGTGTGGCTTCGTCCTGAATCACATCCCAGTGTTCGACGAAAATCCCATTTTCGATACGAAGAATGTCGGCCGCGATCCAGTTGACCGATCCTCCAAAGCCGGAAAACCGGCCATGCACGATGACAAACTCGCCATCGGCAATAATGGTTCCTGGCTCATATTTCAACGTAGGCGGAAGACTTCTGATGAGATTGAATAAGCCCTCGCGGCCAGGTTCGATGTGAGCACTGTGCTGGATATAGTTCGGCGACCAGAATTGTTCCGCAGCCGCATAGTCTCGTTTGTTGAAAAGCGTGTCGAATGCAGCCAGGACCAGGGCTTTGTTCCGTTCCGATATAGACTCTGACATTTTGACTCCTCTGTGACTGGGCATCGATCGAACCGGCGCCATCACGGATGTTTCTCAAGAGATTCTCTTGAACCATTACCTGCAGGCATGCGCCAGATGCATTGCGGCGGCAATCGTGTTTGGCCCCAGGCGGGGATGATCCTTGTCCGCTCCGTAAGCGGCCAGTTGGGTATAACGCAGCACGAAGTTGTAAGGCGGCTTCTTGAGCAACGCCGCCAGGCCCTGCGGTCCATCACTCTCGGCAATGTCCTTTGCCATCACATAAGCGATGTTATAGAGCACGCCATGCCCCAGGAACCCGACATCGTAGAGGTCGTCATAGGACACCGGCTCAGCCGTATTCAATGAGATCACGGACATTTCGAGTAGCGTACCGCTCGTGCGAATGTGAGACAGGCCCTCATCCATGTCTGCCTGCATGCGGGCTGCTACCGAAGAATGTGATTGAGGCAAAAGCGAGATGTCTTCGACATACATCGCGGTGCCCTCTTCGTAGAGATTTGCGAAGAGCTGCTCGGTGTTGACACATTCCTGCGATGGGGGCCCTGCAGCGCTGTCAGGCTTCATCGCGCGATCCGCGGCAAAGGCTCCCTGCACCGCGTGATACAACTCATGCGTGGTCGTACTCTTCGCAAGAATCAAGTCATCGTTGAAGCCGATGTTCAGAAAGAATTCTGTACCGCCAAAGGAATAGCCGCCTCCATCGCCGGCGGCAATGACGTAGCCCTCCAGATGAATAGCGGCATTTGGCGGCGTAAAGAGCGCAATGCGAGTCTCAATGGCCTGTTGAAAGGACTTCGGATTCGCCTCGATTTCCTGAAGTAATGCAAGAAGCGCAGGAGCCTTCGGCTTGACTAAATCGAGCAGAATAGCCTTCTCTGTATCCTTGGTGACTTTCTCATCGTGAGCGCAGGCATAGAGCGCATTCGCGAAATCCTCCGTGGTCGAAGGAATTTTGAAGTCGTGCAGCTTGCGAAGGGCGGCTTGATTTCCGTACATCCGCGCGACCGCCAAAGCATCTGCGCGGCTCAGGGATGGGTTCTGCATGGCCAAAAGCGTCGCTCGCGCATCGTCGACATGGATCGTGACTGTCGTTGCAGATGCCGCGTTCGGCAGCATCGCAATCGACGCGCACAGCACCGCCATCTCAATCATTCGTCGCATCATCGATTCACGCCTCCAGTAAAACGCTGCGGAATTGCAGTTCGCCTGATACGCACGCTCACGGAATCACTTCAATTTCATCCACGCGCGATGGATAGAACGCGAGATGATCCTTGATGCTGGCAACGGCATCATGAGGATTCTCATAGCTCCATGCAGCGTTCTCCGATTTTTCTCCGCCGAGAGGCACACTGAAATAGGAGCAGTCGCCCTTGTACGGGCAATACGTGGAATGTACTGTTGAAACGAAGAGGGACATATCCGCATCATTGCGAGGCAGATAGTAAACAGGGGGATATACGCTCTCCTCTAGCCGGAGCGCTCGCCCTGACTCGGCAACTATCCTCCCGGCGACGGTGACGCGCACCGTGCCCTTGACCGGACTGATCGTGATGGGATGATCCGGGCCGGGCAATCTGATTTCCTTGACTTTGACGGATGTCATCTGCATGCACTCCTCAAGGTTTTGTCACAGCTTCGAGCCGCCATCGACGGGGATGCTTGCGCCCGTTATCCACCGTGCACCATCCGAGGCGAGGAATGCGACAACGTCGGCCACATCCTGCGGCGTCCCGATTCGTTTCAGTGCCTGCATCCCAAGTGTCGTCTCCCTGCCGGCTTCAGTCTTTGTGAAATTGGACATATCTGTATCGATGACGCCCGGCGCAACAGCATTCACTCGTATGCCGCTGGGCCCCAGGATCGCGGCCCAGTTTTTCACCAACGTTTCAAGGGCCCCTTTTGTGGAGGCATAGGCGAGGATCGAAGGATTATCGAGACCGGGTTTCCCAACGACTGTGCGAGCCACGGCCGATGAGATCGCAACAATGTTTGATCCTTCCCTCAGCATCGGCAATAGGTGTTGAACGAGAAGGAAAGGGCCTCTGACGTTTGTTGCGAAGAGCCTGTCGAAGTCCTCGACGGAGTAATCGCTGATGCGCGCTGCCTTGCTGATTCCAGCGTTCAGCACCAGAACATCGAGCCGGTCGCCAATAATGGCTCTGGCCTCTGTCGCAAGCTGAAATGCGCCGCTGTCAACGGCCAGATCAGCGGATATGGAGTGAGCGCGGCCTCCCCTGCTCCGAATCATGGAGACCAGCGATTCGGCTTCATCCGCAGAGCGTCCATAGTGGACAAGAACGAACGCACCAGCATCCGCCAGTGCGAGCGCCGTTGCGCGCCCGATGCCGCGGGATGCTCCTGTGACCAAAGCCGTCTTGCTCGTCAAGTTTTCCATTGGGTTATCCCTCGATCAGCGAGAGTGCAAACTGCTAGATGATGAACCAAATTTTTCAGCAGAGAGCGCATGGGTTGTTGCGCCCTCCAGCAGAGCCGGTTGCGTTTCTTCGATCCGGCGTTAGTTATCGAGGAATCGGTTGACCTCGAAGACGAAGTCATCATGGTACTGGTACCAGGAGCCGTGATTGGCATCCGGATAGAGGATCAGCTTCGCGTTCGGCATGTTCTGGACCAGCCAAAGCGAATTGATGGTGTAGACGATGACATCGTGGTTCCCGCTGACAACGAGCGTGGGCTGCTTGATGTCCTTGAGGTATGCGAAACGCTCACCGGCGTAATTGCCCCACTGTGCCAGAGCGGCGAGCTGCGCGGGAGCGACTTTCTCGTTGATGGGCTGATCGCGGCTTTCTGTACGCGACAGATAGCGGTTGAGGAATTCACGGCCTGCCGCCTGGCTCTTCTGGGAATCAGTAAAAAACACACTTAGCCAAAGATTTTCAGGCGGATCGTAGCTCGCGCCGAAAACCGAAATAGCCTCCGGTGTCAGGTGCCCCTGTCCGCCGCCCGCGTCGAGGCCTCGAGGTCCGGTACCCACCAGCACGAGTCTGCGAATCAGTTCGGGACGATCCAGAACAATCTGTTGCGCAATCATTCCGCCGATCGAAAATCCGAGCAAATCGACCTGCTTGAGCCCCAGAGCATCGATGAACGCTTCCGCATTTTTGGCCATGCCGGCAAAGGTTTCAGGAACTTCGCCGGAGGAGCTGGCGATGCCAGCGTTATTGAAGATGATGACCTCCCGCTCTTCAGCCAGGCCATCGAGCACGGCCGGATCCCAGTTGTCGAGATTGCCCGTGAAATGCTGGTTGAAGACGAGCGGCAGTTTGCCCGGTTTGCCCCAACGGCGATAGGCGAAGCGAATGCCATTTGCCTCAACGAACTGAGTTGGGACGGAAATCGCCGAGTATACGGCTGTAGCTGATGTGCTCATGATGAACTGTCTCCTTGACCGGCGAAGGTCTTGTAGAGCTGCCGTTGAGAAGAAATGGAGCGGTTAATCTTGCTAAGCGTTCGTGCCGCCGTCTACCGTCAGGTTTGCGCCCGTGATGTACGCGGCTTCTGGACTGGCAACAAAGGCAACGAGTGCGGCAACCTCGTCGACATGTCCATATCTCTTGAGCGCTGTCATCGCAAGCTGTGGCTCGGCCCAGTCGCCGGAGGCAGGATTCAGATCCGTATCGATCGGACCCGGCTGGACATTGTTCACCGTGATGCCGCGGCTGCCAACTTCTCTCGACAAACCCTGCGTGAACATCTTGACGGCGCCCTTGGTCGCCGAGTAGGCAGCAAGCCCCGGCGTCATCATGCGCTCACCAACGCAGGAACCGATATTGATGATTCGGCCGCCCTCATGGATGTGTTTCAAAGCAGCCTTCGTCGCGATGAACAGACCCCGGACATTGAGATCGAGTACGTGGTCCAACTCTTCTATCGTCGCCTCTTCAAAGGGCTTTGGAATTGCGGTACCGGCATTGTTCACAAGCACGTCAAGCCGTCCGAAGGTGGCCACGACCTTTTCGACGGCAGCCACTACGGCATCGGCATCAGCGGCATCAGCTTGAATCGCGATCGCTTTTCCGCCTGCGCTTTCAATATCCTTGACAACCGACGCAGCCGCATCCGCACCTTTGGTGTATGTGATGGCCACGCTGGCTCCATCGCCTGCCAGGCGCTTCGCAATACCGGCGCCAATACCGCGCGAGCCGCCGGTGATCAATGCAACTTTCGTATTCAACTTCGACATGGAACCTCCTCCAGTGTTGTGCAGCGTTGTGAGTTACCGCAGGCCAGCGTTTTGCGGGCTGCGTGCTTCAGCGCTTCAAGTCATTCAAGGTGGGCATCGGCGCTTCCCGCTTCGCTCGTTGCCTCCATGAGAGCCATGCGCAACTGTTGATTCTTGAAGAGGAGCTCGCAAACCAGCTCCTGCAGAGCCCCCAACTGGGTTCGTAAATCGCCGGACAGACTGCCAGGGAATGTCCCCGATGAAGAACCCAAGGCTGGAACAATTCCATCTCGCCGTATCGCGTCGGCGATGAAGGGAGTATGCGGAGCTATCCTTCCAATCGGTCGGCCGGTCATCGTGGTCTCCAACGCGAGCGCGCTCATCGTGTGCCAAGTCTCTTCCAACAGACGTAAGGAGCGGCGCTGCAAGGCATCAGGCCATTTCGCGCCACCGCTGCAAGAACTTACTTATCCGGATCGGCTTCGCTGCCGATCCAATCCCTGATGTATGGCGAACAACGGACGATTTTCACCCCTCGCGCCTGGCATTCCCCAAGGAAGCGGATAGCCTCGACGTCAATCA
>DASZRQ010000194.1:0-4670 GCA_035549115.1 Occallatibacter sp. | reverse complement strand
CCTCATTCCGGCGGGCACGGGCCTGGAGTATTACCGCAACGTGCAGCTCTCGCCCGAGCTTGAAGAGGCGGCGGCGCGCGTGCAGCAGGAAGTGCATGCCGAGATCGAAGCGGCCGAGCGCGAACTGGAGATGATGCGCCAGGAAGGCGAAGCCGAAGAGATGGCCGCCGAGTAGGACTGGCCGTCCAGGCAGCGCTTCTCCCCAAGACAACCCATCAACAGCGAAAGGCCCGGCGCAAGCCGGGCCTTTTTGTGTCTGCTTGAAATCGCTGTTGCCGTGCTATCGCCGTGCGACGGAGTGGCCCTGCGCGCGGCGATTGTTTTTCGCCAGGTACATCGCCGCATCGGCAGCGGTCAGCAGGCTGTCGCTGGTGGTGCCGTCCGTCGGGTAGATCGCCATGCCTACGCTGGCCGAGCCGCGCAGCACGTAGCCGTCAATGGCAAAGGGCGCATCGAAGCAGCGCTCCAGCCGCTGTGCAATCTCCTCCACGTCGGCCGGTCCCCGCGCCACGCTCACCAGTGCGGCAAACTCGTCGCCGCCCAGCCTGCCCAGCACGTCGCCGGTGCGGAGCTGGCGCTTCATGCGCAGCGCCGCCTCCTGCAGGTAAAGATCGCCCACGCGATGGCCGTAGAGATCGTTCACCAGCTTGAAGTCGTCCAGGTCCACGTAAATGAGGCCGAAAGTGGTGGAGTTCTCCCGTGCCCGTTCGATCAGCTCCTGCAGATGGCGATCGAGCGAGAAGCGGTTGTACATGTCTGTCAGCAGGTCAAACTCCGAACGATGGATCAGATCGCTGTAGAGCTTGCGGGTCTCAATCGAAAGCGTCGCCAGCCGCACGCCCGCGGTCAGCGCCTCGGTCTCTTCAGCCTCGTTCGGCAGCGCGGTCTGCGGCGCGGCGTAGAGCGTGGCCAGCACCAGCCCGGTGCGCGAGGGCACATCCTGGTGAATCAGGCGCAGCCCCTCGCGATTCGCCGGCGGACGGCCGAGCAGCGGCCCGTCGACCACTTCGCACCAGCAGGGCGCGCCGTTGAGCATGAACGAGACCATCTCCGTGACATGCTCCACAATGTCCGAGAGCGGCCGCGAGCTGTTGATGTCTTCGAGAATGCGGCTGCGCCATTGCTCGAGTTGTGCCACGCGCCGTTCCTGCGCGGCATCCGACTCGCTCTGTCGGGTGATGTCCTCGGTCTGCTTGCGCACGCGGCGGCGCAGCGTCCATCCCCAGATGCTCATCAGCAGGATGGCCAGCAGCAGCACCGCGACCAGGCGCACCAGGTTGCCGATGGTGATCCACGGCGCACTGGCCAGCAGCACCAGGTCGTCCGGCGTGCGCAGCAGGATGTTGAAGGGTGCGTGTGTCTCAAAGGGGCTCGATGAATTCGCGAAGCACACGCCAGTGACGCGCACCTTCGAGCCCGGCGCGATATGCCGCATCGGCGGCGCCTGATTGTCTTCCTCGCTGCCGGCGGGAGCATGCCGGTAGATGGCCGAGAAGAGATTGCCATCGGCACGGAGCACGTATTCATCCTGCGACGCCGCACGCAGTTCGGCCACCACCGTGCCGTCGATGGAGACCAGGTCGAAGATATTGTGGCTGGCGGAGAGCTGGGCCCACGTCAGTGTCTGTGGGGTAATGGGCTCAGCCGTGCCCAAGTCCTTGATCTCCGCGCTGGTCAGCAGGAGCAGGCCGTTATGCACGTCGGGGAAGCCCGTCGCATCGGCTGCGTCGCCCACATGCAGCGGCGTGCTTGAGGAGGTCTCAAGCCACAGGCTCTTGCTGTCATCCTGCAGCACGGCGGCTGTGCCGGGCTGGTAGTAGGTGATGGTGCCATGCACCCGCACGCGATGGCTGAGATTGCTCACATGGTAGCCGGAGAGAATCTGATCCATCGGCGTCAGCGGAAGGCTCCATGGATCGGCCGCGGCATGGCGCAGCACCTTCACGTCATCCAGCGAGCTCAAATGCAGCTCCACGCCGGTCTGCTCCATCTTGCCGTCAAAGCGGCCGGAGTCCGTGCCGGTAACAAGCACCTCGGAGTCCAGCAGCCCGCTGAGTGCGTCCGGCCGGTCGCCGTCCACAGAGACGGCAATCTCGCCGCCATCGGTGTGCAGTTGCAGCATGGTGCTCCGCACGCCGTCGCGGGTCACCGTTACGGCATCGCGAATGACGCCGTAGACGGTGACAAGGTGGCAATCAAAGTCCGCATGAATCAGTTGATCGAAGGTTGCAGGTACGGCGGCGGGCAGTGCGCCATGGCCCAGCACGGTTACGCTCTGCGCGACGACGATGGGGCGAAAGCTGGCCTTGCTGGTGCCCTTGATCTCCACGCGGTCGCCTGCGACCAGCATGTTGTTCTCGCCCCAGTTCACAAAGATGGCGGCATCGCCATCCTGGACAAAGAGCGCATGGTCTGAGCTGCGGGCGTAGGTGACCGTTGCCTGAAAGTCGACCGGATAGGCATGGGCGGCCTGCGCATTGGTCAGTTGGCGCACGGCGCGCAGGGTATTTAAGGGCAGCACGGGCTGCGCCGTGGCAGGGAGCGCACACAAGGCCGCACACACCGCCAGAGCCAGCAGCTTGATCTTCAGGAGGGACCTGATCGCGCCCCCGCGCGGCCCGGCCTTCCTAACGTGCCCCATACGTTCTTCCTTCCCCTGCGATACCCCGTAGACAGGCCCGATTCCGGGCGTATAAATAATCGCGGAAGATTCTTGAATTCCTTTAGTTTCTACATTTTCATCTTACTCGTCCGCAAAATTCTTCGAATAGCTCTTTCGCAGCATGACGGCCAGATGTATCTCTGGTAACCGGGCTCTGGGGCCTTTCGGAATGAGGGGTATGGCGGGTGGCCGCCTACAATGGCCAGCGGGGCCTGTCAGCCGGCCGTGAGTCTATGAAAAATCAGGCAGAAACCGAAAAAAACGGGATGGAAGAGCTGCCCAGTGGTACTCAGGCGCAGCCCACGCGGAGCATCAGGGTTCTGGGAGTGCCATTGGACCTGGGGGCCAGCCGCCGCGGCGTGGATATGGGCCCCTCGGCCATGCGCGTGGCCGGGCTGGAGGCCCGTCTGGAAGCGCTGGGCCACAAAGTTACCGACGGCGGCAATATCCAGGTCGCCATTGCGGAAACGCAGGGCTTTGGCAGCCAGCGGGCACGCTACCTCAGGCAGATTGCCCAGACCTGCGTGCGCACCGCCGAGGCCGTGGTGAAAACCCTGGAGGAGGGCCGCACGCCCTTTGTCCTGGGCGGCGACCACTCGCTGGCCGCGGGATCGGTGTCCGGCGTCGCGGAGTTCCACCGCCGCGCAGGCAGGAAGATCGGTTTGCTGTGGATCGATGCTCACTCGGACATCAACACGCCGGAGACCTCGCCTTCCGGCAACGTCCACGGCATGCCGCTGGCGGCTCTGCTCGGCATGGGCCCGGAGGAGCTGACCGGCATCTTCGGCTATGCGCCCAAAATTGCTCCGGAAAACACCGTGCTTATCGGCGTCCGCGACATCGATGCCGCCGAGCGGGCCAACATTCAGCGTGCCGGCATCGTGGTGTACACCATGCGCGACATCGACGAGCGCGGCATGCGCACGGTGATGGAGGAAGCCCTGCGCGCGGCCAGCGCCGGCGCCGCCGGGTACCATGTCTCGCTCGATATGGACTGGATCGACCCCGAGGACGCGCCGGGCGTGGGCACCCCCGTGCGCGGCGGAGCCACCTACCGCGAGGCGCATCTCGCCATGGAGATCATTGCCGATCACGGCGGCATGGTCAGCTTCGAAATCGTCGAGGTGAACCCGGTGATCGATGAGCACAACCGCACCGCCGACCTCGCCGTCGAACTTGCCTGCTCGGCCTTCGGCAAGAAGATTCTCTAAACCGTTTACGCGAGCACAGGCAATAGTTCGTGGGCGGATTTGTATCTGTCTTGAATGTCTCTTGCCCAGGCAAGGGCAGTCGCGGCGGATAAAACGGGATTGTGTACTCTGCGTGGAAATCCGTCGTATGTCCGTCCATCCAAATCTCGGCCCGCGCGCTTCTTATGTATGCCCCCCCATTGCTTGAAGAAAAAGGGAACGTGAGAAGCTTTGCATTGGTCGCGAATCGCTGTGACCCACTCCTTTTTCAGAGGTCGTGCGCCATGCCCGCTTTCGCCGCCCACAATCACCCAGTGAATCCCGGCAAGATCGATGTGCCCGAGCCCTTCAAGGAGCGGTTCAATCGACAGAAAGCGCACTGCCGCAGGAGTGTTTTGCAAATCTCGCAGACGCGGCAAGCCGAACTTTTTGTCTTCAACGCTTACACCCCACCAGATGTGTTGCGCCTTTGCGGCAAAGCTCAGCCGAGTCTTAAGAAGATGCATCATCCGCGGCGAGCGCTTGGTAAGAACCTGATAGGTGTGCCAATTTGCCTTCATCATCACGTTTGCGACTACTTCGATGTAATCCTCGGAAACGCCGTCTTGAAAGAGATCGCTCATCGAGTTGACGAAGATCATCTTCGGCGTTGTCCAGCGCAGGGGTTCGACAATCTTTTCGGGAACTAACTTAAGATCGAATCCCTGTTCGTAAGGATGTCCGGGAACACCACGGAAACGCTCAGCGAAGGTCTCTGCATAGCAATGCTTGCAGCCGGGGCTGATCTTCGTGCAACCACGTACAGGATTCCAGGTTGC
>DASZRQ010000193.1:0-5637 GCA_035549115.1 Occallatibacter sp. | reverse complement strand
CCGACTTCACCGAGGCGGCCATCAGCCCCAAGCTCAAGGCGCTTCTGGTTATCGCCGGCAAAGTCCAGCAGGACGGCAAGCTCGTCACCAGCGCCGATGTGGACGCGGCGCGCAGAGAAGGCGCGACCGACCTTGAGATTCACGACACCGTGCTTATCGCCGCGGCCTTCAGCATGTTCAACCGCTACGTCGACGGCCTCGGCACCTGGCAGCCCAGCGACCCCGGCATGTACGCGCAGATGGGCCGCCACCTCGCCGACGAGGGATACACCGCACCCTCCATCAAGCAGCCCGCCACGCTCGCCTAATTTTGTTAGAGGGAAGCTGCTTCCGCGCGCAGCTTTCCAGCTTCTTCAGTTCTGCCAAGCTGGTCTAAAAACGCGGCATGTTGGTTCAGAATTGAGGCAAGATACTGGCTATACATTTTTTTCATTTCTGGCAGATGCTGGATCGCTCGCCTGAGTGTTTCCTCTGAAACATTCAAGTCTGCAAACGTGGCATTTGCTTGTCCTAGTTGAGCCTCGGCCGTCGCGCGCCAATAAAAAGGCATCGCATACTCTTCGTCAGTGTCCGTAAGGCATTTTTTTGCCTCGGCGATAGCGCTATTTTCTTCCTCAAGCGCGTCAGTAGGTTTGCCAGCCAAGAGCAGAGCATGTCCATAGAGTTGATGCGCGTTCATCATGCCTAGTTGATCGCTCGACGTTATGTCGCCTGCTTTTATTGACATATCGAGTGCCGCTTTGCAAGTGGACAGTGAATCATTTACATCTTTGTTCTTTAGCGCGGTCCGGCATTTGTCTTCGAGCGGGAAATAGGCCTGGGCAGCTTCTTCTTGTGCGCGACTTGGGCCTGTACCCGGTTTGTAAAGCTGAAAATTGATCGTGATCGTGGTGGTTACCGCAGTCGCAACTCCGCCGCTATCGAAGGGTTTGAAACTCCAGGTCTTTACTGCATCCAACGCCGCTTGTTGAAGCATTGCCGGACCGCTTAATACTCTTAGCGCAGTTGCCTTCCCGTCGGGGTCGATCGTCAATGCAATCACAATGTCGCCTTGAATCTGCGCTGCTTTGGCAATTGGTGGGTAAATGGCTTCTTCGTGAGTCAGAAGATGAGATCGCGCATCCGACTCCGAGACGCTCTTTATCGTGCTGTTAGATTGGCAGACTGCAACTAGACTGCAGGCAACTACTGCCCAAGCAATACAAAAATGCTTCATCGGTGCTGTTCCCATGCCAACCCTCTCAGTTTTTACTCATCGCGCTTTTCGTTGCGCGCCTTTACCTTGAACCAGATCGGCGTTCCCTCGAATCCAAACGACGCGCGAATCTGGTTTTCCAGGAACCGCTCGAACGCGAAGTGCAGCTTCACGTCGCGGTCGGTGAAGAGCACGAACGTCGGCGGAGCCACCGCCGCCTGCGTCATGTAGAAGATCCGGATGCGCTTGGCCATCGGCACCGGCGCGCGCTGAAAGTCCACGCGTTCCAAAAAGCGGTTCATCTGCCCCGTCGTCACGCGCTTGCGCCGCTCGGCGGCCACGCGCTTCACCTCGCTCAGCACGCGCTTTATGCCCGTGCCCTCGCGCGCGGAAAGAAACAGCACCGGCGCATAGCTCAGGTACTTCAGCACGTTGCGCAGTTGCTTCTCGAAGATCTCGCGATCCGCCGGCGGCTTGCCATCCGTGCGCCCCGTCGTCACCGCGTCCCACTTGTTCACGATGAGGATCACGCTGCGCCCGCTCTCGTGCGCGTAGCCGCCAATGGTCGCGTCGCTCGCCGTCACGCCCTCGGTTGCGTCAATCACCAGCAGGGCCACGTCCGCGGCCTCCAGATGCCGCCGCGCCATCACCACGCTCAGCTTTTCCGCCATCAGGTGGGTCTTGCCCTTGCGCCGGATGCCCGCCGTATCCACAAATCGCAGCGTGTCGCCCTCGAACTCCACTACCTCGTCCACCGCGTCACGCGTTGTGCCCGCAATCGGAGACACAATCGCCCGTCCCGTGCCCGTCAGCGCGTTCAGCAGCGTCGATTTGCCCACATTCGGCCGCCCGATGATCGCCACCGAGGTTTCGTGCTGCTCGAACTCTCCGTGCGTGCGGTGCACAGCCTTGCCCGGCTCCAGCGGACCGCCCTCGAAGACCTCGTCCTCCTCGGCCAACTCCTCGGCGGACTCCGCCTCCGGCGCAGGCACTGCCTCGGCAATCCCTTCCAGCAACTCGCCAATGCCCAGCCCATGCTCGGCGCTGATGGGGAACACCTGCTTCAGCCCCAGCCGCCGGAAGTTCTCCGCCTCCAGCTCCGCCGCCGCGCCCTCCACCTTGTTCACCGCCAGAAACACCGGCTTCTTCGCCCGCAGCAGCAGCTTCACCAGGTCGTAGTCCGGGCTCGCCAGCTCCGTCCGCACATCCACCACAAACACCAGCGCCGCGGCCTCTTCCAGAGCCACCCGCGCCTGGTTATAAATCTCCGTCGGAATCAGCTCCGGATCGTCCGGCACAATGCCGCCCGTATCCACCAGCCGGAACCGCCGCCCCGCCCACTCGTATTCGCCGTAGATGCGGTCCCGCGTAATCCCCGGCTCGTCGCCCACAATCGAGCGGCGGCTCTTGGTCAACCGGTTGAACAGCGTGCTTTTGCCCACGTTGGGCCGCCCCACAATCGCCACCAGCGGCAGCCCCTCCGCGCCCGGCTTCACCGGCACAACCGATCTGCGATACGTCGGCAAATCCACTCTCCCGCAGGCCTTGCGCGCTCTGCCGCGCCCGCTTGCATCTTCCTTTATCTTACTTGCCGCGCATCTCCGCGCCTGTCTAAGCGGATTCTTATGCCGTCCGTCACCGCATGGCCTTTCGCCTGCACATACATCCACCGTGTGAGGTTGTTCCTATGCACGTTCACGGCTTTTCTCCCAATAACGTGACGTCCGCCTCCTACGCCGCTGCCGAAGAGCTTCGCGCCCTCAACGCCCGCCGCGCCGAGACCCGCCGTAAGCTCCTCGACGCCGCGCAGACCCTTGGCGCCCAGGCTGCCGACGACACCGTCACGCTCAGCCAGCAGCCGCAGCAGTCCGGCGCGCCCTCGCAAACCCCGTCCTCCGCCGATGCCGGCTACCTGCCGCGCATCTTGTTTTTGGGCTAGGCCGCACCGGCCGCAACCTGCAGTTTTTCTCCAGGGACATGGAGCGGGGACCGCACAATCGTGGCGATCCCCGCATTTTTTCGCTTCCCGTCCGGCCTGCGCCTCCGCTACACTCGCTCAACCCGCGTCCCCAGGAGGCCGTTATGCCCAAGTACGTCATCGAGCGTGAAATCCCCGGCGCAGGCTCCCTCTCGCCGGAAACCCTCCAGGCCATCTCCCAGACATCCTGCGGTGTCCTCCGCAAGCTCGGCTCCGAGATTCAGTGGGTCCACAGCTACGTCACCGGCGACAAGGTCTACTGCGTCTACATCGCGCCCAACGAAGAGATGGTCCGCGAGCACGCCCGGATGGGCGGCTTCCCCGCCAACTCCATCGCCGAAGTGAAGACCATCATCGACCCCACCACAGCCGAAGCCTGAAGGCCCGGCATCGATCTGCCTGCAAGATGAATGGATAAGTTCCCGGAGGCTTGGGAAGGCAAGTTCATCCACGAACATGGCTGCCCCAGCCCCTCGCATGTAGGGACCGGGGAGGGAAGCAACGCCGCCACCATCGCCTAAGTCTGTTCTCTGTGAGAACCCCACTCAACCCCGCTCGCAGGTCACAAGAAAAATTCTCTTTCCCTTCGCCTCGCCTATGATGGGGAGAGCGCTGCCCCCATGGCCTCCACCGAGACCCCAGCCCGCGCCCTGCCCACCCTGCATGAGTTCTTCGCGCCGGGCGGCATCCTCGCGCGCTCGCCCCTGCCCTATGAGTACCGCCCCGGCCAGCTTGAAATGGCCAAAGCCGTGGAGCGTTCCCTCGCCGAGCGCCGCCACCTCATCGTGGAGGCAGGCACCGGCACCGGCAAAACCCTGGCCTACCTGTTGCCCGCCCTGCGCACCGGCCAGCGCGTCATCATCTCCACCGGAACCAAGGCTTTGCAGGACCAGCTCTACTTCCGCGACGTGCCGTTTCTGGAGTCCCTGCTGGGCGATCTGCGCGTCTGCTACATGAAGGGCCGCGCCAACTATCTCTGCCGCCACAAGCTCGTCGCGCTGCGCAACCAGCCCATTTTGAGCGGTCTGGAGGAGATTGACCAATACCAGCAGATTGCCGCATGGGAGCAGGAAACCGAGACCGGCGACCGCGCCGAGCTCTCCGGCCTGCCCGAGTCCAGCGCCCTGTGGCACAAGCTCGACGCCCGCGCCGATGCCTGCCTCGGCGCCACCTGCCCGGACTACAACCGCTGCTTCATCACGGAGATGCGCCGTCGCGCCCTTGAGTCCGACATCATCATCGTCAACCACCACCTCTTCTTCGCCGATCTGGCTGTGAAGCAGGAGGCCGCCGGAGCGCCCGACGCGGGCATCCTGCCCGAGGCTGCGGCGGTCGTCTTCGACGAAGCCCACGAGCTCGAAGAAGTCGCCTCCAGCTACTTCGGCCTGTCGGTCTCGAACATCCGCTTTGAGGAGCTGGCCCGCGACACCGATGTACTTCTCCGCGGCAAGGAAGGCGCGGCCAATCTGCCCGCCGTGACCCAGCAGCTCCGCGAGCGTGCCCGCATGTTCTTCGCCGGCCTGCCCATGTCTTCCGATGGCCGCCAGCCCTTTGTCGAACGCGAGGAGTTCCTCGAAACCTCCGGCGATCTCTACATGGCCGTGCGCGCCACGCTCAAGCGCCTTGAAGCCGAAATGGAGCAGCTCAAGGGGGTGGAAGAGGCGCCCGGCCTGCGCAAGCGCGTCGCTCGCCTCCGCACCGAGCTCGAGTTCCTTTTGGAGTCCAACGCGAGCAACATGGTTTACTGGCTTGAACGCCGCGCCTCCGGCGGCGGCAGCGCGGAGAAGTCCGCCGCCCGCGACCCCTTCCGGCAGCAGAACCGCAGCACATTTTTGCAGGCCACGCCCATCGACGTTTCGGAGCTGCTGCGCGAGCTGGTCTTCGAGGCCATCCCCACCGTCGTGCTCACCTCCGCCACGCTCACCGTGCAGGGCGGTTTTGACCACATGCGCAAGCGCCTCGGCCTCGCGGAAGCCCGCGAGCTGGTCGTTCCTTCGCACTTCAACTACGGCCAGCAGGCGCTGCTCTACCTGCCGCCCAACATGCCTGACCCGCGCGAACCCGGCTTTCCGGAGGCCGCGGCCGAGTGCATTCGCCGCGTGCTTACACTCTCGCAGGGCCGCGCCTTTTGCCTCTTCACCAGCTACAGCCAGATGCGCGACCTCTATGAGCGGCTGCTGCCCGTGCTCGACTATCCGATCCTGCTGCATGGCACCGCGCCGCGCAAGGCGCTGCTCGATGAGTTCCGCGCCACGCCCAACGCTGTCCTTTTCGGCACTGCCAGCTTCTGGCAGGGTGTGGACGTGCAGGGCGAAGCCCTCAGTTGCGTCATCATCGACCGTCTGCCCTTTGCCGTCCCCAGTGACCCCGTCGTCCAGGCACGCATGAAGGCAATCGAAGAGGCTGGCGGCAAGCCCTTCTTCGACTACCAGGTCCCCTCCGCGGTCATCACCCTCAAGCAGGG
>DASZRQ010000192.1:0-34424 GCA_035549115.1 Occallatibacter sp. | reverse complement strand
CGCGCCTTCCCCCTGGGTGCAGCGGCATACATGCTCGGAAGTACGAAGGCGGCCCTGGCGGTAGACTTTTGGCGAAGCGCCACCAGGACCGCGCAACCGGCAACCCATGAGCTGACGGTTCCCCTAGCATAGCGGAACGTCGGCCCCAATTCCATAGAGGGATTTTGGATGGCCTGGCAAGCGCTCCGCTTGAGACGCCGCGCATGTGCGCGTGGCATGACCCTTGTGGGCAGGAGATTCGACCGAAGAGTCGATTCCCCTGCCTTCCTTCTCCGTTCCGGACTCGTGCTTCTGATCGGCCTTGCTGCCTGGCTCGTGCTGGGCGCGGTGGCGCATGCTCAGGAGCCGCCCTATTTCGTGACGTACTCCCAGGTGCTTGAGGAGCCCGGCAACCTGGAAGTGGCCATCAAAGGACTCACCGCCACACCCAAGGACGCGAACCGCTTCGTCAGCCCGACGCTCGAGATGGAGTACGGCGCGACGGCCTGGTGGACCACCGAGGTCTACCTGCAGGGCCAGTCAACGGAGAACGATTCGACCATCTTCACGGGCTTTCGCTGGGAAAACCGCTTCCGCGTGCTGCCCAGCGAGCACTGGGTGAACCCAGTGCTCTACGTGGAGTACGAAGACATTAACAACGCCGACAAGAGCCTGCTGGAGGTCACGGGCCACCACAGTATCTCCGACTTCCAGCTCAACAACTGGCAGAGCCGCGGCGAGATCGAGCGCTCCATCGAGGGCAAGCTGATTCTTTCGAGCAACGCCAAGGGCTGGAACTTCTCCGAGAACTTCATTGCGGAAAAGAACGTGAAGAACGAGCCATGGGAGTTCGGCTACGCGGTGGCTGCCAGCCGTCCGCTGACGCTGGTGGCCAGGAGCCGCGCATGCACTTTCTGCCGGCAAAACTTTACCGCCGGCGCTGAGCTTTATGGCGGCCTTTCGACGGCACACGACTTTGGCCCCGATGCGACCTCGCAGTATGCAGGCCCGACGGTCAACTTTAACCTGCCCCATGGGCCAACCATCGGGTTCTCGCCGCAGTTCGGGCTCAACGACAACAGCGTGGGCGTGCTGTGGCGGTTCAAGGTCTCCTACGAGATTCAGCAGTTCCGCGATCTGTTCCGGAGGTCGCGATGAAGCGCATAGCTCTTGCGGCAATGATTCTGATGATGGGCTCGGCGCTGGTGCTGGCGTCCGACGGCGGATGGATGCGCAAGGTTCCCGATGCGGACCGCAAGCGCGTGAACCCCTATGCGGGCAGCGCGCAGGCAGCGGAGGCGGGCAAGCATCTGTTCGATGAAAACTGCGCCAAGTGCCACGGCGCCGATGCGCTGGGACGCCATGGACGCCCCAGCCTGCGCAGCGAACGCATTAGCCACGCCACCGACGGCGAGCTGGCCTGGATCCTGAAAAACGGCAGCGCATGGAAGGGCATGCCCTCGTGGAGCTCGCTGCCTGAGCCGGAGCGGTGGCAGATTATCGCCTATCTGCGCTCTCTGCAGGCCGAAACACAGCCCAACAACCCGTCCGGAGATAAGCGATGAAGATACACATGCGGAAGCGGCCCGCCCAGCGCCGCACTCTGGGATTCACGCTGGCCGCGGCGAGCCTTGCTCTGCTGGTGAGCGGCTTTGCCGTGGGCTGCGCCTCGGGGAATGCACCCGCGTTTGAGACTGAGGCGGACTCGACGCCCGCGGCCGACTCGATCGGCGAGCGGCTCTTCCTCGATACGCGCTTCGGCGAATACTTTGCCACGCACATGACGGGCGTAAACGATCCCCTGGCAGTGGGCGATCCCGTGGTCAACACCGTACAGGATGGCTCCTACACTCTGCCCGGCCCTTTCGCGGGCCAGGCCATCAACTGCCGGTCCTGCCACTTCGTCACGGAGTTCCAGGGGGTGGCGCACGCCGGCAACCGCACTTATGCGGACTTCACCACGCGCAGCCCGATTCCCCGCGTGATCAACGGCTATGACCACACGCCGCGCAATGCGATGCAGATGGTGGGCTCGCTGCAGAATGGCGCGCAGCTCCTGCACTTCGACGGCGAGTTTGCCACGCCGGAGGCACTGGTGGAGGGCACGCTCATCGGCCGCAACTTCGGCTGGGACCCCACGCAGCAGGCACAGGCCATTGCGCATATCGCGCAGGTGATTCGCGAGGACGACGGATCGAGCCAGCTCGCCGCGGACCGGACCAATGGATTGTCCTATGGCACGCTCTTCCTCGGCACGGACGCGCGCATCCCTTCAGACCTGAAGCTGCCTGTGGCGCAGCGGCTGGATGTAACGACAGCGACCGACCAGCAGATTCTGGACGAGGTGGCGCTATGCATCTCGACCTATATGCGCGATCTGCTCTTCCAGCAGGATGAGTTCGGGCGCTACATCGGCTCGCCGTATGACAACTTCCTGCGTGTGAACCATCTGCCGGTGCAGCCGCTGGCGGGCGAAACCAAGGCGCAGTACAACCAGCGCCTCTACAATGAGGTCGTCGCACTGCAGAACCCGACCTACATTACGGCGAAGGATGGGTCGTTCCAATATCACGATCAGACGTATCAGTTCGGACCGCAGGAGCTCGCAGGGCTGATTGTCTTCCTCAAGATCGGCACGGCCAATGGCGGAGACGACCAGCACGCCGGCAATTGCGCGGCCTGCCACCAGGCGCCGGACTTCACCGACTTCAGCTTCCACACCACGGGCGTGTCGCAGGATGAGTACGACGCCATCTGGGGTGCGGGCGCGTTCATGAATCTGCACGTGCCGGGACTGGCGGAGCGCAATGCCAACTTCGACCAGTACATGCCGGCCAGCGCGGCGCACCCGAACGCTGTGGAGGCCTTCCGCCGCGCGGCTTCGGCGTCGAATCCGAACTATGCGGACCTGGGCATGTGGAACATCTACCAGAATCCCGATGTGCCGGGACCGCAGAAGATCATGTCGTCGATTGTGTGCGCCACGGGCCGCGACTGCTCCGTGGATGCCGGCCTGGCCAACACCATCGCGGCCTTCAAGACGCCGACGCTGCGCGACCTCGAAGACTCGGCCCCGTACTTCCACAATGGCAGCCGCGCCACTTTTGAGGATGTGATCGCGTTCTACATCAACAGCTCTGGGCTCGCGCACCAGGGCCTGCTGCGCAACGCTCCGCCGGAGTTTGCCAACATGCACCTGACCCAGGACGACATCGCGGCGCTGGCGGCGTTCCTCAAGTCGCTCACCGAGGACTACGACGACGCATAAGCCGGATTGCGCTCGAAGCAAAGCGGGATGGGCCAATGGCTCATCCCGCTTTTGTGTGTGGGCTATTTCCGCGTGGAGATGCTCAGCGGAAAGGAATCCACCAGATACCGGCCCTGATCGCTGTCCAGCGGCTCCAGATCAAGCAGCTCGATCGAACGCGACATCACGAGCCGGGTGCGATAGAAGTACACCTTACCTGCTTCTGCCTGAAAGTGGGCGAGCTCTACACGCGATCCCACCAGGGACGATTGCAGAGCGGCACAGAGGTGATGCTCGCCCGGCTCGACCGAGACCGAAAAATAGGAGTTGCTATGATTGGCGCCCACCCACTTGCCATCGACGCCGAGCTTCGTGGTTGGATAACCAAGGCTCAGCGGCGTGCCGGACTCGTGAATGAAGTAGATGCGCGCTTTGCCGGACTCAGGCTGGTCCACCGTGTGCCGGGAATCGTCCATCTTGGTTTTGAAGGAAGCCCCATCCGATCCGCAGGCAGCCAGCGGATTGACAGACGGGTTTTGCGCCAGGGCAGATGCCGCGCACAAAACAAGCAGGAGAGCGATTTTCATGACGGTCCCTCAGGGGTGTTGATCGCATCGCACGCAGCCGCGGACGCATCTGCGCCGCAAACGAAAAGCGGATGGGCGTGTGCCCATCCGCCCTGTTTGCATAGACGAACGATCAGGCGTAAATGCCGCGCTGCTTGATGGTGAAGGCCACGCGATCGATGGCCAGCATGTAAGCCGCGATGCGGTTATTCACGTTGTGGGCCTCGGCATAGCGCACCACGTCTTCAAAACCATCGCGCAGGATGGTTTCAAGCTGCTCGTTGACCACGGCTTCCTTCCAGAAGTATCCCTGGCGATCCTGCACCCACTCGAAGTAGCTGGCCGTCACGCCGCCGGAGTTGGAGAGAATATCCGGCATCACGAAGATGCGCTTCTCGGCGAGAATCTCATCGGCCACGGCCGTGGTGGGGCCGTTGGCGCCTTCCACGATCACGCGGGCCTTGATCTTGTCCGCGTTGCGGCTGGTGATCACGTTCTCGGTAGCCGCCGGAATCAGCAGGTCGCAGTCGGAGACAATCAGTTCCTCGCTGGGCATGGCCTCCGCGCCCCGGAAACCAAGCACCGTCTCATTGCGGTACTTGTACTCATTGAGCGCGTGAATATCGATGCCGTTGGAGTTGAAGAGGCCGCCGTCCTTCTCCGCGATGCCCACGATCTTGTAGCCGTGCTCCATCATCAGGCGGGCGGCGTTGGAGCCGACGTTGCCGAAACCCTGAATCACGACACGGCAGCCCTCGACGGACATGTTCTGGTAACGCAGGCTCTCATCGCAGATGACCATGATGCCGCGGCCGGTGGCCTCCACGCGGCCCCGCGAGCCACCGATATTGATGGGCTTGCCCGTGACCACGCTGGTGACGGTGCGTCCCATGTGCATGGAGTAGGTATCCATGATCCATGCCATGGTCTGCTCGTTGGTGTTCATATCGGGCGCGGGCACATCCTTCTCCGGTCCGATGAAGTCGATGATCTCCGAGGTGTAGCGGCGGGTGATGCGCTCGAGTTCCCCGTGGCTGAGCTTGTGGGGATCGCAGATTACGCCTCCCTTGGCCCCGCCGAATGGCAGGTTTACGACCGCGCACTTCCAGGTCATCCAACTGGCCAGCGCGCGCACTTCGTCCAGGGTCACATCGGGCGAGTAGCGGATACCGCCCTTTGCCGGGCCGCGGGCGATGTTGTGCTGCACACGGAATCCGGTAAACATCTCGATACGGCCATCGTCCATGGATACCGGAAAATGAACAATAATTTCGCGGGCCGGGGTGCGGAGCATCTTCCACACGCCCTCATCAAGGTTCAGCTTGCGGGCTGCAAAATCGAACCGCGCGCTCTGTGCTTCCCAGGGGTTGATCTCCTGGTCGAGCGTCACAGTCTGTGTTGTCGGCATACCAAATCTCCAATTCTGTTCCAAACCGCACAGGGATAGACGCGCCCGGCGGCATTCGGCTCATGGCAAAAGACCCATTGGCCCAAACCCCTGTGAGTCTAGGCCGAGGGGTAGACGGCGTCAAGCCTCCGCGGATGAGGCGTCACCCTTTCGGAACCTGCCGATAAGGAAAGTGTGCCTTCCTGAGATAGCACGATCTGCATCGAATTCACATAAGGGTTTCCAGGAATCCATACAAACCGGCTGAAGCAGGATGAAAAGTCTGCGATCCGGTACCTCCGGGCACCATTTAAGTTACCGGAGCAGCCCGCAACCCCTGTAAATTGTGTGAGCCGGGGCCGGGAGCTACGTTAGACTTTCAACAGCCTATTGCGGATTACGGCAGGCAACACAGACCACTAAGCACTTCCCCTGGCCCTTGCAGTACTTTCCCCAGATTTGTCGCGGAAGCCGGAGATAGAATGGCGAACGCTGATCGAATCCTGGTCATCGATGACGATGAGGTCGTGTGCAGCATTGTGGCTGCGCTGGCCCGCGCCCTGAGTCTGGAGTGCGCCACGATCCGCGACCCGGCTACCTTCCTGGACTACCTTACTCCTGATACCTCCTTCATTCTGCTGGACTTGATGATGCCCGGCATGGACGGGATCGAGGTGCTGCGCCTGCTCGGCGAGCGCCGCTCCAAGGCCCGCATCCTTCTGATGAGCGGCATGGATAAGCGCGTGCTAGAGACGGCGGAGAAGCTGGCGCAGAACCTGGGGCTCTCGGTCATTGGGCACATGCAAAAGCCCGTGCCGCTGGACGCCCTGCGCGCTATGCTGCAGGCGCTCACGACCCTGGGCGCACCCGAGACGCTGATCGAGGCGCCGCCGCCGCTCATCTCCGACGATCAGCTTCGCCAGGCCACCGAACGCGACGAGTTCATGAACTACTACCAGCCGCAGATCAGCCTCTCCACGGGGCAGATCACCGGCTTTGAGGCGCTGGCCCGCTGGCGCCATCCCGAGTTCGGCATCATTCCTCCGGAGAGCTTCATTGCCCGGGTGGAGGCGCTGGGGCTGATCGACAAGCTGTGCTGGTCCACGGCGGAACTGGCCCTCCGTGACATGCGCGAGTACGGGTTGCTGGACGGCAACCTGCCGCACATCTCGCTGAACGCTTCCATGCACTCTCTGCACGATCTCGCCTTCCCGGACTCGCTTGTGCGCATGGCCCAGCGCTACGGCTTCCCCACGGAGCTGATCGCCGTTGAAGTCACCGAATCCGGCCTGGCCAGGCAGCTTTCGCGCACGCTCGACGTGCTGACACGCCTGCGCATGAAGGGCTTCAAGCTCTCCATCGACGACTTCGGCACCGGATACGCCATGATGCGCCAGTTGCAGAATGTGCCCGCAACCGAGCTCAAGATCGACAAGAGCCTGGTGGAGCATGTGCAGGGCCACGACAGCGAGCGCGTGATGGTGGAGAAGGTCATCGAGCTGGGCCACGAGCTGGGCATGGAAGTGATGGCCGAGGGAGTGGCCACGCAGGAGCAGTTCGATGCGCTGCGGTACAAGGGATGCGATGGCGCGCAGGGATTCCTCATCAGCCGCCCGCTGCCCGCCGAAGAGCTGGCCGTGTGGGTCGAGAATTATCAGGCTCATCACCAACAGGCATTGTGAAAAGAGCCGGGGCGCGGCGCACTCCCATACACTAGGAGCTGTGAACGCCACCGCACAACAGATTCAACCCGCACGGAAAGAGTTCCTCGCGCTCGCCAAAGAGCACACCCTTGTTCCTGTCTGCCGCACCCTGACGGCCGACCTGGAGACGCCGGTTTCGGCGTTTCTGCGCGCGGCCTGGCAGGAGCGTGAGTGCTTTCTGCTGGAGTCGGTTGAAAACGGCGAGCAGGTTGGCCGCTACACCTTTATCGGGGTGAATCCGTACAAGCGCATTGTGGCGCGCGGCCGCACGATCACGATCACCGAAGGCAAACGGACAACGCATCTCGAAGGCGACATCTTCGCGGTGCTGCGCGAGGCCCTGAGCGGGCACAAACCGGCGCGGCTGGCGGGCCTGCCCCCCTTTACCGCCGGTGCTGTTGGCTTCTTTGCCTACGACGCCGTTCGCCAGATCGAGCGGCTGCCCGAGCACGCCAGGGATGAGTTGAAGATTCCGGATGCCTGCCTGCTGTTCTTCGATGAGGTGCTGGCCTTCGATCATGTGCGCAAACAGATCTGGATGATGGTCACGGCGGATGTAACGCTGGCCAGGCCGGACGAGGCCTATGCGGACGCAGTGAAGCGGCTGGCGCGGCTGGAAAAGCGGCTCACGCAGCCGCTGCCGAAGCTGCCTGCAGTGAAAGCGAAGGGCAAGCTCAAGGTGACGCATCGGACACGCAAGGCGGACTATCTGAAAGCCGTCTCCAAGACCAAGGAATACATCGCGGCAGGCGATGTCTTCCAGACCGTGCTGTCGCAGCGGTTCGACGTGGAGCCGGGCATCGACAGCTTCCAGGTCTATCGCGCGCTGCGGACGGTGAACCCGAGCCCGTACATGTATTTCCTGCGGTTCACGCCGGAGGGCAAGTTGGGCGGTTCATCCAAAAGCTCGTCCAAAAAGCCGCAACGCACCACGGGCGCGCTGGAATTGGCTGGCTCGTCGCCAGAGCTGCTGGTGCGGGTGCACAACGGCAAGGTGGAGTACCGGCCAATTGCGGGAACACGGCCGCGCGGCGCGAGCGAGGCCGAGGACGTGGCGCTCGAAACCGAGATGATGCAGGACGAGAAAGAGCGGGCCGAGCACGTGATGCTGGTGGACCTTGGCCGCAACGACGTGGGCCGGGTGAGCGAGTTCGGCAGCGTGAAGGTGGACCGGCTGATGTTTGTGGAGCGCTACAGCCACGTGATGCACATCGTCAGCTCCATTGAGGGCAGGCTGCGCGGCGGCCTGACCGCGGTGGATGCACTGCGGGCCTGCTTCCCTGCCGGCACGCTGAGCGGCGCGCCCAAGGTGCGGGCCATGGAGATCATCGAGGAGCTGGAGCCTGCACGGCGCGGCACCTATGGCGGCGCGGTGCTCTATGCGGACTTTTCCGGCAATCTCGACTCGTGTATCGCCATCCGCTCGCTGCTGGCCAAGGACGGCAAGGGCTATGTGCAGGCGGGCGCGGGCATCGTGGCCGACTCCGTGCCGGAGATGGAGCACCAGGAAGCCATCAACAAAGCGCAGGCGGTGATCCGTGCCATTGAGCGGGCGCGGGAACTATAGGCTTAGTCGCCGCCGAAGAGATGCTTGAAGAAGTGGCCGATGCGGCCGAAGAAACCGGGCTTCCTGGAGGCAGTCTTCGCTGCCGGAGCGGCAGACGCAGTTGACGCAGGCGCGGCGGATGCTGCGGGGGTTGTTGCGGTCTGCGTGGGCTCCGCCGCATTGTGCACCAGCGGCGGCGCGGCCGTGGCGGCCTTGCCTGTGGCAGCCTCTGTAGCCGGTTTAGCGGGCTGCATGGGGGCCAGGCCCGCGCTCTGCGCCAGCGGAAACTCATTGCCCTCCACCTGCGCCGGCGGGCAGCCGCAGGGTTCTTTCTCCTGATCCACAACCTCGTGCGTGCTGCCGTGCTCAAACAGGACGCGCTGGCCGGGCTGCACGCGATAGAGACTGCCGTCGAAGACGCTGGTGACCAGCACATACGGCGCACCCTCTTCTCCGATGCGAGGGTTGTCGACACAGGTGTCGCCGTGGTCGGCAAGGCGCACTTTGACGTGCGAAGCGCCGGGGCCGCCGATCAGGATGCGGAAGTCCGGCGTGAGAATGGTGTCCGCGTTCGACCCCGTGGAGAAGCTGGTTTCAAGGGCTCCGTGGTCGAAGGCCATGAGCAGGCCGGGAAGCTCGTTGCCGGGGACATTTGTGTCGCTGGCTAGCTTGACCGTGGTGGAGGCGCATACCCGGAGGGTGCCGCGCTGGGGCAGAGTCACTTCTGTGGCCGCCTTGCCCGAGATGACCGAACCGGCGACGCCGATGATGGCTTTATCCGCCGTGACCTGCAGGCCGCCCGTGACCGTGGTGGTGCTGGAGAGCGGCACGATGGCGATTGGGGTGGCGCGAGCGGCGGCGGGCTCCGTGGCACCAAGGGGCGCTTGCCCGGCAGCATGTGCGGCGAAACAACAGAGAGCCAGCCCACCGAAAAATGCACGCATCTTTTACATTTCCAAAAAGTTGCGGATCATCTGGTGCCCACCCTCGGTGAGCACGCTCTCGGGGTGGAACTGGACCCCCTCAACTGGCAAAGTGCGGTGCCGAAGCCCCATAATGACCGAGCCGCTGCCATTTTCCGGCGTGCGGGCGGTGACGGCAAGGTCCTGGGGCAGAGAGTCTTCCGCGACAATGAGCGAGTGGTAACGGGTGCAGGTGAGCGGGGTGGGCAGGCCGCTGAAGACGCCCTGGCCATCGTGGGTGATGGGGCTGGTTTTGCCGTGCATCAGGTGCTGCGCGCGAACCACCTCTCCGCCGAAGGCCTCGCCGATGGCCTGATGGCCCAGGCAGACGCCGAGGATGGGGGCCTTCCCTGCCATGTGGCGGATGAGCGGAATGAGGATGCCGGCTTCGCCGGGAGTGCAGGGGCCGGGCGAAAGCAGAATGCGCTCAGGATGAAGGGCTTCGACCTCCTCGACGGTCACCTCGTCATTGCGGCGGACGACAACCTCCGCGCCAAGCTCGCCGAGGTATTGCACGAGGTTGTAGGTGAAGGAATCGTAGTTGTCGAGAACGAAGACCATGTGTGGTTTAGTGTAACGCGCAGGCGGAGGGGAATGCCGCACGAGCGAGACTTGTCCGGCGGTTGCGCGGGCTGGCGCGGGTCTGCAAGACTGGCAGCGATGGTTCTTCATTTCCTGGTACAGGGACGAGTGCAGGGCGTGGGCTTCCGGTGGTTCGTGCATCGGGAAGCAAGCGAGCTGGAGCTGCGCGGATGGGTGCGCAACACCGAGGACGGCGCGGTGGAAGTGGTGGCGACAGGCACGCCTGAAGATCTGGCCGAGCTGCGCGCGAGCCTGCACAAGGGTCCGCGGGGAAGCCGCGTAGACCGCGTGGTGGAGCATGTGCTGGAAGAACGCGAGGGCGAAAAGCTGGAAACCTTCCAGATTGAAGGGGCTTGGTGAAACCGAGATCAGGGTGCAGAGATCGGTGGTCAGAGGCCGGAACCGCGGTACTCGCTGCCAGCTTTTATAATCGATGAGGAAGATGGACGCGCGGCCTGCCTGTTCCCTTCCCTTACCCAGTTTGAGATTGCACGAGGAGATGGCGGACGCATGTCTGAGACGCAAAAGCCTGTCAATGTAGAAGCCCTGAAGGCTCTGGTGCGCACAGTGCCGGATTTCCCCAAGCCGGGGATTTTGTTTTACGACATTACGACGCTGCTGAAGGACAAGACAGGTTTTGCGCAACTGATTGACGCGCTGGCGGCGCATTATCTTGAAGAGCACATCGACCTGGTGCTGGGCATCGAGGCGCGCGGATTCATTTTTGGGCCGGCGCTGGCCTACCGGCTGAATGCGGGGTTTGTGCCCGTGCGCAAGCCGCGCAAACTGCCCGCCCCGGTGGCGCGCGTGACCTACGACCTGGAGTACGGGTCAGACACGCTCGAGATTCACATGGATGCCATCAAGCCGGGACAGCGCGTGGTGCTGGTGGACGACCTGCTGGCCACGGGCGGCACAATGGAAGCAACGGTAAAGCTGGTGAAGCAACTGGGCGGCGAGATCGCCGGGCTGGGCTTTGCTGTGGAGCTGGATTTCCTGAAGGGCCGCAGTCGGTTCACCGAGTATGACGTGTTCAGCCTGCTGCACTACGACGAGTAGCATGGCATGCAGCAGACGCGGGCTTCGCCCGCAGCTTTCGGCGTGGTTGCTGGCGTGCCTTGACGTGCGTGATTGAGTTAGTTGAAAACTGCTGATGAATGCCAATAAAAGCGCCCGCTTACGCGGGCGCTTTTGCTTCAGCCTGCGGTTTCAGAGATGGGAACTTCGCTGCGAGGGGCGCGGTCTGCTGCCTCTGCAAGCATCTGGGCGTCGGCGAAGCGGTAGCCGACATAGACATCGGTGAGGAGATAGGTCGGGTTCGACGGATCGTCTTCGATCTTTTTGCGGAGCTGGCGAATGAAGGTGCGAAGGTACTCAACTTCCTCACGGCAGTCTGCGCCCCAGACGGCGGTGAGCAGCTTGGCGTAGGTAATGACGCGGCCGGCGCGGCTCATGAGGCAGTAGAGGATGTCGTACTCCTTGCGCGTGAGGTGGATGGGCTGGCCGCGCTTGGTGACGGTGCGGCGCGCAGGGGTAAGGCGGATTTCGCCGATTTCGATGGGCGCATCTTCCATGCGCGTGGGCGCATGAACGCGGCGATGCGCGGTGCGGATGCGCGCGATAAGCTCGCGAATGCTGAAGGGCTTGGTGACGTAGTCATCCGCACCGAGTTCGAGAGCCTCTACCTTTTCCTCTTCGCCATCGCGGACGGTGACCATGAGCACGGGCAGGCGCGGAGCAACGGCGCGGATGCGGCGCAGCGTCTCCACGCCGCCGATGCCGGGCATGTTGATGTCGAGCAGCACCACATCGACGGGCGTGGAGTGGAGAAGCTGGAGCGCTTCTTCTCCGCGCGAAGCCTCGTAGACCTGGAAGCCAAGCTCGGCGAGGGGCGGGCGCAGGGCGCGGCGGATGGCTGGTTCGTCATCGACAACAAGCACGCGGATGGCGGGCTGATTCATTGAGCTTTCCTTTTCTGTGCCGGCGCGGGAATGGCCGCGTAAAACGTGGTGCCCTGCTGTTCATCGCTGGTAACCCACACATAGCCGCCGTGAATGACGGCGACACGCTTGGCAACGGCAAGGCCAATGCCAGTGCCGGCAGCGCGCGTGGCGGAGTTCGACGAGCGGTAGTAGCGGTCGAAGATGCGCTCGCGGTCGGCGATGGGAATGATGGGACCGAAGCTGCGCACGGAGAAGATGACCTCGGACTTTGCCTGAACAGCGCCGACGGTAATGGTGGTGCCGTAGTTCGAGTACTTGCAGGCGTTGTCGACATATTGCGTGAGCAGCGTTGCCATCAGCTCGCGGTCGCAGCAGAGCTCGAGAGTTTCATCGGGAACATGGACAGCGATCTTCATGGAGGCAATGCGCTCGCCAAGGCTGGCGAGCACTTCCTCAATCAGCGAGGCGACGGCAATGGAGACAGCGTTGACGGAGACTTCGCCGGCATCGAGGCGCGCGGTGGTGAGCAGGCGCGCGGTGAGATCGGAGAGCTGATTGGCCTGCTCGTCGATCAGTGAGACGAGCTCCGACTGCGCGGGCGACAGGCGGCCCATCTCGCTGAGGCCAGTAGAGGCGGCGCGGATGGCGGTAAGCGGCGTTTTGTAAGCATGGGCGAGCGAGTCGAGGACCGTGGCGCGAAGCTGCTCGGTCTGGCGCTCGGTCTCGATACGGCTCTCGTTAGCGAAGGCGCGGTAGCGATCGAAGGTGATGGCGATGAGCGAGGCAATGGCGTTGTTGGTAAGCGGGCTGGTATCTCCGCGCAGGACAACGCTGCCGATGGGCACGGAACCGAGACGCACGACGCGGCGGCCGATGCCGGTCTCCGGATCATCGTCCGAAGACTCGAAGTAGTAGACGTTCTGCACCAGCTCTTGAGGATCGTCGCTCCAGTAGCCAGCCTGGTAGGTCTCGTGCAGGTCGGCATCGAAGACCGCGACGGACTCGAGAGAGAAGATCTCGTGCACGAGCTCGGCGAGCTGGGCGCCGGGCTCGACATGCAGGTTCATCTGCAGCGTGCGGCGGGTGAATTCATAGAGATCGCGCATCTGCCCGCCCCAGGAGTCGGACTCCTTGGCGTGCTCGGTGATGCGCGCCGAGAGACGGCTCACCAGCAGAGCGGTGAGCACGAAGGCAAGCAGCGTGACGGAATTGGCGGGATCGCGCGCGGGATTGAATGTGCCGTGGCGGGCGCCGAGATAGCTCTGCACGACGACCGCGAAGAGCGAGACGATGACCGACTGCCAGAAGCCGCAGAGCAGCGCGATGGGAACGACGACGAGCAGGCAGAGCAGAGCCGCGACGGGCAGCAGCCATGGAAACCAATGCGCCAGCACGCCGATGAAGAACACCGCCGTGAGGCCGAAGCCGCATTCGAGCGCGAAGAGAAGCGCGCGCGAACCTCCGCCGCGTGGACGGCGGGCAGTCCATGCCGTGCGCAGAGGAATGTAGGTGCCAGACACTGGATACGTCCTTTCCCTTGTGCGGCGGCCGATGCGCCGTAGAACGGGGCAGCAAGAATTTTGCGTTCCGGGCGCCAGGCGCGCGGCGAACCGACCTGGGGAGGGTGCAGTCCTGTCGCGGCTGAAATGCGTGAAGGAATTTTATCAGTTTCTTCATGTTTTCCTTACGCACAGAGATGTATGCATGCGCGCGCGGAGCCACGGTGTGCATTGAAACCCGCTCCATACGCGGGGATTTACGCATAAGGAATTCTTTTTACAGTCTTCATTTTTTCTTTATGAAGAGTTTGCGTTACTAGGATCAATCCGCAGCGATCGGGGAAAGTCCGAGAGGATATGGGACAAATATCCCACTCTCGGATCATGACCTCTGCACGGCGAACACTCCGCACTTCCCCCGCGGGCGCCAGGGCAGAGTTCGCACCAGCAAAGGGTGCGGCGTGAAGGCAACTCGTTTCGTTGAGTATTTCCCGCGACATACCACAATTCATCTACTTCATGGGAGGAACAGTGTCGATCAACCTGAACCTGAACCGTCTTCTGTTGTCCATTACCGGCGCGGCCCTGGCATTGAGCACGGCCGCAGGCGCACAGGCACCCGCTTCAAGCGAGCCTGCGCAAACCCCCGCTCCGGCTCCTGCGGCAGCACCCGCCGCGGCGCCGACATGGAGCGTCGGCCCGATGGACCTCAGCGGCCTGATCGATGGCTACTACAGCTACAATGCGAACCGGCCGAGCGACTCCGCCAACGGGCAGGCCAACGATCTGTACAACTTCAACGACAAGACGGATCAGTTCAACCTGGCCGAAGCCCGGTTGACGCTGAACCACGATCCCGACCCGGTGGGCGCACACGTCGATCTGGTCTTCGGGCGCGTGAATACGCTGATGAACGGCGGCTCGCACGATAACGGCGACTATCTGGAACAGGCATTTCTGAGCCTGAAGCCGCCCAAGGCGAAGGGGCTGGAGCTGGACTTCGGCAAGTTCGTGACCTCGGCCGGCGCGGAAGTGATCGAATCGAAGGACGACTGGAGCTACTCGCGCTCCGTGCTGTTCGCCTGGGCAATTCCCTACTTTCACTTTGGACTGCGCAGCTCAATGCCGGTGTCGAAGACAGACACCATCGGCGTGCAGGTGGTGAACGGCTGGAACAATGTGACCGCAAACAACGGCGGCGTGACGATCGGCCTGACCAATGCACTGGTGAAGCCGAAGTACTCGTGGTTCCTGAACTACTACACGGGTCCCTCGAACTACTCGACCCAGACCGGCTATCGCAATCTGGTAGACACGACGCTGACGCTGACGCCGACTGCGAAGTTCAGCGCCTACCTGAACTATGACTACGGCCAGAACCGCAACCATACGGATCTGGGCGAAGGCGAATTCGACAACAGCCTGGGACACTGGCAGGGCGTCGCGGTTGCGGCGCACGAGCAGGTGACGGGCACCCAGGCGCTGACCGGACGCTTTGAGTTCTTCCACGACATGAACGGCTATTCGACGGGCACGGCGCAGGAGATCAAGGAGTTCACGGGCACGTATGAATACAAGTGGGCAGAGGGTTTGCTGAGCCGCGTAGAATACCGCCGCGACTGGTCTGACCAGCCCTTCTTCCACAAGGGAGACACGAACATGGTCGATGCGCAATCGACGGTGACCGTAGCGTTCGTGGCTTTCTTCGGGCCCAAGCGGTAAGCACCTTGGCTTAAGCCTCCGGCGGGGCTGAGAACGCTCGCCGGAGGCAACACACCACCCCCCTCCCCGACTCGCCACTCGCCGTAAAAAGTTCTTCATTCCATCTTTATCAACCGGGCACTAGGTTGAACGTACTTCGGCAGAAACCCCGCATCGCTCCGCGAGGAGAATTCCCGACGGACGAGCTTGATGAGATAACCCGGGATCACCGGGAACCGCACACCCGAAAAAATTTCCAGGAGAATGCTCATGGCAGAACAGAAAGCACCGCAGATGCAGGCCACACTCGGCCTGACCGGGCTAACCAGTAATGCGATGGCGCTGATTGCACCGGGCGCCTTCCTCTGGCTCACCTTCTTTCTACAGGCAACAACCGGCGTAGCCGGCCAACCCTCAACCGCACCGGCCATGTGGATGGGCATCTTTGCCGCCCTGCTGCTGTGCCTGGCCACGGCTGTCTCCTACGCGGAGATCTCCAAGCTCTACCCCGGCACGGGCTCGAGCTACTACTACGCGGAGCAGGCGCTGCTCTCGAAGGACAAGGCCTTCAAGTACGCGCGCATCGCCAAGTTCATCGTGGGCTGGGGCTCGCACCTGTACTACTGGGTGTACCCAGGCGTCATGGTTGCAACGACCGGCATCTTCGTCGGTTATGTCGTCGGATTTCTGTATCCGAGCTTCCTGAGCGGCTCGAATCCCGGACCGGTGTTCATGGCCCTGGTAGCCATCGTCTTCTCCTTCTTCGTGGCATGGATTGCGCAGAAGGGCGCCGGCGCTTCGACGGCGGTAAATCTGGCCATCAATATCGTGCAGATTTCGGCTCTGGTGGTGTTCAGTGTGCTGGCACTGGGTTATCGCGCCAATCATCCGGCCGGAGCGCCCGCCTTCAACTACGATGGGCAGACGCTCTCGACCTATACCTACCAGTTTGCGACCAATCCAAAAGACGGCTCAGTGATACGCGACTCGAGCGGCGCGCCGCTGCCTCTGCTGGACAAGGCAGGCAAGCCGGTGCCGTTTACGGTGGATTATCCGACCACGGATGCAAGCGGCAACTTCCTGACGCATCCAAATGCGGCCTCGGTGATTGCCCCGCACAAACTAAGCTGGGTATTCATTCAGGCCACTGTTGCAATTCTGATCCTTGTGGGCTTTGAATCCGTTACAGCCATGGGGGGCGAGGCTAAAAATCCGACCAAGCATATTCCCATTGCGGTCATTGCCTCGCTGCTGATTCAGGGGCTGATCTGCTATCTCTTCGAATACTTCGCCGCGAACTACTTCCTGAACTCGGGATACACGATGCAGAGTGCAGCCGGGTCAGCCGCGCCGATTGGCGACATGATGATTATCGTGGGCGATGCGTTGCTGGGGCAGCGTCATGGCAAGTACTTCATGCTCGCTGAAGCCCTGACCGTGTTCCTGGCGCTCATCGGAACCACGTTGAGCTGCATGAACACGGGCGCTCGCGTGACGTATGCCATGGGCAAAGACGACGAAGCGCCAGAGCACTTCGGCATTCTGCACGCCGAGTCGCTCACGCCGCGCAGGGCGATCTGGACGCTGGCGCTGATCTCGGCGGTAATCGGAACCGTAGCCGTATCGCTGGTGTTTGCGGATGCCAGCGCTCCGACCGATGCAGCCATTGCAGCGCTGCCGCACGGTCTGCTCTCCAGCTTTGGCTACTCCACGCACGACAAGCTGGCAGCACTGCCCAATTCCCTGCTCACAGTTACGCTGACCTCGAACTTCGGCACATTTATTCTGTATGCACTGAGCTGTTTCCTGTGCATCGTGGCGTATCACAAGCGGCCGGACCGCAACTTCCTGCTGCACACGTTCATTCCAGGCTTTGGTCTGCTGGCCAACATCATCTGCATGGCGTTTTATGTGGCCGGCCCATTCTTCAACCTCGGCACCAAGATGGAGCCCCTGCTGGCACTCGGCATCTCCGCAGTGTGGGGCTTGTATGGAGCCATCTACTTCCTTCGCGCATCGAAGGCGAAGGGCAAGGCAGTTCTACTGGAGTCGAAGAACGCCGTGAGTTAGGCGCTTCTTCCAACGCAACCTGAGACGCTGGGTGGCGTCTCCGCTCGAAGGCCCGCAGTGTGCATCGAGGGAGACCCCACCCAGTGACGTTTTTTCGCAGCACTGAACCAGGCGGTACGAGGACAACGTTCTCGCGGCCACGCAACACACCCCCAGGCAGCGGCGCCATGCTAGATGTTCAATTCGGTCAGGCAAGCGATCCAGGAAAGGTCCGGACCAACAACGAGGACTCGCTGGGATCGTTCATTCCCGCCTCGCGCCAGCAGGCGCGTACCCACGGGTATCTGTTTGCAGTGGCTGACGGCGTGGGCGGGCTGGACCTGGGCGAAGTCGCCTCTTCGACGGCAGTGCATGTGCTGACCGAGGAGTTCAGCAAGGCGCAGTCCGGAGCCATGCTGATCAGCCTGCTGCCACGGCTGATTGCCTTTGCCAATGCGGCGGTGCACGACCGCACCCTGGAGCCGGAGTTCCGCGGCAAAAAGATGGCAACCACGGTGGTGGCTTGCGCTCTGCGGCACGACCAGGCGATTGTGTCGCATGTAGGCGACTCGCGGTGCTACCTGGTGCGCAACGGCCAAGCGCGGCAGATTACGCAGGACCATACCTGGGTCAACGAGCAGCGCAAGCTGGGATTGATCTCCGCTGCGGAAATCGCCGAATCCGACACGCGGCATGTGCTCATCCGCTCATTGGGGCCGGAAATGTTCGTCTCGGCAGATACGACGGCTGTAACGCTGCTGCCGGGCGACGTGCTGGTGCTGTGCACGGACGGGATTCACGACGAGATGGGCCCGAACCTGATTGCGCAGATCGCTTCGCAGCCCAAGCACGCCGAAGAGATCGCGCGGGAGCTGGTGGCGCGTGCGGTGGAGATTGACGGCAACGACAATACGACGGCGCAGGTGATCCGGGTGCGGTCTGTAGAGCAGGTGGGCATGTATCGCGGGCGGCCTTACCGGCTGCCTTCCCTGGGGTAAGCGGGCCATGGAAAAACCTTACGGAAGTCTTGCGGATTCTTGAGGATTCACCGGTAAAGTAGTAGAGGCACAGACACAGTCAGAGGCACGATGGGATTTTTGGACAGCATTGAACCCGGTACCGTAATCGACTCCTACCGGGTGGAAGAGCCGGTGGCGCGCAGCGGGATGGCGTCGGTCTTTCGCGCCGTGGATACCCGCGACAATCGGCAGGTTGCGCTGAAGATTCCTCACCCTGACATGGAGGCCGACCCGATCCTGTTCGACCGCTTTCAGCGCGAGGAAGGCATCGGCGAGCGGCTGCACCACCCCAACGTGATGCGCGTCTACGGCGGCGAGAAGCGCTCGCGCGTGTACATGGTGATGGAGTGGTGCGACGGCCGGCTTCTGCGGCAGATCATGAACGAGGGCCGCATTGGACAGGACCGGGCAATCCGCATTGCCCTCGCGGTGCTCCATGCGCTGGAGTACATCCACGAGAACGGCGTGGTACACCGGGACCTGAAACCGGAAAACATCATGGTGGACGGGCGGGACCACGTCAAACTGATCGACTTCGGCATTGCCGCGGATGCCTCGGCGAGGAGGCTGACCTACGCCAACCTGACAGCGACGCTGGGAACGGCCGATTACATCTCTCCCGAACAGGTAAAGGGCAAGCGGGGCGACGGTCGGTCGGACATCTACTCGATGGGCGTGATTCTCTACGAAATGCTGACCGGCATGCTGCCGTTCAAGGGCGAGTCGCCCATGGACATGATGAATGACCGGCTGCTGAACCATCCGATGCCTCCGGCGGTGGCCAATCCTGAGATCAGCCCACAGCTCCAGGAGGTGCTTTATCGCGCCATGGAGCGCGACCCGCGCAACCGGTACGCCAATGCCCGGGACTTCAAGCACGATCTGGAGCACCTGGACATGGTAGGCGTGGAAGACCGGGCGGAGTTGCGCGACTGGCAGAAGCGGAAATCGCACCTGTCGCGGCGGATTCTGTACATTGCCGGGCTGGCCCTGGTCCCCGTCGTGGTGCTCATTGCGATGGTGCTTCTGGCGCACCGGCGCTGACGCTCCCGCGTCTCTTCAACCAGCCTGATTTCCTCAGAGTCTCCTTCCGAAATCCTCACGGGATCTTTACGCCCCAGCCCCTAGGATTTATCTGCAAACCATCATTCATCCTGCCTGAAGGAGATCCATGGCTAAGTACAAACTGGAATACATCTGGCTGGACGGCAAACAGCCGATTCCGGAACTTCGTGGAAAGACCACGCTCAAATCGTTTGACACAGAGCCGACCCTGGCCGACCTGCCGATGTGGGGTTTTGACGGCAGCTCCACCATGCAGGCCGAGGGCAAGAGCTCGGACTGCCTGTTGAAGCCGGTGGCGATGTATCCGGACGCGAGCCGGAAGAACGCATTTATCGTCCTGAGCGAGGTTCTGCTGCCGGATGGCACTCCGCACCCGAGCAATGTGCGCGCCAAGATTGCCGACGACCCGGATTTCTGGGCCGGCTTTGAACAGGAGTACTTCCTGTACAAGGACGGGCGTCCGCTGGGCTTCCCGGCCGACGGCTACCCCGGTCCGCAGGGCCCCTACTACTGCGGCGTGGGCTACAAGTACATGGGTTCGATTGCCCGCACCATTGTGGAAGAGCACCTGGAGTTGTGCCTGACGGCGGGCATCAACCACGAAGGCATCAACGCCGAAGTGGCCAAGGGCCAGTGGGAGTTCCAGATCTTCGGCAAAGGCTCCAAGAAGGCCGCCGACGACCTGTGGACGGCACGCTACCTGATGATGCGCCTGTGCGAGAAGTATGAAGTGGACGTGATGTGGCACTGCAAGCCGATCCGCGGCGACTGGAACGGCAGCGGCATGCACACCAACTTCTCCACCAAGTACCTGCGCGAGACCGGCGGCAAGGAGTACTTCGAGAGCCTGATGGGCGCGTTTGGGAAGTACCGCGAAGAGCATATCTCGGTCTATGGCCCGGATAACCACCTGCGGCTGACCGGCCTGCACGAGACGGCTCCGATCACCGAGTTCCGCTATGGGCTCAGCGACCGCGGCGCATCGATCCGCATGCCCGTAAACTTCATCAAAAACGGCTACAAAGGCTACCTTGAGGATCGCCGCCCGAACTCCGAGGCCGATCCCTACCAGATCGTCGAGCGCCTGCTGACGACGATCAACACTGTTGCCAAGGCTTAAGGCCAGAGCAACGGGCAATCCCAGGCGGGTCCGCGGAAGCGCTTGACGGCTGCTTCCGCGGACCTGCGTCTGTTTGCACCCCCTCGGACCAGTTTGGTAGATTTTGGGTCATACCGCAGTATTCCCGTCCTGAGGAGAACCCATGTCCACCGAGTATCGGAATTTTCTCGCGCTCTCGTATGACGAGCTCGAAGAACTGAACCTGCAAGCCAAGGCAGACCGCGTCAACCGGGTCCCGATCGACGAGATTCGTGAAAAGCGCATCAAGTATCTGACCGACGAAAAGCGCATCAAGGCCGTAACGGTGCTGTTCAGCGACCTGGAAGGCCGGCTGCACCTGCTGGATTACGACAAGAAGTTTCTGCTGGGCGCCTATGAGAACCTGACCTTCGACGGCTCGTCGATCCGCGGCTTTACGGCGCAGAAGGAAAGCGATCTGCGGCTGGGCATCGACTGGAGCGCCTTCTACTGGGTGCCCGCGGATGTATTCGGCAACGGCAAGGTGCTGGTGTTCGGCTCGGTCATCGACAAAGATGGCACGTCCTACTCCGGCGACCTGCGCGGCGTGCTGAAGGGCTACGCCGATGCGCTCTACAAAGACAAGGGCTACACGCTCAATGCCGCGAACGAGATCGAGGGCTTCCTGTTCGCGGGGCGCGACGCAGAGCGCAAGTTCCACGAGACGGGCAAGTTCGAATTCATTAACACGGGCGGTTACTACCACGTGCTGCCGCTGGACCCGCTGCGGCAGTTTATCGACACGGCCGCGGAAGTGCAGCGGGCCATGGGCTTCCAGAACGAGAAGGATCATCCCGAGGTTGCTCCGAGCCAGTTCGAGATCAACTACGGCTACGGCGAAGTGGTGGCGGCTGCGGACCAGATCCAGCTCTACAAGCTGCTCTGCCGGCAGATCGCCAACAATATGGGTTACACGGCCAGCTTTTTGCCGAAGCCTGTGGTGGGCGTGAATGGCAGCGGCATGCACACGAATGTGTCGGTGTCGAAGGGCAAGACGAACCTGTTCTGGGACGAAAAAGGACAGGAGAAGCTGTCGTCGACGGGCTGGGAGTTCATTGACCGCATCCTGACGCACGCGCTGGACATCTGCCTGATCCTGAACCCGAGCGTCAATGCGTATCGCCGTCTCGATCCGCACTTCGAGGCGCCGAACCAGATCAAGGCCTCGGCAACGGATCGCGGCTCGATGGTGCGCGTCCCAATCGGCAACTCGCGCTCCATGCGCGTGGAAGTGCGCTCGGTGGCCCCGGACGCAAACCCGTATCTGGTGCTCTACTCGATCTTCAAGACAGGCCTGGATGGCACGACGGCAAAGATCGATAATCTGCGCCAGGCTCAGCGGTACCTGCCCGACCACATTCAAGCGGCGATTGCGGATTTCAAGTCGTCGGAGTGGATTGCAAAGATTCTGGGCACTGATGTGCAGGGCCGCTACGTGGACCTGAAAGAGGCCTCGGCCAACCGCTGCCCGAAGGATCTGGGCACCTTTGTGAAGGCCTCCGAGGTGCAGTACCACCACGAGGTCTACAACCAGTCGCTGTGGAATCTCTTCTAAGCACGCTGCACAAATGCAAAAAGCAAGGCGGCGCGGCCCTGAGGGCTGCGCCGCCTTTTACTGCGCGTAAAACTACTCCGCCTTCGACAGGAAATAGGCATCGACCGCATCCATGAGCGATTGGCGATCGAGGTGCGGCGGGCGATCCTCGTATTTTGCTGCCCAGCAAATCTGGTTGACGAGGTCGCGGGGCTGGCAGCCGCGCAATTCCTGGTTGAGATCGACGCGGATAACCTGAATCAACTCATCGAGCAGATCATCTTCCGCATCCAGGTTATGGGTACTGGCAACGCGGCGGAAGATCTCGCGGAATTGCTCGTCGGTGACGGCGCCGATGCGAATCTTGGTCTGGATGCGGCGCAGGAAGGCCGGGTCCAGCAGCTCGGCGGGATCAAGGTTCGACGCGAAGACAACGAGCATCTCGAATGGGATTTCGATCTTGCGGCCGCCTGCCAGTGTAAGAAACTCGATGCCGCGATCCAGCGGAACCACCCAGCGGTTGAGCAACTCGTCGGCGCGAATGCGCTGGCGGCCGAGATCGTCGACGATGAGCACACCGTTGTTGGCCTTCATCTGCATGGGGCCGACGTAGAACTTGGTGATGGGGTTGAACTGCAGGTCGAGCATCTCCGCCGTGAGCTCGCCGCCGACCATGACGGTGGGACGGCGGCAGCGAACCCAGCGGGTATCGCGGTGCTCGGGCTCAAGCTCCGGCAGGCGATGGTGAACGGCCGGGTCAAAGACGGTGATGATCTGCGCATCGACTTCGATGGCGTAGGGCAGCCACACGGAGTCCTCGGCAAGCACGCGCGAAAGGGTCTCCGCGATGGCCGTTTTGCCCACTCCCGGAGGGCCGTACAGGAAGATGGCCGCGCCAGAGTTGAGCGCGGTGCCGAACTGCGCAAGCTTGCGGCTGTCGAGGACCAGATGCGCAAAGGCGTGCTCAACCTCCGGTGGATGTACCTCGACATGACGCACGCTCTGCTTCCGCACCAGCTCAACATAGCTGGCGAGCGAAACGGGCGCTGGACCGGCGTACTGGCTATGCGTTAACAGCTCGACCGCGCGCGTGCGCCCCTGGGTGGTGATGGCAAGAAACGGCACATTGCCGCTCATGCCGGTGACCTCGCACAGCAGCTTGCCGCGCAGACGGCTGAAGAGCTCATGAGCAACGTCGTAGCTGATGCAGGCGCGGCCGGCCAGATCGAGCACGGAAAATGGCCCGGAGGTATAAAGAATTTTGAGAGCGATATCTTCCAGAGTGGATTCTGGCACGCCCAACTCGGAGAGAGTGCGCGGCTCGTTTTCCGGAGTAGCAAGGAATTCCGACTTGCGAACATCGGGCATGCGGAGGAGAGATTCCATGAGTCACCCTTGAATACTTGCACTATACCTGCGCGGCGACAGGACCTCCAAGTACGCAATCACTGTGCATGCACAATTCGTAACCTCCTATCCGCACCATAGTGAGTGACGCAATGCACATTACCAAATTTCAGACAGCAGAGTACGCGGCGCATGCGCGATTCGCCGAAGAAAATGCAAAAACAGCACGGGGCTATTGCGGCGTCAGCTCGAATCGATGCGGCTTGGGCTGCACTTCCTTGCGCTGCTCGGACACCAGCAGATTCTCCTTGGCATTCATCCCGGCAACAGCGGCCTCAGCGCCAGGGGCCTTTGGATCTTCATCCGCGACAATGAAACGGGCTTCGTCGAGAGCCGTGCGCTCGCGCTCGAGATTGTCGATACCCTTCGCCTGGTCCAGCATGGGCGTGGGATAGAGCGCAAGGTTGATTCCATTAGCCAGATCTTCACGCGAGAAGGCGCCGACAGCGTGACCATCGATGCTCAGAGCATAGCGTGAGGCAGAAAGCCCCTTGACCTGCACAATCTGACGGTCCATCGCCGCCAGGTCCGAACTCTCGAGGACGAACGGAGTCATCGCATTTTCAAACTGCAGAGGAAGCGGAAGCGCGGCATCGGTCTGGGTCCATGCGACATGGCCGCCGGCAACGGCGAGGCCGCTGATCGCCGTGTTCTGCTGTGCGCGCACGGATTGAGAGGCTGCATCAATCGACACGCTGCTGACAATGGGCGAGGCTCCCCAGCATTGAACGAGGGCAGCCGCCATGACCCAATGAGCAGCCTCAGAGGGGTGAATATGGTCGGGGACGAGAAGTGACGCAAGCGAAGGATTCTTCTGCGAACCCGCGGCGAGCAGGTTGGATACCGGCCGATTCAAGCCACAAAAGCCCAAGTGAGAGCTGCTGGCCAGCTCGCTTACAAATGCCGCGTAATGAGTAATGGTCTCGTTATAGTGCGCGAACTCCGTGCCGTGCGTGACCTCGTCATAGGGAGTAGGCGAGATCAGCATGATACGCGCACTGGGCAGTTCAGCCTGAATTGCCGCAAGGAGCTTGCGGTAGCCATCCTTGTAGACATCGAAGTATTTCTGCTCGAAGGGCATGTAATAGCCGTCGTTCATGCCGAGCATGATGGTAACGACTGTAGGCCTGTGCGGAAACAGATCGCGCGCAAGGCGCTTTGTGGTATCGCCGGTATAACCGCCGTACACGGTATCGCCAGGAACACCAGCATTCACAAAATCGACATGCAGGCTCGGATAGCGTGTGAGAACAAAATCCTCGACAAAACGCGTGTAAAACCGCTGGGCAGTGATGCTATCGCCGTAAAAAGCGACGCGGTCCCCCTCATGGAGCGCGAACTGCTGGGCTGAAAGCGATGCAATGCAGGCTGCGGAGAGCAGAGAAAGAGTCAAGATACGTTTCATGGATGTGCCTCTGTGCACGCCTGCACGGGTTGTGCGCCTAAAGGCACGCCGATGTGGCTCTGCAGACGAAGCCAGACCGCGGCAGGCGAGATGTGCGACCGCCAGCGCGCATCGATTTTGCCCGAGGGCGAAACAAGCAATAACTCGGGGACATGATACGGCGAAGGCGCGGCATCGATGGCAATCTGTGGGGCAATGTGCCAATCGGCGCGCAGGTTCTCGATCTCGGATGGCGCAAGCGGCGCGATGAACTCGACGGCTGAACGGAGACCGCGGCCTGCGAACTGATGCTGCATGCTGGCGAGCACAGTCATCATGCTACGCGATGCGGCGGCATCTTTGCCATCAGGAGCGAGCACAGCGACGAGCTGCCACGGACCTGCTGAGGCCGCCGGTTCCGTGCACGGATCGGCGCCGGATGAAGCGAGCCAATCCCGCATGCAAGCGCAGAGATCGCCGGTAGTATCAGCCGGGCGCATGCCATGAGGCGCGCAATAGCGATTGTGCTCAAATTGAATGCCCGGCTTCGCCGAGATAAAAGAGCCGGAGGCTGCAATGATGGTATTGTTCACGACGCGATTGGGAAGGTTGCCGGTAAACTCCGCATCGGAGACAAAGGCTGCGGTATCGAGCGGCGGCTCCCAGAGCACGGTGTTGTTCTCGATGGTGAAGCCATTGAGGCGGCCGCCCTGCCAGGTGGAGAGATAGATGGCTCCCTGGCGCTTGGCCAGGCGCGGGCTGCGGCCGTTGTGAATGCAGGTGTTGTTGCGGATGGTGCTGCGCAATGAGTAGCCGGTGACACCCTCCGCGCCGAAGATGGAGAGGCAATAGCCCTGTGAATCGTGGCCGAAGTTGTGTTCGACGATGTTGTCTTCGTTGCCGAAGTCGATGTCGAAAGTGCCACCATCGACGCCGGGCGAATCCGTGAAGAAGGCTTCGTTGTAGGCGACGCGGCAGTCGCGGCACATCCACTCCCAGATGCCGTCCGGTGTGCCGATGGTCTCAGTCTGTTGCATGCCTGTATTCCAGGCAACATTATGTTCAATGAGGCCGTGAGCGACGCGCGCAAGCAGGATGCCGTCGCCGGCAACGTCATGCACGATCGAATTGCGGACCGTGATGCCATCGCCGTGCGGGCTTGAGTTGCCTGCTTCAAAACCCGCTCCGTTGACGATGATGCCTGCCCACTCCGTGGTGTTGTAGGCGGTAACGCCGTCAATAACAACGTCATCGATACGGGTGTTGGCTTTTGCATCAGGCGCAACCACGATGAGCCCGGAGTCCTTGGTGGCAGGCTCGCCGTATACATCGTGTACGACGAGGTTCGTGATACGGAAGTGATGGAGCAGAGGAACGGAACCGCCGATGCGGACGCCATAAGGCGAGCCGCCGATGATCTCCAGGTTGGCAATTTCCCAGTATTGCTGGTTATCGAGGAGAAGGCCGGCGGGGGCCGCGCCGCCCACGATGACTGGAAGCGGGCCTTGACCGTATGCACCAATGCGGATGGGCGCAGCGGCGGTGCCTGAGCCCCTGGGAGCGAGCATGCCCTCGCAGCGTGCTCCGCGATGAAGAAGGAGACTGTCGCCGGGCTTGAACTCGTAAGCATTGGCCTGCGCGATGGTGCGCCATGCGGTCGCGGGCGTAAGCGAATTACCGGTATCGCTGCCGCGGTCGCAGTCGAGGTAATGTGCAGTTTGCGCGGCGCAGGTCGCCGTGGCAAATGCGAGAGCCAGCATGAGAGCTCGTTTCATCAGATGGCTCCGTTGCTGGAGAAATGAAGTTTATAGACGGGAATGGTTTCGATGGAGTCGATGATGGCAACGCTCTTGCCTGCGAAACGTTCGCGATTGGGCACAGTTGGATCGAGAACGGCTGGCGTCTCCGGCGTGCGCGGAATGATCTTGATGAGGAGCGTGTTGTCCACGATCTGCGGACGAAGCGTGCGAAGGCCGATCTCCCACGGCGCTCCGTTGGCAAAGTTATCGGCAAGCAGAATGCCGCCGGAAAAAGCGTGGCCGATATCTCCCACGTAATGGATGCGAAGCAGAACGTCGCTCACGTTGTCCAGCGCTGCGTCAGGGATGGTGATGCGGGCCATGTCACCGGTGAGCCTGTCGATGGTGATGGAGCTGGACCACTCAGGCGCGGAGGCTGTGAGCCTTGCCGCGCCGGGAAGGATTCCGGCATAGGTTGCGGCTGCGCTTCCTGGAGGCGCGGGAAAGATGTGCGCATCGGCTTGTGAGGTGCGGCTCCATGCAATGAGATCGCCGTCGAGCACGGCGGGATCAGCATCGGTCAAGACAATGCGGTCGGCATCCCGGAGCGTGTGGCGGCTGATGCGCAACGAGTCCTCGCGGGTGAGCACGTAGAGATGCACCTGCTTGCGACCAGCGCTGCAGTGGATGACGGCGCGCGGAGCACCGGCGCGCACGATGAATTGATGCCCGGCACGAGTGACCTCAGCACCTTCCGCGGCGCAGTGGCTGATATGCGCGGCCTCAATGCAGAATTCCGCGCTCATGCCGCGGGGGGTAAAGAAGAAGGCGTGGAGCGTGTCATCCTCTTCGACCTGCGTGATGAGCTGCGCGGTTGCGTAGCGGAGCATAACGGAACCGAGAGCGAGATTGAACGGAAGAATTGCGGCTTCGCCCGCTGCGATACCGAACATGCCCTGCGCTGGGATCGTAAGGTCACCGGAATCAAGCGAGAGATGAAAGCGGAGATTGTCGCGCGCGGGCAGCTCGACATGATCCTGATAATTGTTCAGGAACAGGAAGCCGCTGGAGCCCTTTGCGCGGATAGCGCAGCGGACGGTATCGCGCGTTGTTGGGAGAATGGATTCTTCGCCCGCAGGGACTGCGGTCTCCATGAGTGCAAGTTGCGCGCCGTATGTAGCGAGAAAGATGTGGATGGGCCGCAGCATGCGATAAGTGGGCGCAACCTGGCCGTACTCACGGAGTGGCGCCTGAAAATCGTAAGAGATATGCGGAACATCGTACTCGTTATAAAAGACAGGTTCGCCGGCAGGATTGCTGCCGCCGTGAAACATGTAGTAGCCGAGCCAGTTTGCGCCGCTGCCAAGATTGCTGATGGCGATGCCCTGTGCGCACTCCGGCGGCACAACGAAGCGAGCGCGATAAAAGCACTGCATTCCGCCGCCGAGTTCGCAGCAAGCAAAGGGGACAGTTCCCTGCCCTGCGCCTCCTTTTTGACCGTCCGACTTGAGCTTTGCCTGTGTGTCGGCAAAGAGGAAGCTCCAGCTTGGCGGCTGCTGATGCGTGTGCGGATCCTGCGACCACGGCTCGAAGCCATAGCCCCCATGCATGGGCAGAAACTCATCGGGCGGAAGACCGGGACCCCACGCGGTAGCGGTGAAGACGGGCGCGTTAATGCCGCTCTCGATAGCGATCTGCTTGAGGCGAAGCATGTGCGCGGGGCCGCCGGTGCCGTGTGGAATCCACTCAATGGGCTCTTCGCGAAACTCGGAAACCTCCCACGGCGAAGTGGCCGCCATGAACTCGTTTTCGATCTGCACGGCAACAATGGGGCCGCCCTGCTGGTAGAAAAGGCCCTGGCATTGCGCGGCGATCTGTCCGTAGAGGCGGCGCGCATAGCGAAGATACTCCGGGTCATTGGAACGCACAGTGATGGGCTTGGCGTAGAGCCAGTCTGGCAGGCCGCCGTTGCGCATTTCTCCGTGGGCGTAGGGGCCGACACGCACAATAACATCGAGGCCAATTTGACCGCAGAGCTGGATGAAGCGGCGCAGATCGCGGCGGCCCGTCCAGTCGAAGACTCCTTCGATGCGCTCGTGGAGAATCCAGAAGACATACGTGGAGACCGCCGTAAGGCCGCAGGCCTTCATCTTGCGGAGCTCGTCTTCCCAGCCTTCTGCTGCGAAGCGGGCATAATGCAACTCGCCGGCGACTGGCAAGACGGGCTGTGGCGGCGCTCCGGGAGCTGGCGAGCGCTCAAGATAGAGGGTGGTGAAACGGAGAAACTCGTCGCCTAGCGGCGTGACGCGTTTGCCGCCAAGATGAAGCGGGCTTGCGGCAACGGCGCGATATTTGCCGCGCGCGTCGATCAGGATTTCCGGAACGGATGCAGACTGCGCGGCGAGGCGCAGCGGAGCAGGACTCGCGCTGAGAGCAAGCGTACCGGCAATGCCGCGAAGAAATTCGCGCCTCTCCATCGTGATCAAGGGAGCATGTCCTTCCGTGGGGTTGTAAACGAGATAAGAGTAGCCGCGGCTTGCGCTGCGCAGGCAAAAGAAACAGCGCAAGCCGCAGAAGAAAAGCTAGTAGATCAGCTTGAGCGCGAACTGCATGATGCGCTCGCCGCCCACCGAAGTGATGGTGCCGAAATTCCCCTGACTGAAATTCGCATTCGGATTATCGTAGTGCGGCGTGTTGAGCACGTTGAAGCTCTCGGCGCGGAACTGCAGGCTGAGCCGCTCAGGCAGCGTGAAATTTTTGAAGAGCGAGAGATCCTCATTGGTATAGCCGGGGCCGCGCACCAGATTGCGGCCCGCATTGCCGGGGATGGGATTGCTGTTGCTCTGGCCGCTGACAATGGCAAAGGCGGCGGTGTTGAACCAGTGCTGCAGATTCCGCTTGCCGCGAGGAAGCGTGGGGTCCTGGCCCGGCACGAGGTTGGGGCGCAGACCGGGGTAATCGGCATAGCCGGAGTTGACAACGATGTTGACGGGCGTGCCGGTATGGAAAGATGCGATGGAGTTGAGATGCCAGCCGCCAACAATGGCATCCGCTGCGCCGCGGGCGGACCCGAAGAAGCGCTTGCCATGGCCGAAGGGCAAATCGATCTGGTTGCTCATGACGAAGTTGTGCCGCAGATCAGCGTCGGAACTGGCGTACTCCGCAAGGATGTCAAAGGGATTCTGCGGCATGTTGCTGCTCTTCAGATCGAAGGGCGCAGGACCATTATCGAGGCTGTGTGCATAGGTGTAGCTGGCAAGGACGCTCCAGCCATTCGCGTAGCGGCGCTCCACCTTTGCCTGCAGCGCGTTGTAGTTGCTCTGGCCGATGGGCTCAAGCGTCTGCACCTTGCCAATGGCGCTGGAGAGATAGTTCCTGATGTTGTAGTTGCCCACTTCATAGGAAAGCTTGTGGGCCATGGCGCCGACATAGCCGACCTCGACCGAGATGTTGCGGGGCAGAATCTGCTGCACAGTCAGGTTGAACATCTCGGAGTAGCCGGTGGGAAACTTATCTGGCTCCGAGTAGACGGTGAAGGTATTGGCGCCGGGTACAGAGGTCAGGTCGATGCTGGACGCACCCTGTGGAAGATCGATGGTGGTGCTGCGCGGAACGCCAGCGTCAAGCGTGTAAGCAAAATAGTAGGGGTCGTTGACGTACTCGTCCTGAGTGAAGAAGGGGTAGTTCTTGGTGAGGATGTCTTCGCGGGCGTCGTTCTCCGGCGTGAAGAACATGCCATAACCGGCACGGATGCTGGTTCTGGGCGTCGCGGCAAAAGCGACGCCGAGACGCGGCGCGAAGTCGTGTTTGTTGGAATCGACGAGAGAACGGCTGTTGCCATCGCGACCGGCGATCTGCATGGAGAGCGTGTCGATATCGAAGTTCGATGCATTATTGTTGGCATCGACGTAGGGCTGACGATACTCATAGCGCACGCCGTAGTTGAGGTTGAGCTGATCGGTGACCTGCCAGGAGTCCTGCAGGTAGAAGCTGTGCTCGTTGCTGGTGGTGTGCGGATTGGTAAGTTGCAAACCCTGGTAGACAACGTAAGGCAGGCCAAGCAGCAGGTCGGCGATTTCGCTGCCGCCGGTGCCGTAGTAAGCATTGGGATCGTAAAAGCCGTAAGGGTTAGAGCAGGGTTCGTAGGTGTAGTAACAGTAGGTGGAGTCGCTCGTCATAGCGGCGTAGGAACCACCGACATACTCATATGGCACCGGGAAAAGCGAGAAATCCGGGTGCGAGTTGAGGAAACGATACTCGTAACCGAACTTGAAGGAGTGGCGGCCATGAATCCAGGTAAGGGCGTCGGCGATCTGCGTATTCTCGTCACGGAACGCAAGCGGCTTGTAGGTTGAGCCGCCAGTGATCGCCCCGGTTTCGAATTGAATCTGGGGAAATCCATAGGTGTCAGGGAAGCCCGTGATGTTGGCGTTCTGAATGCCAAGCTTGCTCGCGAGCTGAGTACCATCCACCAGGCTGTGCTGCACAAGCGGCGTGATGAAGTACGAGCCGCGGAGGTCATTAAGCAGGTTTGCGGAGAAGGTGTGCGACCAGGTGAGGCCGAAGGACTGGTTCTCAAGCCAGGTGTGGTCGCCGGAGTCCGCACCGCCCGCGTTGGTCTGCTGAATCGCGCCCTGGTAGGGATCACCTGTGAGTGTCTCTGACTGCGAGATGTCGTAGGTGAGGGAGAGGCGGTCGCGCTGCGAGAGCACCTGATCGAGGCGGACGTTCCCGGTATTGCCGTGGCTGGTGACACGCTGAACCGCGGTGTAGTTATTGAAGAAAAAATTAGCATTATTGGGCTTGGGGAACATTTCCGTGAGGATGAGTTTGCCGCCAGGGCTGATGTCGCCCGCAGGGATGATGTTCCCAGGGAACTGCTGCACGTAATAGTTGTTCAAGAAAAAGTTGGGATCGAAGATGGGGATCTGGTTGCCGGTGTAAGGATCAGTGAGGCCGGAAAGATCGGCGCTGCCGTCGGGCAGGAAGTTGACCTCGTCGGTTGTAGGCACCGTGAGCGGATAGATGTAGGCATTGCGGAGCTGCTGCCCTTCGTAGCTCACGAAGAAGAAGGTCTTGTCCTTGCGGATGGGCCCTCCGATAGTGCCGCCGAAGTTATGCTGCTTGAGCTGCGAAGCAAGATTGACCTGCGAGCCGGTGGTGTCATACGAGCCGGCCGCAGTGTTGTTGGGACGGAAGAACTCATAGGCAGTGCCGTGGAACTGGTTGCTGCCGCCTTTGGTCTCAAGCAGGATGGCGCCACCGGAGGCGCGGCCGAACTCCGGCGCGTAGTCCGAAGTGACGACCTTGAACTCCTGCATGGCATCGACACTGGGACGCAGACTGGTGTCGTTGTTGCGGTTGCCGGTGGTTTCAACACCGTTCAACTGGATCGAGTTGCCGAACTCGCGCTGGCCGTTGACGGAGAGGTTGACATTGTTGCCCCCCTCACCGTGCACCACGCCAGGGACGAGCAGCATCAGATCGGTGAAGTCGCGGCCAAGTAAAGGCATGTTCTCGATCTCGGAGGCGCCGATGACCTGGCCATTCTCAGCGCCCTGGGTCTGCAGCAGCGGCACGACATCGGTGACGGAGACAGTCTCCGTGACTTCGCCAACGGCGAGCGCGGCATCGACGCGGAGTTTCTGATCGATCTGCAGCTCAAATGGCTTGGTGACGAAAGGCTTGAAACCGGCCTGATGCACAGAGATGACGTAGTGCGCCGGCGGGAGATCCAGAGCGAGATAAGAACCAGCATCGTCGGTTTCGAGATGCTTCACAACGCCGGTTTCCTGCGCTGTCAGATCGACAGAGGCGTGGGGAATGAGAGCGCCATTCGCGTCCGTGACTCTGCCGCCAACAGATCCAGTGGTAGCCTGCGCGGAGACATGCTCCGCAAGAACCGCGAAGATCAGGATGAAAACAACCGTGAAAAACCTGCGCAAAGACCTCATAAGTGTACCCACTCCGTGGAGCCTGAACGAGCGCATTCAGGCCGAGCCTTACGGCTTCGAGTAATCGTTTACTTTTCGGGGTAGAACTGCTTTCGAAGCGCCTGCAGCTCCCCCCTTGCCGCAGGCGCATATCTGCTGGCTGCAAAACCTTGCTTTGTCCATAAGACGATCCAGTGCGGGATTTTCTTTACACGGAGAGGAATTATTCCGTCAGATTGGCGATGGCAGGATAGTCAGCCTGTTCGAACGGCATTGGGGCGCTCTGATGGGCGAGGGCCATGGCGGAAAGCTGTAGTGCGGGAGCACTGGCAAAAGCCGCTGCAGGCACAAACCAGAGATACCAGCTCAGCACGACAAGGGGATCCGGAAGATAGCTGTGGCTGATTGCCCATATCCCTGCGTCACCCACCGAAGTCAACACAATGCCCACCACATACATGCTCCAGCACTGAGCGACAAGCCCGCCCCCCATGCGGACAACAGTACGGCGGATAAGCACTGCCTGGATCAAAAGCAGGGAAAGCAGCGGATCACTGGGCCACATGAGCATGGTGCCAAGCGCAGGATGTTGCCAAAACAATGGCAGAATCACGCCGATCTGGCTGATGGTAAATGCCCCGATGATGGCAAGCAGGGCTTGATCGCCACGCGTGAGCGAACCGATAACCCGCAGGCGATGCTGAATGCCGAGCACACGGCCCAGCCCGATAGCCAACAGAACCATGGACAGCGGGCTGCCGACAATCAAGCCGATCTGATCCAGGCCGTGAAATGGCCCGATGGGATGCGCATCGAGCCAGCCAAGGCCAGGCACAAAGAAATGCAATGTAGCCATGGAGCGCAGCGTTGTACCGGCAAAGCGCGCGAGAGAGGCCATCGCAATCATCAGCCAGGCCAGGCGCATTGGCTCATCGCGTTCAAACAGAAGGGCGCAGCGAAATGCCAGAGAGCACTCCACGCCGGTCATGAGCATGAAAAACGGAACGCCCTCAAGCGCGAAGTAGAACGTTACGGCTGTGTACTGACGCGTCAACAGATATTGCGTGAAGGCGCAGGCGCCCACGGCAAGATGCACAGCGAGGAGAAACCAGATGGCGCGAGCTAATTTTGACATGGCTCTCCTCTATAGACCCTTGAGCACGCGGCGCGAGATTTCTCGAGCAGCGCGGCGGCCCAGAAACGCCGTGAAAACCGGCGTCGCATTGGCCAGTGATGTGCGCGCATCGCTGCCGTGAATGGAACCAATCACGCGGTTGCCAATGCACCGTTCGAGCCATCCGCTGAGGCGCGCGGCAACCACACGATGCATCTCCGGATTGGCGGTCTCGCTTTCCTGCGACCAGATGCGGCACCAATTGTCCAGTCGCGCGCGCAGGCTGTCCGGGCCGGTGACCGGCTGAGACACTGAAATCGGCAGGACGGGAGACTTCCCCGGTTGCTGGTCGTTTTTAATCAACGGCCACTTCATTCCGGAGCTCCTCTCTTATGCAGACGGTTACGCAGCTTTTCTGCAGCCCGATGCAGAAGGGCTCCAACAGTACCAGGGCGCAGAGAAAGCTTGGCTGCAATTTCAGTATAGTCAAGTCCCTCTGCGCGAAGCTCAATACATTGCAATTCGCGGGGAGCCAGCGTTTGCCGCAATCCCTGAAACCAGTCGGCAAATTGAGCCGCGGGCTGCGAGCTGCGATCTTCAACAAAGTCGCCGCCGATCTCCTCCAGCGAAACTGACGTGCGCTCGGCGGCGGCACGGACCGTGTCGCAGATATAGTTGTGTGCTACGCGATGAAGCCATGCGCGGCAGTTGCGGATCGGCTCATCGTACATGAGGGCAAGAAAGAAGCGCAGATAGGTCTCCTGCAGAGCGTCCTGGGCCAGTGCGTCATTGTGCGTGAGCCGCAAAGCGTAGCCGAGCACAGCACTCCCATACGCCTCATAGGCCTCGACGGTCTCCTGGCGCGCGCGCTCCGCATCCATGCAGCAGACTCCGGGAAAAATTCATGTAAAGCAGCGATGCTAGCGC
>DASZRQ010000191.1:0-22418 GCA_035549115.1 Occallatibacter sp. | reverse complement strand
GATATCTACGTGGTGACAGGCTCGACGTTCAACGCGCTGGACGGCAAGGAGACGCCGCCGCATGCGGCGCTGTTCCACAACAACCACGATGGAACATTTACGAATGTGGCGGAGAAGGCGGGCGTGACGAACGACCGCTGGGGCATCGGCGTGTCGATTGCGGACTACGACAACGACGGGTGGCCGGACATCTACGTGACGAACTGGGGCAAGAACCGGCTCTACCACAATAACCACGACGGGACGTTTACGGATGTGGCGGAGAAGGCGGGCGTGACGGTGGGTGCGTGGTCGACGGGCTCGACGTGGGGCGACTACGACGGCGACGGGAAGCTGGATTTGTTTGTGGCGGGGTATGTGCATTTCGACCGCGCGAACCTGCCGCAGGGCACGGTGAATGGCGTGCCGAACATGTACTGCACCTTTCGCGGCGAGCCGGTGAGCTGCGGGCCGCGCGGGCTGAAAGGCGAACCGGACCACCTGTTCCACAACAATGGCGACGGGACATTTACGGATGTGAGCGAGAAGGCGGGCGTGGCGGACAAGCCGGGCTACTACGGGCTGGGCACGGTGTTTGCCGACGTGAACAATGACGGCAAGCCGGACCTTCTGGTGGGCGACGACTCGACGCCGAATTATCTCTACATCAACAAGGGTGACGGGACGTTCGAGGACGTGAGCTATGCCTCGGGGTTCGCGGTGAATGGCGCGGGGCAGGAGACGGCGTCCATGGGCATTGCCGTGGGCGACTACCTGAACAACGGATGGCTGGACGTGTTCGACACGACCTTCAGCGACAACTACAAGCCGCTCTACCGCAACGACGGCGACGCGAACATGACGGACGTGAGCTACGAGATGGGGCTGGGCGAGGTGACGGTGCCCTTCCTGAGCTGGGGCGATGCGTTCTTCGACTACGACAACGACGGATGGAAAGACCTGATCATGGCCGACGGGCATGTGTATCCGCAGGCGGACAAGTATCCGTGGGGCACGAGCTGGGCGGAACGGCCGATGCTGTTCCACAACCTGGGCGGGAAAAAGTTCGAGACGGTACCGGCGGTGGAAGGCACGGGGCTGGCGGATGTGATTGCCGGGCGCGGGCTGGCCGTGGGCGACCTGTTCAATGACGGCAAGCTCGATGTGGTGATCAATGTGATGGACGGGCATCCGGTGCTGCTGCGCAATGTGAGCGACGACCATAATCACTGGATCGAGTTCAAGATGGTGGGCGGGCCGAAAAGCCCGCGCGACGCAGTGGGCACGACCGTCTATGTAAAAGCCAACGGCATGCGGCAGCGCGAAGACGTGCTGAGCGGCGGCAGCTATGCCTCGAACAACGATCTTCGGCCGCACTTCGGGCTGGGACAGGCCACTAAGATCGACGACATTGAAGTGCACTGGCCGAGCGGAATGGTGGAGCACTTTACGGTGCCGGGCGTGGACAGGATTGTGACGCTGACGGAAGGACAAGGGACGGAGACGGCGCCGAAGCAGTAGCGAGGGCGTAGTTCATAGTTCGCAGTTCACAGCGTGCATAGAACGCTGAGGCAGGCGGAGCACGGATTAACAATCCGTGCGCACAAGCCGTGGTAGTCTGCCGACGTGAACCCCGAAACGCATGCAGCTTCCACGCGCGGTGCAGACGCCGAAGCGCCCGCACAGGCTCGTTTTACAGCATGGCACGCGACGACGATCGCACTGCTGGCGCTGGGCTACTCGGGCTATTACTTCTGCCGGTCCAATCTTTCTGTGGTGCTGCCAGATCTGATTCAGGATCTGGCGCGGCACGGCGTAACGGCGAGCGAGGCGCAGGTGCGTCTGGGCTTTATTGCGTCGCTGGGCACGATGGCCTATGCGCTGGGCAAATTCGTTTCGGGCTCGCTGGCAGACCTGTTTGGCGGACGGCGGAATTTCCTGGGCGGCATGGCAGGATCGATTCTGTTCACGGTGCTGTTTGCGCTGGGCGGCGGTTTTCCGCTGTTCACGCTGGCGTGGATGGGCAACCGGCTATTTCAGTCGACGGGCTGGGTGGGACTGGTGAAGGTGACTTCGCGGTGGTTCTCCTACTCGACCTACGGTACGGTGATGGCGGTGCTGAGCCTGAGCTACCTGTTTGGCGATGCGGCCTGCCGGTGGGTGATGGGATGGCTGCTGGCTATGGGTATCGGCTGGCGCGGCGTGTTTTTTGCCGGAGCGGGGTCGCTGGCGGTGCTGCTGCTGGCGAACCTGATGCTGCTGCGCGAGTCGCCGGAAGAGCGCGGACTGCCCGCGCCGGAGGCAAATCCGCTGAATGTGTATGCGGAGGATGGGCACACGGGCGGGGAGCGCGTGGGGCTTGCGGCGATTCTGAAGCCGCTGCTGGGGAGCTTTCCCTTCTGGATGGTGTGCCTGCTCTCGCTGGGCACAACACTGTTGCGCGAGACCTTCAACTTCTGGACGCCAACGTATTTTGTACAGTACGTGGGGCTGACGCCAAGCGTGGCGGCGGAGCGGAGTGCTCTTTTTCCGCTGTTTGGCGGGCTGAGCGTGCTGGCGGCGGGCGTGCTAAGCGACAAGCTGGGGCTGAACGGGCGCAACCTTGTGCTGGTGGGCGGCATGGCGCTGAGCACGGTGTGCCTGCTGATGCTGGCCCATACTCCCGGGCATGCGAGCCAGTGGACGCCGGTGATTCTGGTGACGCTGGTGGGTTTTCTGCTGCTGGGGCCGTACTCCTATCTGGCGGGCGCAATGAGCCTGGACTTTGGCGGCAAGCGGGGCAGCGCAACGGCGGCGGGCATTATCGACGGCGTGGGCTACCTGGCCGGATGGCTGAGCGGCGACACGGTGGCGCGCGTGACGGTGGCGTTTGGATGGAAGAATGCCTTCCTCGCGCTGGCGGGCGCAGCGCTTCTCACGGCGCTGGTGGCTCTGGTGCTGGTGGCGCACCAGAGGATGCAGAAACCGCGCGCAGCGGAGGCGTGAGATGCGGAGACTCGACTCGGTCGACGCCGTATTCGCTGTGCTGGCCGCGGGCGGCGGCGAAGCGTACTTTGGCGAGCCGGTGACGGTGCTGGAGCACAGCCTGCAGTCGGCGTGGTTTGTGCGGCAGAGGGGCGGGGACGATGCGCTGACAGCCGCGGCGCTGCTACATGACGTGGGGCACCTGCTGCACGGCGAAGGCGAGGACGCAGCGGCGCGGGGCATCGACACGCAGCACGAAGAACTGGGCGCGGAGGCGCTGGCGGGGCACTTGCCCGACGCGGTTCTGGACCCGATCCGGCTGCACGTGGCGGCGAAGCGCTACCTGTGCTTTGCCCATCCGCGCTATCTTGCGGCGCTATCTCCGGCATCGGTGGAGAGCCTCGCACTGCAGGGTGGACCGATGACGGCCAGCGAGGCGGAGGCGTTTCTGGCGCTGCCGCATGGGCAGGCGGCGGTTACACTGCGGCATGCCGACGATGCGGCGAAGGCGCCGGGACTTGCCGTGCCGCAGCTTGAGACGTACCGCGAGCTGGTGCGTTCGCTGTGGCGCTGACCGCGGCGGCTTTGCAAATTCTCTGAAAGAATGTTTCAATTGCGTTATTGAAACAGGGGTGCCCTGCAGTGTGGGGCTGAGAAGATACCCTCGAACCCGATCCGGATCATACCGGCGTGGGAAGTTTCGAAGCGGCCTTCCTTTTACCGAAGTGCTCGTTCTCCTGTTTCGCATGAGTGAGGCAAGGGAACAGCATGGAAGTATTTCCGGCAAATTTTGACAAAGCATTGAAGGCGGGCTTGCGCCTGACGGCGGCGTGCGCGCTGCTGTGCACGCTGAGCGTGGCGCAGACACAGCCCGCGGCGCAGCAGGACCAGAAGCAGCAGACGCCTGCGCTGCCGCGCGTGACGACGACCGTGGAAGTGCACGGCGAGGTGAAGAACGACTACCTCTCCGGCGCTGGCACGGCCGCGAGCCTGGACAACCTTCCCCTGGTGGAGACGCCCGTCTCGGTGACGGCGATTTCGCGCGCGGTGCTGAGCGACCAGGTGGCGCGCGTGCTGAGCGACGTGGTGAAGAACGATGCGTCCGTGGCCGAAGACTACGCGCCGGTGGGCTACTATGGCGACTTTGAGATTCGGGGATTTCCGATTGACCTGGCGACGGGACTGGAGATCAACGGCATGACGATTGCCGGTGAACAGGATGTCCCGCTCGAAAACAAGGAGAGCGTGGAGGTGGTAAAGGGCATTGCCGGCGTGGAGAGCGGCATTGCGGCTTCGGGCGGGCTGATCAACTTTACGACGAAGGAGCCGCGCGCGCATCTGCGGCCGGCGATCGACCTGGCGACGGACCATCGCGGCACATCGTATGGAGCGCTGGACTTTGGCAGCGTGTTTGGCGTGCGGTATGCGCCGGCCGTGCGCATCAATCTTGCGGGCGAGGACATGCACACCTATGTGCAGCACGCGGATGGATGGCGCGGCGTGGGCGCGGCGGATGGCTCGCTGCGGCTGGACGAGAACACGAATCTGTATCTCGATTTCGAGTATCAGCACAAGGTGCAGCGCTCGGAGGCGGGATTCCAACTGCTGGGTGGGACGACGATTCCCTTCCCTGTGTACCCCTCGACGATGCTGGGGTTCCAGCCATGGGACAAGCCAAATACGTTTGACACGTTCAACGCGGGAGCGCGGCTGACACACACGTTCAACGCCAAGTGGAGCGCGCACCTGAACGGGTCGTACAGCCACTCGCTGATCGACGACAACGTGATCTATCCCTACGGCGCGGCGCTGGATGCGGATGGGAACTCGCTGTGCCCGGATGCACCGTACTACTTTTTCTGCCCGGATGGGAGCTACGAAATCTACGACTATCGCAGCCCCGGCGAGCTGCGTATTGACGCAGTGGGCGAGGCTCTGCTGCAAGGGCGCTTTACGACCGGACCGCTGACACACGATCTGGTGGGCGGCGGTGAAGTGTTTCACCGGAGCGTGGACCTTTCGCCGACGATTGTGTACACGCCGATTGGCGTGGAGAACGTGTATGGGCCGGATATTCCGTATACGCAGGAAAGCCCGTACCAGATTGCCGGTCCTGCGGTGCTGGCGGACTTCAATCACCAGGTTTCAGGCATCATCCAGGACCGCGTGCATCTGCCGGGAGGGTTTGGGCTGCTGGCCGGCGGACGCTATGCGCGGGTGAGCGACTTCAATTATCCGGGGACATCGCGCAGGACATGGCTGCCGCAGTATGCGGCGACGTATGCGCCGATGAAGGAGCTGACCTTCTACGGCAATTACGGCGTGCTGCTCTCGCTGGGACCGCAGGCGCCGTGGTGGACAGATAACTCGAGCCTGTTTCTCGATCCGTTTTACACGCGGCAGTCGGAAGTGGGCGTGAAGTACGAAAAGCAGATTCTGCTGACAGCGGCGCTGTTCCGCATGCGGCAGCCATTCTTCTATCCGCGCGCGATTGCGGAAGCGGACAGCTTTTGCCCGACGAATCTTCTGTACGGCGGCGACGTGGCTCCGGGCGACCTGTGCTTTGAGAGCGACGGGCGCGAAACGCACGATGGCATCGAGTTGAATGCGCAGGGCAAGGCCGCGAGCTGGCTGCAACTGACGGCCTCCGGGGCGGCGATGAGCGCGAAGTCGGACAACTCTGCGACAGCCGCATACAACGGCAGGGAGGTGATCAACGTGCCGCGGGTGCGTATGACAGCATTTGCGGATGTGGCGCTGCCGCATGCGCGCGGGCTGCACGTGATGCCGGGGTGGAGCTACACCAGCAGCAAGGAAGCGACGCGCGACGATGCGGTGCGCGTGGGCGGATACAACCTGTTCAACGTGGGCGCGCGCTACATGCCGATGGGAGAGCAGGGGCACCTGACGCTGCGGCTCTACGCGGACAACATTTTGAACAAGCGCTACTGGAAGGATACGGGCGCGAACTATGGCGACACGTTCATCCACCAGGGCGCACCGGCGACAGTGCGGCTCTCCGCGCACTACACTTTCTGAATCGTGGAGCACAAAAGAAGATTGAGCACGGCAACACACACGCATGGGCTGGATGGGTCGATGGTGGAGGCGGACTGGCCCGCACTGACCGCGGATGAGGTGCGCCGTGTGCTGGGGAAGTTTGCCGGGCTGGATGGAGAGATTGCACTTCTCTCGGTAAGCCCGCGGCCGTTTTCCGCCGCGAGCGTGGTGCGCATGGGCGACAAGCGTGTGTTCATCAAGCGGCATGTGCGCGCCGTGCGAGACCGCGCGGCGCTTGCAGAGGAACACCGCTTCATCGAATACCTGATGGCGAGGGGAGCGCCGGTGGACCGCGTGCTGCATGCGAAGTCCGGTGAGACGGCGATCGAGATGGATGCATGGACCTATGAAGCACATGCGACGCCGGACGGAATCGATCTCTACGAGGAGGCAATTTCGTGGACGCCGTTCCGCTGCGCAGCGCATGCGCGGGCCGCGGGCGCGGCACTGGCGCGGCTGCACGAGGCAGCGAGGGGATACGAAGCACCAAAGCGTGCGGCGAGGCCGCTGATCGGAAGTTTTTCCATCTTTGCGGCAGACGATGCTTCCCATGAGCTTGAGGATTATTTAACGGCCCGGCCCGCGCTGAGTAGCGATGCGCAGACGCGGCGCGATTGCGACAAAGCGATGGCACTCCTGAAGCCGTTCCACACCGAGCTGAGGCCTCTGCTGAGCAGGATTGAGCCGTTGTGGACTCACAACGATCTGCATGCGTCGAATCTGTTCTGGAGCGATGACTCGGATGAGGCGCAGGCGACGGCAATCATCGACTTCGGACTGGCGGACCGGACCTATGCCGTGCATGACCTGGCGGTGGCGATTGAACGCAACATTGTGGAGTGGCTGAAGCTGGGAGGGCCGGATGTGCCGGTGCACTTCGATCATCTGGCCGCGCTGCTGGATGGATATGCGTCTGTGCGGCGGCTGAGCACGGCGGAGGCCGCGGCGCTGGCGCCGATGCTGGCGGTGTGTCACGCGGAGTTCGCGCTGACGGAGGCTGACTATTTTCTGGGCGTGCTGCATGCGCCGGAGCGGGCGCGCGTGGCGACGCACGACTATCTCGTGGGCCATGCGGAGTGGTTCCTGAGCAGCGCGGGGCAAGGATTGCTGGATGCGGTCCGCGGCTGGGCCGAAGAGCACGCCAAAGGACGGCCATCACGATGATGGGAACGATTGCGCATTATCTTGCGGCGAACTGGCTGGAGATCGCCGGCGTGATCACGACGATTGCGGGCATCTGGCTGACGACGAAACGCACGCTGCTGTGCTGGCCGATTGTGCTGGCGGCGGACGTGATCTACCTGGTTGTCTTCTACCACGCGCGGCTGCTCTCCGACTCGCTTCTGCAAATCTTCTTCCTAGCCTTCACGCTGTATGGATGGTGGCACTGGTGGCGCGGAGTGCGCGAAGAGGGCGAGGTGCGCATCGAGCCACTGCCTTTCCTGAATCTCGTGCTTGCGGTTATTGCCGGAGCAGCGGGGAGCTTTGTTCTTGGAGCGATCACGACGCGGCTGCATGCGGCGCTGCCCTTTCTGGATGCGACGCTGACGAGCTTCAGCCTGGTGGCGAGTTGGTGGCAGGCGCGCAAGCACACGGCGAACTGGTGGCTATGGATTGCGGTCGATGCCATCTACATCGGCGAGTACATCTACAAAGGGCTATGGGCAACGGCTCTGCTGTATGCGGTGCTGGTGGGGCTGGCGGTGCTGGGGCTGCGCGACTGGTCGCGCGCGGCCCGAGAAGCTCAGACGGCGGCCTGCACCACATTGCGCAACGGCTCACCGGCCATATAGCGGCGCAGCTCATCGGCGGCGGTTTGAATGGCGCGGGGCGTGAACTGCGGGCTGGAACCGGCGACATGCGGCGTGATGAGCAGATTCGGGCAGTGCCACAGCGGATGACCTGCGGGCAGCGGTTCGGGATCGGTGACATCGATGGCGGCGCGCATCTTTCCAGACTGCAGCGCAGCGACAAGCGCATCCGTATCGACGATGGGGCCGCGCGCGGCGTTGACGAGCAGAGTGCCGTGGCGCATGAGCGCGAACTGCGCCGCGCCGATGAGGTGATGCGACTGCGGCGTGAGCGGCAGGATGAGAATAATCACCTCCGCTTCCGGAATCAGCTTGTCGAGATCGCCGACCGGATGAACGAGCGGCTGGTTGCGCGGCGTGCGCGCGACGCGGGTGAGCTCGACGTGGAAAGGCTCGAGCATGCGCTCGATCTCCTGGCCGATGGAACCGTGACCGACGAGCAGAACCTTCTTGCGCGTAAGCTCCTCGAGCATTACCGGTGGATAGAGGGGACGCACATCGCCGGTGACGCGGACGTACTCTTCCGTCGCCTCGAAGCGGCGCTTCCATTCGCCGGAGCGCTGCACATCGAGGAAGAGCGGAAAATACTTGAGCATGGCGAGAATGGCGGAGACGGTCCACTCCGCGGTAGAGATATTGTGGGCGCCGCGCGCATTGCAGATGGTGACATGCGGGCCCATGGCTCCAGGAATCCATTCAGTGCCCGCCATGAGCGAGAGGACGAGCTTGACGCCGCGCAGATGGGGCGCGATACGCAAGGAGCGTGTTGGATAAGGATCGGGAATCCAGACATCGATCTCAACATTGTGATCGATGTCCTGGGAGAGAGGGATGAGTTCGATGCCGGAAGGCAGCACTGTGAACATTTCGGCGGCGATGGTGGCGGGATATCCGACGCGCAGCATGAGCAACCCCTCGCGATGCAGATGATTTCATGGTACAGGGAGCGCGGAGACGCTGTTTCGCTGGGTGCAACAGGAGAGTGAGCTAAATCACTTGCGCGAGCACGCGCGGCCAAGCATTCTAAGAACGCACATGCGCTTGAGAGCGAGAAAAACCTGGTCGCAGCAGCAACTGGCAAAGGCCCTGCGCATGGATGAAGGCGCGGAAGGTGGCCTGCTGTCCTGGGAGCACCGGCACCTGCTGGTCCACGCCGCGCGAACGGCGCTGGCCGCGGCGCTGTGCTGGTGGCTGGCGCTGCGCTTTGGGCTGCATGACGGCTACTGGGGATCGATCAGCGCGATTATCGTGCTGCAGTCGAACTTTGGCTCCACGATCGGCGCCTCGCGCGACCGGATGCTGGGAACGGTGATTGGAGCCATCTTTGGGTTTTCGTTTAGCCTGTTTGGCACGCTGCCGTGGAACTACATCTTCGCCGTGCTGGCCGCAATCACTCTGTGCGGTCTGATTGGGTTCAAAAGCAGCTCGCGGCTGGCGGGCGTAACGATCACGATCGTGATGCTGGTGCAGCAGGGCGGATCGCACTGGACGATTGCGCTGGATCGCGTGCTGCAGGTGCTGTTTGGAATTCTGGTGGCGCTGGCAGTTTCGACGTTCATCTTTCCAGACCGCGCACGGCTGCGGCTGCGCGATGGACTGGCACAGGAGTTTCTAGTGCTGAGCGCTCTCTTCGAGGCTATTCTCGAAGGGTTTCGCGGCCAACCCGCGAAGAATTTAACCACAGCGCACGAGGATGCGCTGGCAGTTCTGCGCAGCAACAATCAACTGCTGGAGGCGGCACGTAACGAGCCCTCCGGAGGGGCCGGATGGCGCGAGGGACTGAGCATGCTGGCGCAGTTTGGCCGCTCGCTGTTTGACGCGCTGGTGGCACTGGAGCTGGCTGTGCAGGACAGCCACGAAGATGAGTACGTGCAGCAACTGGAGCCTGCGCTGGGCCAGCTTGCCGCGGATATTCACGATGGATTTCATTACGTGGCCGGATGCATTCACGCATGGCGGTTCCATGTGGCACCGAAAGATATTCATCTGGAAGATGACATTGCACTCCTGGAGGCGAGCACAGCAAAGGTGCGGCACACTGGAACGCAGTTCGATCAGGCGGAGATTCTGCGCGCCTATGCCGTGCAACTGCACCTGAAGCAGATTGCACGGCTGTTGCGCGACACCCGCATGGAGACCGCGCGGGCTGTGGGTCAGGCGCAGAAATAGCCGCGCGGATCAGCTTAAAAATTTGCGCAGGGCTTCGGCGCAAGCCTCGATCTCCGGAACAGAGATGGCATAGCCGAAGCGCAGATGTCCTTCACCCTGAGCACCGAAGACCGAGCCGGGGATGGTGGCAATGTGCGCCTTCTCCAGCAGAATCTGCGCGGCCGTCCGGCTGTTTTTGCTGATCTTTTCGACGTTCGGAAATGCGTAGAAAGCCCCGGCGGGCGGCTCGCACTCGAGGCCGGCTTCATTGAGCGCGGCAACCAGAAGATCGCGGCGCTTGCGATACTCCTCGCGGTAAGCGGCGATCTGCGATTCCTGTGTCCTGAGCGCCTGGAGCATGGCGTACTGCACGGGCGTTGTGACGCCGTTGGTGGAGTAGAGGACGATTTTGCGGAGCGCCGTCATGAAGGGTTCTTTGGCGGCGGTGTAGCCCGCGCGCCAGCCGGTCATGGCATAGGTTTTGGAGAACGTGTAGCAGGTAATGGTGCGCTCGGCCATGCCAGGCAGCGATGCGATGGAGACATGCTCGCCGTCGTAAACGAGGTCTTCATATGCTTCATCGGCAATGACGACGAGGTCGCGCTCGATGGCGAAGGCGGCGACTTCTTCGGCCTCAGCACGAGTGAAAACGAGGCCGCTGGGATTCTGCGGCGTGTTGTAGTAGATGGCGCGGGTTTTGGGCGTGGAGAACTGCTCCAGCGTGGCGCGGAGACCGTTACGGCGCGCGGTAACGCTGGGCACAAGCAGCGGACGGGCCTGCGCACCGGTGACAAGATCGCCGATGGGCGTCCAGTAAGGCGAGAAGACGAGTGCGTCATCGCCGGGATCAAGCACGCTTTGAAATGCGGCATAGAGGCCCTGCGATCCACCGACCGTAGCGATCACTTCGTCCGCAGTAATGTGGATGCCGTTCTTGCACGCGAGCTTTTCAACCAGCGCTTTGCGCAGCGGCAGCAGGCCCGACGACGGCGCGTAGTGGGTCTGGTTCTCGACAAGCGCCTGAATGGCCGCGTACTTGATCGCCTCCGGCGTTTCAAAATACGGCTCGCCGCCATGCAGGGCGTGGACCTGAAGGCCCTCGGCACGCATTCCCATCACCTTGTTGCGAATCTGAACGATGTCAGAAAATCCAACTTCGTCGAGGCGTTTGGCCAGCCGGATTCCGCTCTTCCTGGTCATCCTGGATTGGTTTCCTTTCGCGTGGTTGGGGAAGCGTGTTTTTCTCCAGCATACCCGATGCACGCGCGAGCGACTGTGATCAGACCTTGAGGAGATCGGTATAGACGGCCATGCCGACGACCGCATCCGCGCCGAGAGTATGGAGCGCATCGACTTCCTGCTGGCTGCGAATGCCGCCGGCAACGATGAGCTGGCGCGCGGTGAGCCTGCGGAGACGCGCGGCCACATCGAGCGGGAAACCCTGCAACATGCCTTCGCCATCGACGTGCGTGTAAAGGAAGGCGGCGACGAAGGGATCGAGCGCGGGAATGGCATCGTCCGGCGTGAGAGCGACCTGGGCCTTCCAGCCCTTGACGGTGATGCGGCCATTTTTGGTATCGATGCCGGCAACGATGCGCTCGGGGCCGATGGCCGAGGCAAGTTCGGCGGCGAAGGCGATGTTGACCGCTCCCTCCGCGGAGAAGAGAGCGGAACCGAGGATGACGCGCTGCGCGCCAGCGGCAAGAACTTCGCGCGCACGCGCGACAGAGTGAATGCCGCCGCCGGCCTGCACGGGCAGGCGCTGCGCGATTTGCGCGACGAGCGCGGAATTGTCGCCCTGGCGCATGGCGGCGTCGAGATCGATGAGCTGCACGAGCGGGAAGCGCGCGAATTTTTCGATCCAGTAGTCGAAGTCGTCGAAGGCGAGACGGAGTTTCTCACCCCGTACAAGCTGGACGATGCGGCCGCCGAGGAGGTCGATGGAAGGGATCAGCATGGGAGCCTCACGGGGATGCCGGATTGCACGAGCTCGGCCTTGAGCGCGCACGCGCTGGAGACGCCGAAGTGGAAGATGGAGGCGGCAAGCGCAGCGTCGGCGCGGCCGCGGGTGAAGACATCCGTGAAGTGTGCAACGGCGCCTGCGCCGCCGGAAGCGATGACGGGGATGCTGACGGCGGCGCTGACAGCGGCGGTCAGCTCGCAGTCGAAGCCAGCGCGGGTGCCATCGGCATCCATGGAGGTGAGGAGGATTTCTCCCGCACCGCGTGACTCGGCCTCGCGGGCCCACTCGACGACGCGACGGCCGGTAACCTTGCGGCCTCCGGCAACGAGCACCTGCGCATCGCGAACGGGATCGGCGGCGGAGGGATCGCGGCGAGCGTCGATGGCAACGACGACGGCCTGCGCGCCAAAGCTGCGGCCTATCGCGTCGATGAGCGATGGGTCGGCGATGGCTGCGGAGTTGACGCTGACTTTATCGGCGCCGGCGTCGAAGACCTGTTCGGCATCGCTGGCGGTGCGGATGCCGCCGCCGACGCAGAAGGGGACGAACAACTCTTTCGCCGTGCGGCGCACGGTATCGAGCAGGGTCTTGCGGCCCTCGTGGGTGGCGGTGATGTCGAGCAGAACAATTTCGTCGGCGCCCTCGCGGGCATGGCGGGCGGCGAGCTCCGCGGGATCGCCCGCGTCAACGATGTCGACGAACTGAATGCCTTTGACGACGCGGCCCTCGCGTACATCAAGGCAGGCGATGATTCGCTTGGTCAGCATGCGGGCTCCGATTCAACACCGAGGAAGTTCGACAGGATTTTGAGGCCGGTGTCACCGGATTTTTCGGGATGGAACTGAACGCCGAAGATGTTGTCGCGCTCGACGGCGGCGGAGAAGGGCTCGATGTAGGTGGTTGCAGCAGTCGTGGCAGCGATGACCGGCGCACGGTAAGAGTGGGTGAAATAGACATGCGCGCCGCTGGAGACGCCGGCGAGAAGGCGCGAGGCGGGATTTACCTCGAGAGCATTCCAGCCGACGTGGGGAACTTTCTCTGCACCTTCCGGGAAGCGCGCACACTGCTCAGGGAATGCGGCGAGGCCTGGCTGATCGGGAGCTTCACTGGAGCCGGCGAAGAGCCACTGCATGCCGACACAGATGCCGAGGAACGGGACGCCGCGTGCGATGGCCACGCGAATCTCGCCGGTCATTCCGGTCTCGTCAAGCCTGCGCGTGGCGGCGAAGTGGCCGACTCCGGGGAGGACGATGCGCCCGGCGCGCGCGAGAACGACGAGGTCCGAGTCCGTGACTTCCGGCTCCGCGCCGAGATGACGCAGCGCCTTGAGCACCGAGGTGAGATTGCCGGCCTTGTAGTCGATGACGGCGACGCGCATCAGAGCAGTCCTTTAGTGGAGGGAAGCATTTCGCCGAGCTGCTTGTCGCGCGAGCAAGCGACGCGAAGGGCGCGTGCGAAGGCCTTGAAGATGGCTTCGATCTTGTGGTGATTGGAACGGCCGTACATGGTTTTGACGTGGACGTTGGCGCGCGCGCCGCGCGCGAAGCCCTCGAAGAAGTCGGTGACAAGCTCAGACTGGAGATCACCGACGAGGCGCGTGCGCACTTTGGTGTCGACGGCGAAGGTAGCGCGGCCGCTGAGATCGACGGCGGCGATGGCGAGGGTCTCGTCCATGGGCATGACGAAGTAGCCGGCGCGGAGGATGCCACGCTTGTCGCCGAGCGCGCGGTCGAAGGCTTCTCCGAGGGCAATACCCACATCCTCGACGGTGTGGTGCTGATCGACGTCGAGGTCGCCGGTGCACTTGAGGGTGAGATTGAATGCGCCGTGGCGGGTGAAGAGCTCGAGCATGTGGTCGAAGAAGCGGATGCCGGTGGAGACCGTGTAACGGCCCTGGCCTTCGATGGCGAGGTTGATGGCGATCTGCGTTTCCGTGGTGTTGCGCGCGAATGCGGCAGTGCGCACAGTTCTGGTTCTGGACGAGGACACTAGCTTGCGAGTCTTGCTCATTGGATCTCCGTGCGGATGGCGGCAAGCGCTGTATTGAGGGCCGCGGCGGCCTGGCTCATCTGTTCGCGCGTGCCGATGGTGATGCGGACGCAGCCGTCGCAGCCGGGGTCGCTGGAGCGGTCACGGACCAGAACGCCGGCACCGCGCATGAGGCGCGTGAACTCGGCGTGACGCGAGCCGATATCGGCGAGGATGAAGTTGGCACGCGAGGGCCAGCGGCGCAGGCCAGCAGCATCGAGCACGGATTCGAACTCCGCGCGCGCGGCGAGGACTTCACTCACGTAGCCGTCGAGGTAAGCGGTATCTCGAAGTGCGGCGGGCAGGCAGGCGAGCGCGAGGGAGTTGACGCTGTAAGGCGAGAGGACGCGGCGCAGCCAGCGCATGAGCTCGACGGGCGCTGCGAGCAGGCCGAGGCGCAGGCCGGCGAGGCCGTAGGCTTTGGAAAAGGTGCGCGCAACGATGAGATTGGGAATCGCGCCGATGAGATCGATGACGGTTTCACCGTGAAAGTGGAAGTAGGCCTCGTCGACGAAGACGATGGCGTGCGGCGCGCACGCGGCGAGAGCGAGAATTTGCTCGCGTGTGGCGACGCTGCCGGAGGGACTGTTGGGGTTGGCGATGGCGATGATCTTGGTGCGCGGCGTGATGGCGGCGAGAATGCACTCGTATGGAAATGCGAGATCGTCTTCCGCCTGGATGGCGACGATGCGCGCATCTGTGGCGGTGGCGTAGACCTCATACATGGTGTATGTCGGCACGGGGAGCAGAAGTTCATCGCCTGCGTCGAGGAAGGTTTCAAAGAGGACATGAATCGCCTCATCGACGCCGTTGGTGAGGACGATCTGCTCCGGTGCGCGGCCGAGGTGCGCGGCGGCGATGGCCTCGACGGGCTCGCGCTCTGGGTAGCGCGTGAGGGCTGCGGTGCTGATCTGCTGCAGGACTTCGCGCACGCGCGGCGAGCAGGCAAGGGTGTTCTCGTTGAAGTCGAGGCGCAGGCTGTCGCGCGCGCCGAGGGGCGGGTGGTACTCCTTCATGGCCTGCACGCGGGCGCGGGGCGCGGGCGAAGTGAGTGCGGCGTCAGGCATTGGCTTTCCTCCTGCCAAGACGGTTGCGGATTGCGGCGGCATGGCCGGTGAGGCCTTCAGCGCGAGCGAGCAACTCTGCTTTTGGACCGAGAACTCGCAGAGCCTGCGCGTTGTACTGCTGCACGGTGATGAGCTTGACGAAGTCGTTGACAGAGAGGCCGCCGCGCACGCGCGCAAGACCGCCTGTGGGCAGGGTGTGGTTGGGGCCGGAGATGTAGTCGCCCATGGGCTGCGGTGACCAGCGACCGATGAAGACGGAGCCTGCGTTATGGACCCAGTCGAGGTCGCGCGCAGAATCGATGGTGAGATGCTCGGGAGCGATGCGGTTGGTGAGAGCGTGGGCTTCCTCGGCGCTGGCGGTGACGAAGACGAGGCCGTTGCGGTCAAGGGCCTGACGCGCGATGGCGTTGTTCTTCGCGCGCTGCTTTGTTTCGGCCAGGACCGTGCGGGCGAGATCGGCGCGCGTGGTGATGAAGATGGGGAGAGCTTCTGGATCGTGCTCGGCCTGGGCGATGAGGTCGTCGGCGATGTCGGAGGCACGTCCGCTGTCGCTGGTGACGACGATCTCGGTGGGGCCGGCGAGCATATCGATAGCGCAGTCGAAGGCGATGAGACGCTTGGCGGCGGTGACGTAGAGATTGCCGGGGCCCACGATCTTGTCGACGCGCGGGATGCCGGCTGTGCCGTAGGCGAGCGCGGCGATGGCGTGCGCGCCGCCGACTCGATAGAACTCCATGATGCCGAGCAGGTGCGCGGCGGCGAGAGTTTCCGGGGCGGGGCGGGGCGAGACGACGACGATGCGCGCGACGCCTGCGACCTGCGCGGGAATCGCCGTCATGAGCAGCGTGGATGGAAGCGGATGACGGCCGCTGGGAACATAGCAGCCGACCGAGCCGAGCGGGCGCACGAGCTGGCCGGTGACAAGGCCATTGATGGGCGTGCTGGAGCAGGATGCGGGCAGTTGATTCACCGCGAAGTCGCGTATTTGCGCAGCGGCGGTGGAGAGCGCGTCGCGAAGTGTGGGCGCAATGGATTCCCAGGCCGCGGCCATCTCTTCGGGTGCGACGCGAAGAGCGTCCGTGCCCGGAAGTCCGTCAAATTTGCTTGCGTATGCCAGCAGGGCGCGGTCGCCGCGCTTGCGCACGGCGTTCACGATCGGACGGACGGCAGGCAGCACGGCATCGAGCGCCGCGCCGCCGCGGGATTCGAGGGCCGCGAGCGCTGCTGCTGCCTGTTGCGCGCCGCGGCCTTTGGTGTGGAGAAGCTTCATTTGCTTTCCTCGGGGGCTCAAGCCCCCCCTGTCGTTCAAGGCGATGAGTGGCACGGCTGATGCCGAGCCCGTTCAAAACAGTGGCTCGTCCTAGAGGACGACTTTGTTGAGCGGGTACTCGACAATGCCCGCGGCTTTTGCCGCCTTGAGGCGCGGGATGACGTCGCGGGCAACACGCTCCTCGACGATGGTGTTGACGGCGACCCACTCGGAGTTTGAAAGCTGCGAGACAGTGGGCGAGTTGAGCGCGGGCAGAACGGCGAGGACGGCGTCGAGGTCGGCGCGCTGGACGTTGAGCATGAGGCCGACCTGCGACTGCGCGTCGATTGCGCCGCGGAGCATGAGGGCAATCTGATCGATCTTCTCGCGCTTCCATGGGTCGGCGAGCGCGGAGTTGCCCGCGATGAGGTGGGTCTCGCTCTCCATCACCGTATCGATGATTTTGAGGTGGTTGGCCTTGAGGGAGCTGCCGGTCTCGGTGACTTCGACGATGGCGTCGGCGAGTGTGGGCGGCTTGACTTCCGTTGCGCCCCAGGAGAACTCGACCTTGACGTTGACTCCTTTTGCCGCGAAGTAACGCTTGGTGACTTCGACAAGCTCTGTCGCGATGATTTTGCCTTCGAGGTCCTCGGCCTTCTCAAAGCCGCTGCCCTCCGGCACGGCGAGAACCCAGCGGACCTTGCGGCGGGACTGCTTGGCGTAGGTGAGCGTGGTGACACTGGTGAGGTCGAGGCCGCTCTCGACGACCCAGTCGATGCCGGTGAGGCCGGCGTCGAGAACGCCGTGATCGACGTAGCGCGCCATCTCCTGCGCGCGGATGAGCATGCACTCGATTTCGCTGTCGTCGATGGAGGGGAAGTAGGAGCGACCGTCCGCGTAGATGTTCCAGCCCGCGCGCTTGAAGAGCGCGATGGTGGCATCCTGCAGGCTGCCTTTGGGAAGACCGAGACGAAGTTTGTCAGCCACGAACAGCCTCCTTCTGGTCGAGCGCGACAGGGCGGGTAAAGCAGCTCACCGTGCCCTCGTGACAGACGAGGCCGTCGCCTTCGACCTCGACGCGGAAGAGCAGCGTGTCGTTGTCGCAGTCGGTGGAGGCGGAGACGATGTGGAGACGGTTGCCGCTGGTTTCGCCTTTCATCCAGAGCTTCTGCCGGGTGCGGCTCCAGAAGGTGACGAAGCCTGTCTCAAGGGTTTTGGCGTAGCTGGTTGCGTTCAGAAAGCCGAGCATCAGCACCTGGCCGGTGCGGGCATCCTGCACGATGCCGGGAACGAGGCCATCCATCTTGTCGAAATCGATTGTTGCGGTCACGTCGTGTCTTCCTTTGTTTCTTAGAGCTTGGGTTGTGAGTGCAATGAAAAAGCCCGCTGGCGGAGTCGCCGGCGGGCTGGGTGATTCTGGAAACTTGTCGGGCCGATCTAGTTCAGGCCACAGCAGTCCGCCGGCATGGAGGTCCCATGATGATGGTGGTGACCGTGATGGCGGTGGCTCTGCATCTGGTAAAAACCTTACGGCTCGACGGGCGAAGCTGTCAACCCGGAAGTTTTCAGTTCGCCTGCTGTGCGGGCCGCTGGAGCAGTTCAACAACCTGCTGATAGATGCGGTTACGCAGATCGAAGCGCTCTGAAGCGCGGGTGACGTAGCGAATCTGCGCGTCGATGCCGGAAGAAGATGGACGCAGGTTGACAACCGGCTCGGCGCTGAAGCGGCCCAGGCCCCGCGCACCGCGCTGCCACTCCTGACCGGCGAGATGAGCGTTCTCCGCTGTCGCTTGCGCAACGGCCTGGTGAATGCGCTCGATAGTGGCGGGCGCTTCAGGCGAGGCAGGAACGTTGACGCTGATCTCGTCCCACATCCACTGGCCGCTGGTGGAGAAGTTGAAATAGGTGCCGCGAATGGCAAAGCCGTTCATGAAGGTGATGCGGCGGCCGGTGGGATGGCCTTTGTCTTCAAGAGTGCCGGTCTCAAGCAACGTGGTGGTGAAGAGACCGACCTCGGTGACTTCACCGCCCACGCCGTTGATCTCGACCCAGTCGCCGACGTGAATGCCGTTCTTGCCCATGAGCGCGAACCAGCCGAGGAAGGCGAGGATGTAGTCCTGGAGGGCGATGGTGAGGGCGGCGGTGGCGAGACCGAGGATGGTGGGCGTTTCCTGCGGCGTGCCGAAGATGACAAGCAGGATGAGCACCACGCCGATGACCTGCACGCCGAGCTGCAACACGCTGCGCAGCGTCTGCGACTGGCGGCGTTCCAGCGCGGCGCGGTCCATGATCTGGTTGACGAGGGCGCCGGCAAGCAGCATGCAGATGAGAATGATGAGAATGACGGAGCAGGACTGCAGAATGAGCCGGCCGACGATGCCATGCTGCACCTGCACCTGTGCGGTCCACTTGCCATAGACAGAGGCAAGCTGCTGCACGGTCTGGATGCGGTCGTTGTAGATAGCGAGGATCTGGCGCTCGGCGCCACGGTCGCGGATGGCCGCGAGGCGCACGGCACGATTACCGGTGGTGCCGATCTCGTTCTCCGTGGGGCCGTATTTTGCTTCGAGGGCCTTTTCCTGTTGCGTGAGTGCGGCGGCTTCAGTCTGAGCCTGCTGTTGAGCCTGCTGCAGAGCGCGGGAGCGGCTGATCTGGCCGAACCAGCCGGAGATACGGCTGGCGAGAGTGCCGCGGCGATTAACGGAGATGGCCGCGACCTCCGCAGTTCCGTGATTCTGGCTCTCGTACTCCTTTTGTGCGGCCTGATGAGCCGTAAGCTCGGCCTGAATCTGCGCGCTGTTGTCGCCGGATGCGCGATCGAGCTCATGCTGCGCATCGGAAAGCTCGTTGGTATCGAGATCGAACTGGGCTTTGGCAACTTCGAGATCGTCGCTGATATCGGAGTCGGACTGCGATGCACTCTTGCCGCTCTGCGATTTGGAGGCGAGCCCGGAGGTCAGGGAATTGACGATGGCCTGGTCTTGCGCGACGACATCCTGAAGCTCCTGAACCTTTTGCTGCGCGGCTTTGACATCGGGCGTGTCCGGCCGGTGCGTGGACTGCAGCGCGGCCTGGCGCAGCGCCGCGGCAAAAGCCTGATCCACATCATGGTCGGCCAGCCGGAGCGCATCGCGGCCGTACTCCGCCTCCTCCGCGGTGACGGCGAGGGCGTCGAGGGTCTGGGCCGTCTGCCATGGCGTGAGATCGATGAGGGTGCGCTTGCCGCGCTGGAAGCCGGAACCCCGTGTCGCGCTGAAAGGCGAGGAGGATGTCCAGGAAAAGACGACGCACACGACAAAGAGCGCCGCCAGCACCAGCAGCGCAACGAGACGCGGCTTGCTGAAGACCGGAGAGCGGGCAGGTTTGGCGGCAGCGCTGGGGGCCGGGGAGGTAGCCATGGGTCTATTGTGACAGGAGCGGAGCGCGCTGAGAACCTGCTGCAGATTCCTGCGTACTCTTGCCGGGCGCGCAGATGGCGTGCAGAATGGTGCGGTGCTGACCCGGCGGCAATTCGCAACAAGTATTGTGATGACAATTTGTGCGAGCGTGCTGACCCCGCGCCTGTGGGCATCCGCGAAGGGCTCGCTGATTGACCTGAACCATGCGAGCCTGGATGAGCTGATGACGCTGCCGGGAATGACGCGCACGTGGGCTGAGCGCATTGTGCGCTTCAGGCCCTATCGCGCGAAGAACGAGCTCATTGACCGCGGCGTGGTGACGGGCGAAGTATACGCGCGCATCAGGGATATGGTGATCGCTCACCGCGCGAAGCAGTGAGCGATCCCGATCAGGCGTGCGCGGCTTCTTCCGTCGCGGGCGGCGGGGTGTGCTTGAGGATGCGGCTCAACAACACATAGAGCACGGGAATGAAGATGAGGTTGAGCACCGTGGAGAACAGCATGCCGCCCACGATGGTGGTGCCGACCGAACGGCGGCCGAGCGCGCCCGCGCCGGTGGCGAAGTAGAGGGGCAGGACGCCGAGGATGAAGGCAAACGAGGTCATGAGAATCGGACGGAGGCGCAACTCCGCGGCCTCAATTGCAGCCTCGGCGATGGAGCGGCCCTTGCGACGGAGCTGCTCGGCGAACTCGACGATCAGAATCGAGTTTTTGGCCGAGAGACCGATGAGCATGACCAGACCGATCTGACAATAGACATCGTTGACGAGGCCGCGCAACGCGATGAGGCCCAGCGCGCCGAGTACGGCCATGGGCACGGCCAACAGGATGATGAAGGGCAGCGCGAAGCTCTCGTACTGCGCGGAGAGCGTGAGGTACACGACGAGCAATCCGAGGCCGAAGATGATGATGGCCTTGCCACTGGATTCGATTTCGTCGAGAGTCAGGCCCGTCCACTCATAGCGCATGCCGGGCATCATCATCTGCCTGGCGAGGCTTTCCATGCTGGCAATGCCCTGCCCCGAGCTATAGCCAGGCGCGGGCGAGCCGTCGATTTCGACCGCGCGGAAGAGATTGTAATGCGAGATGACAGGCGGGCCGGAGCTCTCCTCGACGGAGACAAGGTTGTCGAGGGGCACCATCTGCCCGGAGTCCGAGCGCACGTAGTAACTGTGCAGATTGTCCTCGTTCATACGGAAGGCCTGATCGGCCTGCACGTAGACACGATAGGTACGGTTGTTGAAGTCGAAGTCGTTGACGTACTGCGAACCCATGAAGACGCCGAGGGCCGTGGTGATCTGCGAGAGCGGGATGTTCATGGCCTTGGCCTTCTCGCGATCGATGGTGACAAGCACCTGCGGGTCATTGGCGGAGAAGGTGGTGATGAGGCCGGTGAGATCCTTGCGCGCGCGGCTGGCGCCAACGATCTGGTGCGCGACGCGGTCGAGATCCGTGAGGGTGTTGTTGCCGGAGTCCTGCAGCATGAACTGGAAGCCGCCGTAGCTGCCGACGCCCTGAACGGCGGGCGGCTGCACGAGCGCGACGAGACCGCCATCGGGCGAGAACATGAGCGACTGCAGCTTGGGCGAGAGATCGGCGACGATGTCCGCAGCCGAGTGGCCCTTGCCGCGGCGCTCATCGGCAGGCTTGGTAGCGATGAACATGAGGCCCTGGTTCGACGCGCCGCCGCTGAAGCTGAAGCCCATGACGGAGAATGCTCCGGCGATGTCCTTGTTCATTCCGATGATGGCCTGGGCGCGCTCTGCGAGCCTGCTGGTATAGGCAAGAGAGGAGCCCGGAGGCGCCTGCACGATGCCGATGAGGAAGCCCTGATCTTCCTGAGGGATGAAGCCGGTGGGTACGCTGCGGTAGACCCAGACGGTGGCGGCAAGGCCACCGAAGAAGACCAGCAAAAGAATGTAGCGAAGCTGCAGCGCGCTGTGAATGATACGCGCATAAGTCTTCGCCATCCAGTTGATGGAGGCATCCGTGCCGTGGACGAAGCCGGCAAAGGCTTTCGAGACGGGTGCGATGTGGAGGAAGTCGAGCTGGTGAGGGCGGGCTTCCTCGCCGCGCAGGAAGAGCGCGGAGAGCGCGGGCGAAAGCGTGAGCGCGTTGAAGGCCGAGATGGCGATGGAGAACGCGATGGTCAGCGAGAACTGCCGGTAGAGAATGCCGGTTGTGCCAGGGAAAAACGACACCGGCACGAAGACGGCAATGAGTACAAGCGACGTAGCGATGACCGCGCTGGTCACTTCGCCCATGGCCTCGGATGTGGCTTTGTGCGGGTCGCAGTGCTCGGCGGCGATGTGGCGCTGGACATTTTCGATGACGACGATCGCGTCGTCGACGACAAGGCCCGTGGCCAAGGTGATGCCGAAGAGGGTCAGCGTATTGATGGAGAAGCCGAAGAGCTTGATAAAGGCAAAGGTACCGACAAGCGACACCGGGATGGTGACGGCGGGGATGATGGTGGCGCGCCAGTCGAGCAGGAAGAGGAAGATGACGATAACGACGATGGCGATGGCCTCGGCCAGAGTCGTCATGACCTCATGAATCGAGTCGCCGACGACCGTGGTCGAGTCAAAGGCGATGACGTATTCGAGGCCCGGAGGAAAGCTCTTCGACAGCTCCTTGAGTGCGGCCTTGGCCTGGCGGTCCACGTCGAGCGCGTTGGCATTGGAGAGCTGCATGACACCGATGCCCTGCGCAGCGAGGCCGTTGTATTCCAGGTTGGAGCTATAGTCCTCG
>DASZRQ010000190.1:0-34109 GCA_035549115.1 Occallatibacter sp. | reverse complement strand
CTTGCCTGGGCCATGAGGCAGTAGTTACTGAAGCCAAGCCGGCTCCGCAAAACGAAATTATTTCGTCGCTTCCACTGTGCAGTTGGCTAACTTGTAGTGCCAGCCCTCATGGTGGCTCTCGCGATTGATCGAAACTTGTTCGGGTAATTGAAACCCGCCAACGCTTTGATAGGTATAACTGAGGATGATTCGATTGCCGGGCCGAAAATCTCCATCCTCGCCCATCCTGTAGGTGGTCATGAGAAAGCCCTGCGGGCCAGGACGGAAATCTGTTTCGCGTCGCTCGGAAGCGGAACCCTTTGCTCCTTCGCTCAGGAGGCTCATATCGTGGTCGAACACCATCTCCACATCAAACGTCTGGACCTTAAATTCGAGCCTGTAGCCTGAAGATGATGGTTCAATGTGAACGAGCGTACTCTCTGGCGGAAGCATTGCGTTATTACTCGCAACCAACCAGCTATTCAAGCTGAACTGCACTGCATGTTCAAGAAGGCCCTCCGCCATGCCTCCATGGGGGAGCTTGTGCTCCTCATCTTCTGTCATCCCGGATGACACTGCAGCATTCTGTCGAGTGACAGTGACACGATTGTGAATAGGCTGAATGAATTTGGCGATCTCTTCATCCGTTCCTTCGTCGCCGAGTCGTACAACCTCTTTGAAGTGTTGTTTCCAATTGAACTCTACTGAGCAACTGAAAGATTGGAGATTTCTGTCAAAGGGAGCATCATATTTAGCGCGGGCTTCCTTGAGAAACGTCGCATTATTGATTGCAGTTTGCGCGTCACAAAATACAGCACATGCGCAGAAGCTAAGCACTAGCACCGAGAAGAAGAATCGCATGACGCATCGTAACTCATTGCTCTCAATGAATGTTGGGGCATCTTTTAATTCGGCACAAGTAAAAGAAAAGGACTGGGGCGCATGTGCGTCCCGGCCCTTGCTGCGTTTGCGGTTTACTGCTCGTCGAACGCGATCACCTGGATCGTATAGGGCGGCAGGGTGTGGTGGAATTTGCCGCTCACGTCGTGCAGTTCTGAGGAGGCCGGCACAATGCGGTTGGGTGCGTCGATGGAGTTGGTCTCCTCGGGGTTGGTCGCGGTCAGGCTCTCCACCTTCGCGGTAGGCGCGAGCTTTGCGCCGTCGATGTTCAGGTCCACCTGCTGCGGGTCGGACGAAGCATTGACCAGCTTGAGGTAGAGCTTCTTCTTCGCAGCGCTGGCGGTGATGGAGTAGAAGAATTTGCCGCCCGCGCCTTCCGTGCTCGACGCCAGCACATGGTCGCCGAGATACTGGGCAAACAGCACTTGCGCGTAATATGAGGGCGAGCCATAGCTGGTGAGGCCGTTGTAGCCAATCAGGTCGGTCTCCCACTGCATGCCGCCGGGGTCGACGCGGACCAGCAGCGGCGCATACGAGGCCATCACCACGATGTCGCTGTTGCGCTCGAGGCCGGTCATCCACGCCGAGTCGCCGAGCGCCGCGCCAAAGTCCGGCGTGGGCAGCCCCTCGCGCGTGGCCCACTCGCCCACAAAGATTTTCGGGCCGTTGCGGTCGGTCTTGTCGTAGTGAGTCGCGTCGTGGAAGTTGGTCGTTGCGCGCACATAGAAGTGCTCATCCAGCACATCGGGCTTGACGCTCTTGATGGGCGCGGTGGCGATAAGCTGCAGGCCGGGATACTTCGCCTTGATGGCCTCGGAGAACTGCGCGTAGCGTCCGTCGTAGCTGCCGGACTTGTCGAACCAGTCCTCGTTGCCAATCTCGACGTAGGTGAGCTTGAAGGGCGCGGGATGGCCGTCCTTCGCGCGCTCGGCGCCCCATTTGGTGCTGGTGGAACCGGTCACATACTCGATCTCGTCGAGAGCGTCCTGCACGTAGGGCTCAAGAGCGGGGCCGGGGTCCACGTGCTCGCCATGCAGCGAGTACCCGGCATAGACGGCAAGCACCGGATTCATGTGCAGGTCTTCGCACCACTCCAGAAACTCAAGCAGCCCCATGCCGTCGGAGGAGTGATACATCCACGGGCTGGGGTGCGTGGGCCGGTCCACGAGCGGGCCGATCGTCTTCTTCCACTCGAAGCGCTCCTTGATGGTATCGCCCTCAAGGTAGTTGCCGCCGGGGAAACGCAGGAACGCCGGGTGCATGGCGGCGAGCTTCTCCATCAGGTCGATGCGGTTGCCGTTGGCGCGGCCATGATAAGTGGGCGGGAAGAGCGAGACGAGGTTGAGCCAGAGCGTGCCGGGATGGGTGACCGTCAGCTCGAGGTGATTCGATGAGGACGGCTCGATTGCGCTGGTCTTGAGCGTAAAGGTGTGCTGCGCCCATTCCGCGCCAACGCCGGAGACGGTGGTGGTGGCAAGGGCCTTGCCGGTGTTGTCGCTCACCAGGCTGATGGTCACCGGGCCAACATCGCCGGCGTCCTTCGCGTAGAAAGAGCCCTTGTACTCGGTGTCTGGCCGGAGCGAGAACCCCCAGAAGCCCACGTTGAGCACGCCGGCAGGGCTGTGTGTGTCGGCCTTCTCCACGTCCAGGCGCATGCTCGCGGGCAGGGCCGCGCTGGGGCCGGTGCTCTTGTCGGTCTCCATCCTTGCCACGGCCTCGCCCTGCTCCACCAGGTACCAGTAAGGCGTGCCGGACCAGTCGCCGCGGAAGGTGCGGTTGCGCACCATCTCGGCATAGAGCCCTCCGTCGTAGGAGTAGTTGATCTCCTCGGTCATCAGACCGTAGAGCGCGGGGCTGACGGCATGGGTGGGCTGGCTGGCGTGGATGGTGAGGGTGACGGGGGCGTTCTGGGCGCAGGCTGCGGCGGCCGCAAGGCAGGCGGCGAGAGCGGCTGCTCGGGCAAACGTTTTCTCAGGCATCGAAATCTCTCCCTGGTCGAAGTGCCGAGCCAGTATACAGCCTGAGGGCAGGCTGCGCGGTAAAAGGGTTTTTCAGCGGCTGCCGCGCCCTCAGGCGCTGTAGTTGGCCACCACGCGCACCACCTTGCCGGAGGGGGCAAGTTCCATGAACTCAGCGGTGTGCGTGCCTCTCTGGTTGGTGTAGTAGAGCACGATGCTGCTGATGCCCCAGAGCACATCCCGGAGGCTGAAGCGCAGCTCGGGAAAGGCGGCCAGGCCCTTCTCAAAGTAGGCGCGCAGGCTGGCCTTGCCCGTGACCCTGCCATGCGGCAGGCCCAGCAGCCGCGCCGCGGCGGGCGAGGTGATCTCGACGGCATCGTCGTAGTGGTCCAGGATGCGGTCGAGGTCGTGAGCGTTCCACGCGGCAATCCACTCCTGCGCGAGGTGTATGGCTTCATCTGCGGTCACTGTGCATGCTCCGAGGGGATGGCGCGGACGCGCCGGATACCTGCAAGCATACAGGCCATGCAGCGCCGAGACGAGAACACTGTGCCGGAGCGGCTGCGGAGAGGAATGAGGCGGATAGGCGCGGCTAAATAATCCAGCCGCCGCCGACAACCTCGTCGCCATCGTAGAAGACTGCCGACTGGCCGGGCGTCACAGCCCTCTGTGCTTCGTCAAAAACTGCGCGCACTTCAGCATGCGCCTCGCCGGGCTGTGAGCCCGCTCCAGAAGCAGGTGCGGGCTCCAGCGTGGCCCAGGCGGGCTCATGCCGGTGGCGAATCTTGATCTGCACCCGCATCGGCGCGGTCAGCGCGGGAATCGAAATCCAGTTGAGCCGCCCCGCGCGCAGGTGCCGCGTGGCCAACTCGACGTCCGCGCCCACGGTGACGCGATGGCTTGCCGGATCAATCTGCAGCACGTACAGCGGCGTGGGCGAAGCCACGCCCAGCCCCTTGCGCTGGCCCACGGTGAAGCCGGTGATGCCCTCATGCCGCCCGATCACCTCGCCCGAAGATGCCACCAGCTCGCCCGCCGAGTCCGGCATGGCCTCGCCCTGCTCCTCGAGATAGGCGGTGAGGAACTGCTTGTAGTCGCCGCCGGGGATGAAGCAAATCTCCTGCGAGTCGGGCTTCTCGGCCAGCGCCAGCCCGCGCTCGCGGGCCGCCGCACGGGTCTCCGTCTTGGTCAGGCTGCCCAGCGGGAAGAGCGTATGCGCGAGCTGCTCCTGCGTAAGGCCGAAGAGGAAGTAGGTCTGGTCCTTGGCGCGGTCGGCCGGGCGCTTCAGAATCCAGCGGCCGCGCGCAGGGTCATATTCGTTGATCGCGTAATGGCCCGTGGCAATGCGGCTGGCTCCGATCGAGCGCGCCGTCTTCAGCAACTGATCGAACTTCAGGTGGTTGTTGCACAGCGAGCAGGGAATGGGCGTGCGCCCGGCCAGGTACTCGGCCACAAAGGGGCGCACCACGTCCTGCTCGAACCGCTCCTCCTGGTTCACGACGTAGTAGGGGATGCCGAGGTGGTTGGCGACACGCCGCGCGTCGTACACATCGTCCAGGCTGCAGCAGCGGCCGGCCTTGGGCGCCTCGGGAATGCCGTGCTTGCCGGCGAGCCGGGTCTGATCCCAGAGCTGCAGCGTCAGGCCCACCACCGATGCGCCCTCCTGGGCGAGCAGCGCCGCCACCGTCGAGGAGTCCACCCCTCCGGACATGGCAACGGCGATGGTTTCGGTCTGCGTCATGGCTCTCTATCTATTGTAGAGCCGCAGCAGTTTTGCCGCAGGCGAGAGAAGTGGGCCGTTTGCCGTCGCTTTGAAAGGGCACGACTTCAGTCGGGCCGATAAGCCCTGCAAAATCAGCGGGTTTTAGCCCCTGAGGAATGGGAGTGCAAACCGATCCACCACCCGTTCGCGCGCATCGCATTGTTTCCGGCTGATCGTCCTTCGCAGGCAACGGATCACTTCCCATAAGCCGACTTATTATCACCTGCCTGTCGATGAGTAACTCGCGATAATGCGTAATTTGACCTCATATAGAGGATCATAGGACTGAAGCCCGTATATCAGGATTGATCGGCGTTTAGGCTCTCGCCTGTCGGGTTCGGCGGCCGGAGTGGGCCGACAGATCGTCGTAGAATGAGCCGCAGGTGAGTCGCCCGTCCCGCTCATCGCAAAAAGCGCGATGAACGTGGCCCAGTACGGCTTTCATGCTCGGTAGAGTAGCCCACCTTAGATGACCACGCCACCTGCCTTTGGAGAGTGGGGTGGTTTGAACAACCGGGACTATCATGAGTAACGAATGACATTCACAGTATATTTTCGGAATCTCGTTCGTGAGAATTCGCTTACGCCACCTATCCATCAATTCCCGTATGGGGTTGCATTTTTCTCCGCCGGTCGGTGGTGGTACTCAGGAGTTGCCTACGGCGGCGCAGCGCTTGCCGTGCCGATAGAGCAGCAAGATATCGGCGCGTTGAAAGAGTGGATCGCGACGCTTTTCCATGACCGGGAACCGGTGGAGTCCGACTATAAACCGGGAACGGCCTACAAGAGAATTTCGCTGCCTTTCAACATAGCCGGAAACTTAAGCCAGGCGATGGACATGAAGTCGATGACACAATCGTTTGTCGCGCTGAAGCTTCTGCTGATGAAGATGCAGGATGTGTTCGAGACAATCGAGCCCACCCAGAAAAATCTCGAAAGCTACGGGCACAAGGTACGGGAGCTGTTGCTCCTGTCGGCCATGGAAGTCGAGGCGTCCTGGGCGGCTATCCTCAAAGCCAATGGGTACGCAAAGCCGCGCATGACGACGGCCGATTACGTCAAGCTGCGTGCACCGATGCTGCTAGACAGTTTTTCGTTGACGCTTAGGTCCTACACCGGCTTTCCGTGCTTCTTCCCCTTCAAAGACTGGAGCGCTCAGTCACCGACCCAATCTCTCGACTGGTATGACGCTTACAACCGGACGAAACATAACCGAGAGGAACATCTCGACGTCGCAACGCTACAAAGAGCAGTTCATGCCGTCGGTGCGGTGGCCGTAATGTATGCGGCGCAGTACAGTTACTCGTTCGACCTGCACGATGAGAGACGTAACCTCTTACTAAACATCTTCACAATCAATCGAGATCAAACGATCTACCCTCCATCTTGTTACATTCCGAACGCAGAGGGCGGGACGAGAGCCTGGGAATGGGAACTCGTCAACTATCCATTTCCGCCATGAACCTGGGGCGGGCGTCCCCGGTTTCACTGTTTTAACCCAGTCACAAATGAGGGTTGCCCACGGTCCCTCGTCCGCCGTGGCGGAGGGACCGTGGAGGCTAACCACCCCATCAAGAGCCAGCCCGCGCAACCACTTTCCCCATGCCGCCGAAATCAGCCTTGCCCGCCGGACTGCTCAATGCCAGCTTGAATCGCCGCTTTGAGCACATCGACTTTGATGTCAGCCAGCTTCTTGAACTTGATGCAATATCCCGTCACGCTCGCCTTGCCGAGTTGCTGCCCAAACGTCTGCGCCAGATACTTCTTGTCCTCGATTCCCATGATGTAGACAGAAATGCCCGACGTATTCGCACTGATGCCGATCTGGTAGAACTCCCTGGTCTTTCCATTGGCATATTGCATGGTCTGCGATCCATATCCGATGTTCGGGTTGGAAACGACTTTTCCCTTCTCGTCCTTTCCATCCAGGAACCACAGTTTGCATGCCGGCATCAGCGTCAAAACCATGCGATGCAGCTCCTGCATCTCGCTGCGTTTCGGTTCCGGGTGGCTGGCAAGATATGTCTTGATCTGTTCCTGCACGCTCATGTCAATCTCCTTGGCTCGGCGGCGTCAGCGCTGCGGAAATCGCCGGTTTGAATGGACTGGCGAAGCTGCGCAAATCGATCCGCAAATCGATCAGGATGATAGCGGATTCTCTTTATCCATGGACACCGCTCTGACTCTCGGCTGACAAAGTGAGCGGCTATTCGCAAACTGTCCACGACCCAACCGGCAGCGCCGCGTCAGGAGTGCGAAGTTGCATCTGCTCTTGAGGGCAGGCGGGGAGAGCGGCCGTTCAGCCCAGCGTGCCTGCGGCAACGGGAGAGATTGCCCGCAGATTCTGCACGGTTTCCGGCACGACGCGCAGCACGTAGTCCACATCCGCCTCGGTGGCGGTCTTGAGCAGGCTGAAGCGCAGGCTGGCCCGCGCGCGGGTCTTGTCCAGGCCCATGGCCATCAGCACATGGCTGGGCTCGGTGGCGCCGGAGTGGCAGGCCGAGCCGCCGGAGACGGCAACGCCTTTCAGGTCGAGCGCGATGACCAGCGCCTCGCCTTCCAGGTTGTCGAACCAGATATTGGTGGTGTTCGCCGCGCGTGGAGCCGGGGTCCCATCCGGAAGAGCTCCATTCAGGCCGGTGCCGGGCAGCGCCAGAATGCCGGCTTCGAGCCGGTCGCGCAGGGAGGCGAGTCTGTCCATGGTGCCGTCGGCGAGGGCGTGCATGGCCAGCTCGGCGGCTCTGGCCAATCCCACAATGCCGGCCACATTCTCCGTGCCGGCGCGGCGGCGGCGCTCGTGGCTTCCGCCCACAATCAGCGACTCGACAGGCGTGCCGCGGCGGACGAACATGGCGCCCGTGCCCTTGGGGCCGTGCATCTTGTGCGCGCTGATGGAGAGCAGGTGGCAGCCGAAGCGCTTCACATCCAGCGGAATCTTGCTCGCGCCCTGCACCGCGTCAATATGAAAGAACACGCCTGTGCTGGCGGCGATGCGGCCGATCTCCTCGACCGGCTGCAGCACGCCGGTCTCGTTGTTGGCCAGCATCACGCTGATGAGCCGGGTATTCGGCCGCAGAGCTGCCTCGATGGCCGCCGGAGCGATGAGGCCGCTGGGCTCGGGAGCGACATAAGTGACTTCGACGCCGCGCTCGGCCAGCCGCTGGGCAGCCTGCAGTACGGCGGAGTGCTCGATGGCCGTGGTGATGAGATGGTCGCCGGGGCGCAACAAGCCAAAGAGAGCCGTGTTATCACCCTCAGTGCCGCCGGAGTTGAAGACCACTTCGGCCTCGTGACAGTGGAAGAGCTCCGCGAGGATCTCGCGGGCATGGTCCACGGCGATGCGGGCCTGCTGGCCGTGCAGATGGATCGACGAGGCGTTGCCGAAGTGCTCGATCCAGTAAGGGCGCATGGCGTCCACTACCTCCGCGGTCAACGGAGTGGTGGCATTTGCGTCCATGTAGATGCGGGGCAGGGGCACGGCGCGGCTCTGGGTTGAGGGTACCACAGGGCGGCAGCCGCCCGGCGGCAAGGGGCCTATCGTGATGACGTGCAAGCGCTTGCATGCATTAGATTAGAGTTTCCACAGAAGTTACCTTTGGTAATTATCGATTTTTATTGAGAAATCTCCAACCACTGCTATAGTGGGGACACCAATTGCTCGACGGACTCTGCCGCGCGGCTATGGATGGAAGCACTTACTTTCATTCGTGTCTGGTTCGCAGTGTGGAGTCGATGATGAGTGAGTTCGAATCACCTGCTCGGAGCGCCCATCCAAGCGAGGATAGCGAAGCTTTGCTTTCATCCCAGGGAATCCCCCTCCCAAATCCGTCGCCTGCCGGCGTCACCTCCCCGGAAGCGGAGGCTGCGGACCGCCGCTGGTACGCCGTCTACACCACCTGCCGCCATGAGAAGCGCGTTGCCCAGCATCTGGCGCAGCGTGAGGTGGAGCACTACCTGCCGCTCTATACCGCGCAGCGCAAGTGGCGGGATGGTTCGAAGGTCGCGCTGGAGCTGCCGCTTTTTCCCTGCTACATCTTTGTCCGCATTGGCCGCATGGAGCGGGTGCGTGTGCTGAGCACGCCTGGAGCGCTGGCGATTGTGGGCGGCACGGGCGGCGAGCCTGCTCCGCTGGCCGAGGCGGCGGTAGAGGCGCTGCGGCAGGGCGCGCGTGACGGACGGGTTGAGCCGCATCCGCTGCTGACCGCCGGGCAGCAGGTGCGCATCCGCGCTGGAGCCTTTGCCGGGATGCGGGGCATCGTGAGCCGCAAAAAGAGCGGCTTCCGCGTGGTGCTCACCATCGAGCAGATCATGCAGAGCGTGGCGGTGGAGATCGACGAGGCAGACCTCGAGCTGCTGACCGCGGCGGAGCGGGACACGCGCTTTGCCGGCCGGCTGCATCTGCAGCACGCCTGACGCAGGCCCGAAAGACGGGCGCATCTTCTTTTCTACTTTTCTTCCACGACGGCCGGGGCTCTTGGGGCTCCGATCTATCTCCCCGCCCGTTTTCTCCGTTCTTCCTTTTTCCGGCTACCGTTCGCCCAGGACGGCAGGAACTCTTCATGGCAGGCACAGCGGGTTCAACACGGGGTGGTGCAGAGGAGCGCATTCTGGCGACGGCGGCGTCCCTGTTTGCCCAGTTCGGGTACAACGGCGTGAGCACCCGGGAGATTGCGGCGGCGGCCGAGGTGAACGAAGTCACCATCTACCGGCACTTTCCGCGCAAGAGGGATCTCTATGTGGCGGTGCTGAGCGCAGAACTGCAGCGGGTGCACCTGCGCGGCGACCTGCTGACGCGGCTGGCCGAGGCCCGCAGCGGACGCGGAGCGCTGACGGCCACCTTCGAGCTGATTGCGACGGCCCTGGCGCAACAGCCGCAGCTTTTGCGCCTGCTGGGGTTCAGCGTGCTGGAGCTGAGCGAGGATCTGGACCCGTTGATGCGCAGACACCTGGGCCAGCTTGTGGAGGTTGTCGCGCGCTATCTGCAGCCGTGGATCGACAACGGCGAGGTGCGGTCAGCCAACGCCAAGACGCTGGTGTTGACTTTGCTGGCAATCATTTTGAGCCGCGGGCCGCTGCGCAGGGTGTTTCTGGACGATGCGGCCGGAGCGCATGCGCTGTTCGACGCCTATGCGGAGTTTTGCCTCGGAGAGCCGATGGCAGGCGGGCTGGCAGCGGACGCGAGCGCATAAAAGGAACGCGCCGGCGAGCCGGCGATGCAGTGAGACAGGCAGGGCCAAGGGGAAAGGAATCGCAGCGATGAACCTGAAAGGCGAAAAAGTAGTGGTGTGCGGCGGCGGCGGCTTTATCGGCGGCCACCTGGTGCAGAATCTGCTGGCCGACGGCGTGGACGTGGTGCGCTCGGTGGATATCAAGCCGGTTGAGGAGTGGTATCAGGTGGCGCCGGGGGTAGAAAACCTGGTGCTGGACCTGAAGGACAAGGAGAACTGCATCCGTTCCGCCGAGGGCGCGAGCGTGGTGATTCAGCTTGCCTGCGATATGGGGGGCATGGGGTTCATTGAGAACAACAAGGCGCTGTGCATGCTGAGCGTGCTCACCACCACGCATATGCTCATGGCCTCTCGCGAGGCGGGCGTGAAGCGGTTCTTCTACTCGTCCTCGGCCTGCGTTTACAACGGCGACAAGCAGAAGGATGCGCATGTAACGCCCCTGAAGGAAGAGGATGCGTATCCGGCGCTGCCCGAGGATGGCTACGGCTGGGAGAAGCTCTTCAGCGAGCGCATGTGCCGCCACTTCGAAGAGGACTTCGGGCTGCAGTGCCGGGTGGCGCGCTACCACAATGTCTACGGCCCATTTGGAACATGGAATGGAGGCCGCGAAAAGGCTCCGGCGGCTATCTGCCGCAAGGTGCTGGAGGCCAAGCACTCCGGCACGCATGAGATCGAGATCTGGGGCGACGGCAACCAGACGCGCAGCTTCATGTATATCGACGACTGTCTGAAGGGCACCCGCGCCATTCTCGAAAGCGATATTCGCGAGCCGATCAACCTGGGTTCGAGCGAACTGGTGACTATCAATCAACTGGTCGACATCGTGGAGGACATTGCCGGCGTGAAGCTGAAGCGGAAGTACAACCTGGGTGCGCCCAAGGGCGTGAACGGCCGCAACAGCGACAACACGAAGATCCGCGGGTATCTGGGCTGGGAGCCCTCGATCCGCCTGCATGACGGCATGGAAAAGACCTACATGTGGATCGAGAAAGAGATGCTGGCGGTTGCCAGGGCCTGAGCGCCGCGGCGAGCCGGGAGCGCGGGACGATGGCGGAGAGAGCGGCCATGACCAAAGCCGAAGATGTGCGTCAGATCCTGGGAGTGCAGTTCTATGTCGGGGACGCGGCCGGCGCAATTGAGCGCATGGCCGGCGGCGGGCTGCTGGTGGTGCCCGCGGCCCCGGCCCTCAAGGATATTGCGACGAATTCCTCCTATCGCGAAGCGCTCATCCATGCTGACCTCGCGATCACGGATTCGGCCTTCATGGTGATGGTCTGGAATCTGATCGAAGGCGACTCGGTGCAGCGGCTCTCCGGCCTGCGCTACCTGCGCGCCCTGCTGGCTTTGCCCGAGGTGCGGGAGCCGGGCGCGACGCTGTGGGTGATGGCCGGACCGGCCAGCGCGCGCACCAACCTGGAATGGCTTGCCGCCGATGGCATCACGGTTCCTCTGGAGTGCGTGTACATGGCTCCAATGTATGGCGAGACGATTGAGGATGAAGCGCTGGTGGCTACACTCGACCGGCTGCGGCCCCGGAACGTGGTGCTGACGATCGGCGGAGGCACTCAGGAGCGGCTGGGCTACTACCTGAAACGGAAGCTGGGTTACCGGCCAGCCATCCATTGCATCGGAGCAGCCATCGCATTCTTAAGCGGTGATCAGGTGCATATCCCGGATTGGGCCGACCGATTTTACCTCGGATGGCTTTTTCGTTGCCTGTCCTCACCAAAGAGATATGTCCCTCGTTATCTATCCGCGCCGCGGCTTGTGCCTTTACTATGGCGCTACAGGAGCCGTCTACCTGTTGAGTCTTAGGGATCAGCGGCGGCGTTCGGACCGGAAACGAGCAGGGCATAAAAGGACGTAAAGGAAAGATTGCATGGCAGATAATGGCTCTCAAGCGGGTACCATCGCCGTCGTTGGGTCGGGTTACGTGGGTCTGGTGGCCTCGGCGTGCTTTGCCGAAATCGGCCACCGGGTGATCTGCGTGGACAACGACGAGGCCAAGATTCGCACCCTCAGTGCCGGCGGCATCCCGATCCACGAGGAGTATCTGCCGGAGCTTCTGGAGCGGCATCGCGGCCACCGGCTGGAGTTTACGACCGACCTGCGCGCGGCCGCCCAGGCGGCTGAGTCGATCTTCATCGCCGTGGGCACGCCGCAGAGCAGCACAGGCAGCGCGGACCTCTCTTATGTGGATGCGGTGGCCAGCGAAGTGGCGCGGTCCATCGACTCCTATAAGGTGATCGTGGAAAAAAGCACTGTGCCGGTATACACGAATGAGTGGATTCGCCGGGTGATCGAGCGGAACGGGGTGCCGCGGGAGATGTTCGACGTGGCCTCGAACCCCGAGTTCCTGCGCGAGGGCACGGCGGTCGTTGACTTTCTGCATGCCGACCGCATCGTGATCGGCGCGGCCACGGAGCGGGCCTCGCGGCTGCTGGCAAACCTGTATGCGCCGCTGACCGATGGCTCCTATTTCACCTCGACCAATGCGGTGCCCGGCCCCTGCAGCGAGCAGAATCCTCCGGCGCTTCTGCAGACTTCAACCAAAGCGGCCGAGATCATCAAGCACGCCTCGAATGCCTTTCTGGCGACCAAGATCTCCTTCATCAATGCCGTGGCCAATGTGTGCGAAGCGGCCGGCGCCGACGTGGAAGAAGTGGCGCGCGGCATGGGCATGGACACGCGCATCGGCAACAAGTTTCTGCGCGCCGGCGTGGGCTACGGCGGCTCCTGCTTCCCCAAGGACGTGGCCGCGTTTCGCCACGTGGCCGACACGGTAGGCGTGGACTTTGGCCTGCTGCGCGAGGTGGAGAAGATCAACGAGGAGCAGAAGCTGCGCTTCTTCCAGAAGATTCGCTCGGCGCTGTGGACCTTCCGCGGCAAGAAGATCGGCGTGCTGGGCCTGGCGTTCAAGGGCGGCACGGACGATATTCGCGAGTCACCGGCGCTGGACATTGTGAGGCGGCTGGTGGAAGAGGGCTGCAATGTGAGCGCGTATGATCCGGCGGCGTCGCTGCGCACGCAGGAGGTTCTGCCTTCCGGACCGCAGATGCGCTACGTGGACGATCCCTACATTGCCGCGCAGGATGCCGACGTGCTGCTGATTCTGAATGACTGGCAGGAGTTTGCCGAGCTGGACCTGGTCCGGCTGCACGAGACGCTGCGCTATCCAATTGTGATCGACGGACGGAATCTGTATGATCCTGCGGTCATGGCGAAGCACGGATTCACGTACCTGAGCGTGGGGAGGCCGGGACTCTCGCATCCGGCAGGGCCGGTGGCGGTCACGCGGCATCCGCAGGCCAAGGTGCGCACCGAGGTATAGACGTAAAGCACGTAACCCGCGCCGGACGGCAAGGCGGATGCGGGATGTCAGCGGGCCTTGCCGGTATTGAAGAGAGCGAGTCTGATCACAAGCACAGGGCAATCTGATCGGAACCGCAGGACTGTTCCAGCGCCGCAGAACAGCGCTGGATGGTGCGAAGGGAGTATTGAATCGATGCGTGTACTTGTTTCAGGAGCCGCCGGTTTTCTGGGCTCCTATCTGACCGATGCTTTGCTGGCGGAAGGCAACTCCGTTGTTGGCGTCGACAACCTGTGCACGGGGTCCAGGGCAAACGTGAAGCACCTGGAGCGCGAGCCGCGCTTCGAGCTGATCGAGCATGACATCTGCCTCCCCTTCGATCCGGGCCCGGTCGATTATGTGTTCAACTTTGCCTCGCCCGCCAGCCCCATGGACTATGCGCGGATTGGCGTGGAGACGCTGATGGCGGGCTCGCTGGGCACGCGCACCATGCTGGAGATTGCGCGCAAATACAGCGCGAAGTTTCTGCACGCCTCCACCTCGGAGTGCTACGGCGATCCCACCGTGCATCCGCAGACCGAGGACTACTGGGGCAATGTGAATCCGGTGGGGCAGCGCTCGGTGTACGACGAGGCCAAGCGCTTCAGCGAGGCGATGACCATGGCCTACCACCGCTACTACGGCGTGGATACGCGGCTGGTGCGCATCTTCAACACCTATGGGCCGCGACTGCAGCGCGACGATGGGCGCGTGATCTCCAACTTCATGATCCAGGCGCTGCGCGGCGACGACATCACGGTCTACGGCGACGGCTCGCAGACGCGCAGTTTCTGCTATGTGACTGACGAGATTGAAGGCATTCTGGGGCTGGCCGGCACAGACGAGCATATGCCCGTGAATGTGGGCAATCCCAACGAGTGGACGATTCTGGACTGCGCCAAGGCCGTGATTCGCGTGACCGGCTCGAAGAGCAAGATCATCTTTGCACCGCTGCCCTCGGACGACCCCCTGCAGCGCCAGCCCGACATCAGCAAGGCGAAGAGGCTGTTCGGCTGGGAGCCGAAGATCGATCTCGAAACCGGCCTGAAGCTCAGCCTCGACTACTTCCGCTCATTCGTGGAAACCCACGTGTAACGCAGACCGGGCGCGCATGCCGCGCGCTTCCGGAACTTCCCCCGCGTTGCCGCCAGGCGACGGACGCAGCAAGGAGCAGACGGATCATGAAGCGTGCCCTCATCACGGGCGTCACCGGCCAGGACGGTGCGTATCTCGCCGAACTGCTGCTGGCCAAGGGCTATGAGGTGCACGGTATCAAGCGGCGCACTTCGCTGTTCAATACCAACCGCATCGATCATCTGTATGAAGATCCGCACAAGCAGGGCCGCCACTTCATGTTGCACTACGGCGATCTGACGGATTCGAGCAGCCTGATCCGCATTGTGCAGGAGGTCAAGCCAGACGAGATTTATAACCTCGCCGCGCAGAGCCACGTGAAGGTTTCGTTCGAGGAGCCGGAGTATACGGCCAATGCCGACGCGGTGGGCACGCTGCGGCTGCTGGAGGCGATCCGCATCGCAGGCCTCGAAAAAAGCACGCGCTTCTACCAGGCATCCACCTCGGAGTTGTACGGGCTGGTGCAGGAGATTCCGCAGACCGAGAAGACGCCCTTCTATCCCCGCTCGCCTTATGCGGTGGCCAAGCTCTACGCCTACTGGATCACGGTGAACTACCGCGAGGCCTATGGCATGTATGCCTGCAACGGCATTCTGTTCAACCACGAGTCGCCTAACCGCGGCGAGACCTTCGTGACCCGCAAGATTACGCGGGCTCTGGCGCGCATCAAGGTGGGGCTGCAGGACGCGCTCTATCTGGGCAACATGGATGCGCTGCGCGACTGGGGCCACGCGCGCGATTATGTGGAGATGCAGTGGCTGATGCTGCAGCAGGAGAAGCCCGTCGACTACGTGATCGCGACCGGAGAGCAGCACAGCGTGCGCGAGTTTGTGGAACTGACGGCGAAGCACCTCGGTATGGACATCCGCTGGGAAGGCGCTGGCATGGACGAGAAGGGTTACGATGCGAAGGGCAACATGATTGTGGCTGTCGATCCGCGCTACTACCGGCCTACGGAAGTAGAGACGCTGCTGGGCGACGCGACCAAAGCCCGCCGCGAGCTGGGCTGGAAGCCGCGCATCACCTTCCATGAGCTGGTGAAGGAAATGACGGAAGAGGACCTGAAGACCGCCGAGCGCGACGCGCTGGTGCGCAAGCATGGCTATTCGGTCTTCAACTTTCACGAGAACTGAGCCGGGCCGGAGACTCACTGGAGATGGAGAAAAACAGCCGCATCTTTGTCGCGGGGCATCGCGGGCTTGTGGGCTCGGCGATCCGGCGCGGGCTGGAGCAGCGGGGCTACACCAACCTGCTGCTGCGCACGCACGCCGAGCTGAATCTCGCGGATGGCCCCGCGGTGCGCGCCTTCTTTGAGCGCGAGCGGCCCGAGTATGTTTTTCTGGCAGCGGCCAGGGTGGGCGGCATTCTTGCCAACGATACGTATCCCGCGGATTTCATCCGCGACAATCTTGAGATCCAGACCAGCGTTATCGATGCGAGCTATCGTGGCGGCGTAAAGCGGCTGCTATTTTTGGGCTCAAGCTGCATCTATCCCAAGCTGGCGCCGCAGCCCATCAAGGAAGAGTATCTGCTGACCGGGCCGCTCGAACCCACCAATCGGCCTTACGCGCTGGCGAAGATCGCGGGCATCGAGATGTGCTGGTCGTATAACCGGCAGCATGGCACGCAGTATCTGGCGGCGATGCCGACGAATCTCTACGGACCGGGCGACAACTTCGACCTCAACGGCTCGCATGTGCTGCCGGCGCTGATGCGCAAGGTGATCGAGGCACGGCAGGCCGGCGAGCGCAAGCTAGTGGTGTGGGGAACGGGCACGCCAAGGCGCGAGTTCCTCTTTAGCGATGACCTGGCCGAGGCTTGCGTTCATCTGCTGAGCCTGCCGGACGCCGCGTATCAAAAGCTGCTGACGAAGGATGAAGCGCCGCTGATCAATATCGGCACCGGCGAGGATCTGACGATCCGAGAACTGGCCGAGCTGATCACGCGCGTGCTCGAGTACGAGTGCGAGATTGTGTTCGACGCGACAAAGCAGGATGGCACGCCGCGCAAGCTGCTGGATGTAAGCCGCATCAACGCACTTGGCTGGAAGGCCAACACTTCGCTTGAAGAAGGCATCCGGCTTACCTATGCTGCAGCGCGGGGGCAGTTGGAAGCTGTCGCACGCTAATCAATTCCCGTACAACCCGCGGAGTTTCGCAGGCATGCGGCCCGCGCGCAGATGCGCGCCGGTGTTGCGTGCTAGCACGCGGAAGAGAATTTCTCCTGGGGGAGTATTCATGAATCATCCATTCAGTGCATTGAACAGCCAATCCGCAATCAGGCGCAGTTTGCTGCGGATATGTCTTGCTTTGCAGGCTGCCGCAGTTCTGGTGTTGTTGTCTGCAATGCCAGCCAGCGCACAGCGCGAACGTCCGGCCATGGTAGAGAGCACACAGGGCGCACCATCGCCAACATCGGTTTCAGCCGCTGCTGTGGGTAATATCGGGGGGCTTACCGACGAGCCAATTGCTCCGGGCCAGGTGGTGCATGTCCTAGTTTTTAATGCGCCAGATTTTTCCGTGACCACGCGCGTCTCCGAACAGGGAGATATTGCCTATCCGATTCTTGGTTCTGTGCATGTCGATGGGCTTAATAGCAAGACAGCATCGCAGCTAATCGAGGCCGACCTGAAAAAGAATCAACTAATGGTTGATCCCCACGTAACGGTAACGGTGGAGGGCTTTACTACCGGCATTACAATTTTGGGTGAAGTACGCGCTCCCGGCATTTATCCAACGATGGGCAAGCACCTTCTCTCCGACATTATTGCTACGGCAGGTGGCCTGACCGCGAATACGGGCCGCGTGATCGAAATTTCAAACAATAATGATCCTAGTGATAAACATGAGGTGGCCTGGGACCCGACGATGCACAACACAAGCAGCTACGATTACCCGATCCATCCAGGTGACCGCATTCTTGTGCGTTCGTGTGGAATTGCCTACATTGGCGGTCATATAGCAAAGCCCGGCGCATACTCGCTGTGCGGATCGCAGCAGATCACTCTGTCTGAACTTGTGGCTCTCGCGGGAGGATCCACGCCGTTAACTTCGGACAAGCACATTTATTTGATTCGCAAACAACCTGACGGCACACGCACGGCAGAGCAAGTCAATCTGCATCATGTGTTGCGCGCGAAGCTTGCCGATCCAGAGATTCACGAAGACGATATCGTCTATGTCACGCCGAGCACGGTAAAAGATATCCTGAACCGCGCGGTGAGTTTCTCACTCACTGCTGCGAATACGCTGTTCTATAGCTATCATCCATGAGTTGCATAGTGACATTCGTATTTGTGCTCGATTCGTATCAACCACGCAAAACGCCCAGTAGGCCTGCTCACAGAAGAACGAATGAAAATTAGCCTCGTTACGCTTTCGTTCAATCAGGTGAGTTATCTGCGACAGGCCCTTAATTCTGTTCTCGAACAGGGGTATCCGGAGCTTGAATATATCGTGGTTGATCCGGGCTCGACCGATGGCAGCCGCGAGCTGATTCAGAATCACATCTCTTCTCTTGCCCATGTGGTCTTTGAACCTGACCGTGGAGCCGCAGATGGGTTGAATAAAGGATTCGCACTGGCCACAGGTGAGATCTACGGCTTTCTCAATGCCGATGATGTGCTCTATCCGGGTGCGTTGCAGCGTGTCGCGCAGTTCTTCCATGAATATTCAGAGTGCGACATGTGCTTTGGCGGCGGACATAAGATTGACGGCAGTGGAAACCGGCTGCGCCACTTTCGCGCGCGTGGGTTTTCTGTACGGCGCTACCTTTACGGAGGCGCGGTGTGGCTGCAGCAGGCCACGTTCTTTCGCGCGCACACGTTCAAACGCTCTCCCGGTTTCAATCTCGAAAACCGCACCTGCTGGGACGGAGAGCTGTTTGTCACAATGGCCAGCCAGGGTGCTCGCATCGGCTATGTCGACGCGGACCTTGGCGGATTTCGAATCCATGAAAGCTCTATTTCAGGCTCCGGCAGGCTGAATGAGCAGTACCGGAGCGACTGCCGCCGGATCTTTCGCCAGATTCAGGGGCGTGAGTGGACACACGCGGACGATGCGGTTCGCTTTATCTATCGCGCCACCGGCTATCTGGGGCGCATGGCTAGCCGCTAGAGCACGCAGCAGAGGAGATACGACTTGAAAGTTGCTGTTCTGTGGACCGCGCTCTCGGGGTATATGAACGCGTGCCTGCAGGAGTTGGCGAGCCATAGTGGTGTCGAGCTGCTTGTGAGCCACATGAGGCCGACTCAGGATGCGCCGTTTGACGAAAGCGGGTTTGCCTGGATGCCGCGCAGGTTTATGTGGAAGTCGCCGGCTGATATTGGTCCGCTTGTGCCCGTCCTGCGTTCATTCGATCCGGATGTGATTGTGGTCGTGGGATGGCATGTGCCTGCATACCGGCAATTGGCGCATGAGTATGCGGGGCGCAGTTGGCGTGTGATGACCATGGACAACCCATGGCGAGGCACTCTGAAGCAGTGGGCAGGCGTTCTGACGGCGCCACTGTATCTGCGCCCGATTGCCGATGCCGTCTGGCTGCCGGGAGAGCGGCAGGCGCAGTTTGCACGCAAGCTTGGTTTCATGGAGAGCCAGATTTTGCGGGGTTTGTATTCCTGCAATCAGCCTGCATTTGAGGCACAGCATTGGAAGCGGGTGCGCGACGGAAAGCCAGTTCCGCATGCATTCCTCTTTGCGGGCCGTTTAGTGCCACCCAAGGGAATCGAGATTCTGGCGCGGGCCTATCGCTTGTATCACGAGCAGGCTGCAGATCCATGGCCTCTGGTATGTTGCGGGGCAGGTCCTCTGCGTCCTCTTCTGGAAGGACAGCCCGGAGTGCGTGTCGAGGGATTTGTACAGCCAGAGGCGATGACGGAGAAGCTTGCCGCGACGGGCTGTTTCATTCTGCCAAGCATCTTTGAGCCCTGGGCGCTGGTCATTCATGAGGCCGCATCGGCCGGATTGGTGATTCTGGCTTCAGAGACTGTCGGCGCAGCAGTTCATCTGGTGCAGCCCGGTTTCAATGGATTCATCTTCGACGACCGCGACGTGCAAGGTCTGGCTCACCTGATGATGCGCGTAAGCACGCTGAGTAGTACACGTCTCGATGAGATGTCGCGCGCGAGCAACCTGTTATCACGGCAATTTACTCCGGCGCGCTGGGCAAACACTCTGATAGAGGCGCACGCCGCACGCAACCACATTGGGCAATGCGGTTGACAAACGCGGCTGAATCGCGAGCCGCAATAAGCAATGCAGCGCATTGATTGGCACTGAACATCATCCCAAGGACAGAGGCCTGTGAATCAGACAAGAACTTATCGCCAAGAGCCACCCATGGCAAACACGGAAATTGCGATGCAGCCTGGCATCGGCAGCGAAGGCGACTCTTTCGGTCGGCTTGTGCAGTTTCTCAAAAAGCGGGGTTGGATTATTGCGATCGGCGTGTGCGCCGGTATCGGCGTGGCGTTCTTTATTAACAAAACCGCGGTTCGAATGTATACGGCCACGGCACGCATCGAGATCGTTTCCGATAAATCGGACGAATTTCGCATCTCGCAGGTTCAGACAAGTGGACTCTCGATGGATGATGCCGAAAAGCTCGACACGGAGACCGAGATTCTGGAAAGCCGCAGTCTCGCGCTACAGACTATCAACTCCTTGCATCTGGAGCGTAATCAGGATTTTGTCCAATTCGAACCGAATCATCCCTGGAATCTTTCCGATCTTCAGCAACGGGAGATGTTAGTCGGGGCATTCAGGGGAAGTGTGAATGTAACGCGCAGCGGCCACACAAGCATTCTGGATATCAACACGGTTTCGCGCAGCCCGGTTCTTGCCAGTCTGATGGCTAACACGCTGGTTGATAACTATATCGAACGGTCATTCCAGGATAATTTCAACTCGACGAACCGCATCTCATCTTGGCTGAGTGGGGAGCTCAGCGGCCTGAAGCAGAACTTGCAGAAAAGCCAGAACCAGATGATTGACATGCAGCGCGAACTGGGCATTGTGGGCTCCGATCCGAAGGACAGCATCTTGGTGTCTTCACTGGAGGAGCTGACAAAAGAACTTGCCGATGCGGAAGTGGATCGGATGGTCAAAGAGGCGCGCATGCGGTCGTTGAAGGGCGTCACGCCCGATACGATCGATGCGGCTGCATATAACGATCCGGCGCTGCAGATGACAAAGCAACAATTGGCGCAGTTACAAACCCAGTATTCCTCCATGGCGCAGACATACGGGGCCGAGTACCCGCCTTTGAAGGCGCTCAAAATCCAGATCGAACAAATGGAGCGCGTTCACACACAACAGGAAAATGCCGAAGTTCAGCGCGTACAGAAGGAATATGAGGCGGCAAAGGACAACGAAGACATGCTGCGCAGCAAGCTGAACGCAGAGGAGCAAGACCTCTTCAGTCATGGCCAGAATGCCATTCAGCTCGAGTTTGCACGCAGCGAATATGAGGCCGATCGTTTGCTGTACGATGGCCTCCAGCAGCGGTTGCAAGAGGCAGGCATCATGGCCGGTTTGCATTCATCCTCAATCCATATCGTGGACAATGCCGATATTCCGATCTTTCCGAGTAGCCCGAGGACAATGTTCAACTACGCCGCGTGCGTCGCTTTCGGCCTGATTGTCAGTCTTGCGATTGCCTTGGTTCTGGAGGCGATGGACACGAATCTGAAGACGATGACAGACATCGAGCAGATGTTGCAACTGCCATTGCTCGCTGCGATTCCAGCCGTCGATACAGAGGATTTGCTGCCTTCGAAATTCCGCGAGTCGGCCGTGGCAAAGGGGTCATCTTCGTGGTCCAGAATCGCAGAGTCGATGCGCGGTATGCGCACCTCGATCCTGCTTTCAAGTCCAGGTTCACCGCCGAAGGTTCTGCTCATAACCAGCACGCGCCCAGCAGAAGGTAAGAGCTCTGTGTCGACCCTCATGGCAATTACATTTGCGCTGAATGGTTCTCGAGTTCTTCTTATCGATAGCGATTTGCGCCGGCCTTCTGTGCATTTGCGCTTCAGGATGGGCAAGGGACTCGGTCTTTCTTCAGTGCTTTCTGGCAAGGCAAAGCCGAAAGAAGCGATCATGGAGTGGGCTGATCTGCCGAACCTGCATATCATGCCCTCAGGACCGGTGCCTCCGCTGCCTTCTGAGTTGCTTGGCTCAAAGCAGATGGAAGATATGCTGGCAGCACTTCGGCCGGAATATGACTTCATCCTTATCGATACGCCGCCAGTATTGGCCGTAACAGATGCAGCGATTCTTGGCAGGCTGGTTGACGCCTCCGTATTGATCATTCGCTACGGCACCGCCCAGCGCCAGGTGGTGCAGCGCTGCATCGATCTACTCGATCGCTCTGGCACGCATCTACTAGGCGTAGTGGTCAACGTTGTGGATTTCAATGCGCCAGAATATTCGGAATACTATGGCCGCAAGTATTACGAATACTACGGCGAACGGACGCAGGAATAGATGAGCGTAGTGGTACAACGTACACGGTTTGCTGCGCGGAATATGGTTGGGATACCGCGACTGCGCCAGCATAAGGCGCCCCACCGCAGGCCAATTCTATCTATTCTTGCAGATGTTTTCAGCGTGCTGATCGGGCTCACCGCTATGTTCAGCGTGCATCTGGTGGGCGATTTGCCCGTAGCAGAGGCATTCGTGGCCAGCGTCTTCGTCCCTGCGCTCATTTTATATAGAAGAAGAGTGCTTCGGCCTGATGCAATCCGGATTTACGTATTAATGGCGGGCTGGCTGCTGAATCAAATTCTTACAGATTTATATCGAGGTACCGCACGGATCGATTGGATAAGAGGCGACGCCGCAATTGTTTTTTTTGCGATCGACCTCATGATAGCCGTGATGCTGATGAGCGGCAACGACCGGCGCAAGCTGCTCTTCATTGGCGGATTCGCCATTGGATCTTTGCTGGCGTTCCGGTTTCAGCCTACGGAATTAGCCGAGCAAGCGCCATGGAAGTTCGGCTTGTCTGGCGGAGTGAACTTGCTTGTGGTTCTTGCAAGTACATTCTTCTACAACCGGCGCAGGTATCTGACCGCGCTTTTTCTGTTGCTTGGAATCGCTGCCGTGAATCTGGTGCAGGACTATCGCTCTCCGGTCCTTCTCCTGCTGCTTACGATTGGCCTGACCATTCCTGTTATTCCAGAGCAGATCGGCCCTTGGCGAGTGCTGCCTCCTGCGGGATCGCGTGCGCGCGTTGTTGTATTGATGTCCATTGCCTTGCTGATGACTGTGTCCGCGATTGGGCTCGTAAAAGTCCTCAGCAGTCGCGGTTATCTGGGTGAGGAGGCTCAGGCAAAGAATGAGGAACAAGCCCAATTCAAGGGCGGTTTGCTAATCGGCGGCCGTCCCGAAATTCTGGTTTCCTCGCGTGCCGTGTTGAGCAGTCCGATTCTCGGGCATGGTTCGTGGGCCAAGGATTACAAATATGTGAATATGCTCACCGACATTTCAGTCGAATCTGGAGCTGAGCGCGATGCGGATTATGAAGAAGAAATATCGGGCGGGTTGATCCCGACACATTCCCATCTTATGGGGGCATGGGTATGGGCTGGAATCCTCGGTGCGGTCTTTTGGGGATATATCTTTTGGATTACGGGAAGGGCCGGTCTCCTGGTTGCCGTGCATCATGTGCCGTACTCTTCTCTGTTCATGTTTCTGTTCATCGGGCAGCTATGGGATACTCTCTTCTCGCCATTCGGCACTTCGCGCCGAATATTCGAGTCAATCGTAATCGTGATTGTGCTTGATCTGTTAAGGGAAAAGGGAATAAATTTCCGCCCTATGCAACTGCTTCGTAGACCCACATGGCGCAGGCATGCTCTACGGGGATATGCGCCCGGGATTTCCCCTTCAGCGCACAGCAATTCAAACTCATGATCACGTCAGCAGACGGAGCGCACACGAACTTCGCATGGGCATTTTAGAAACGATCCGCTCGCGAAGCGGTTTGCGGGCCTCGCTAAGCAATATCGGCTGGCTCAGCGGTGACCGCATCCTGCGCATGTTTGGCGGCGTCGTGGTGAGCACCGCGGTTGCTCGCTATTTGGGGCCTAGCCGTTTCGGACTTTTGAATTATGGCCTGGCTATCTATGGGCTTTTCAACATCCTATCGAATCTAGGGCTCGACTATCTTGTTGTGCGCGAAGTAGCTCTTGATGAGAAGCGCGAGGCGGACATACTTGGCACGGCATTTGTGCTCAAAGGCCTTGCCAGCTTGGTCACAACAGCGGCGGCTATTGTCGCTGCCCGGTTGTTGGAACCAAGGGACAAGACGCTTCTCATCATTGTCGCGCTCATGTCGTTTGCGGCCATCTCGCAGGCTTTTGATGTCGTCGATTACTTTTTCCAGGCGCAGACCAAATCGCGCTACACGGTAATTGCGCGTAATACGGCTTTTATCGCTGCGAGTATCGCGCGTCTTGCTGCGGTGTTCCTGCACGGGAGCCTCCTGGCGTTTGCGTGGATCGCAGCGCTGGAGGTTCTGTGCGGAGAGATTGGCCTGGCTATTGTCTACCTTAAGTTCCGCAGGCCTCTACCACGGTGGCAATGGAGGTTATCGCAGGCGCGAGCCTTGCTGGAAGAGAGTTGGCCGCTTCTGGTTTCGAGCTTGATGGTGATGCTTTACATGCGCTCCGATCAGATTTTGCTGGGCAAGCTGGCTTCAACCGTCGTGGTGGGCCAGTACACAGCAGCAATCCGGCTTTCTGAAATCTGGTATGCCATTCCGATCGTGATCAGCGTGAGTGTGATGCCGCGGATACTGAAGGGACGGGAGCAAAATGAGCAGCAGTATTACAGCCGGTTGCAAAAACTATACGAGAGCATGGTATTGCTGAGTGTGGTTGTCGCGATATGCACGCAATTCGCTGGACCCCTGGTAGTGCATTTGCTGTACGGACATCAGTATGCTGCGGCTTCAGGCATTCTTTCCATTCACATCTGGACTGGCATCTTCGTGTTTGTCGGCTGTGTCAGCGGTCAGCAGTTCATTCAGGAGAAGCTCTCAATCAGCAGCATGCAGCGAACCGTATTGGGGGCAATAGTCAATATCGCGCTAAATTTGCTCTGGATTCCTCGCTGGGGCGGCGAGGGCTCGGCCATGGCAACGCTGGTGGCACAGGGAATTGCCTCCTATTTTGCTGATGTTCTTGATGCGCGGACGCGGCATATTTTTAGGATGAAGACACGAGCTTATCTGCATTTCTGGAAGCTGCCGTTTGCGGTGTGGCAGGGGACTGTGCAATGACGCAGCTCAACGTGCCAGTGGCGCTCTTCGGATTCAGCCGGCTGGAAGCGACACGGCGTGTTTTTCAGGCAGTCGCCGCCGCTCGGCCGCGGCAACTTTTTGTAGTTGTCGATGGCCCACGCGCAGACCGCGCAGGTGAGGCGGAGCGATGTGCTGAGGTGCGCAAGATCCTTACCGCCGTGGACTGGCCCTGCGAAGTATTTACTAACTTTGCCGAGAAAAATCTTGGTTGCCGCCGCCGAATCATATCAGGCATCGACTGGGTGTTTTCGCACGTCGAAGAGGCGATTATTCTTGAAGATGACTGCCTGCCTGATCCCTCTTTTTTCCCATACTGTGCCGAACTGTTGGAGCGCTATCGGGACAGCGAGCAGATTGCGTACATCTCTGGGTTTAACCCCTTGGCAAGCGAATATCACCTTATTTCCAGCTACTACTTCTCGCATGTAGCGTGCATCTGGGGATGGGCAACATGGCGCCGCGCATGGCGGGCCTATGATGAGCGCCTGCAAGGCTGGCCGGCCGTAAAAGCTGAAGGCATCCTCGGGCTTCTTTTCCCGAACAAACAAGTTGTCGATTACTGGTCGCGCGTTTTCGATGCCATGTATAAGGGCACGGGCCCTAATACATGGGACTACCAGTGGAGCTACACATGTTGGATGCGAAACTGGCTGGGAATCATCCCAGGCCGTAATCTTATCCAGAACATTGGATTTGGCGGCGAAGCAACACATACCACGCAGATTGATCCGCTCCTGGCTCTCAAGGCACAGTCAATGGCGTTTCCTTTGCATCATCCGGCCGCAATTACCCCGTGGATTGCAAATAGCATGCGTATGCATGAGCGTTTCTTTGCATTGAGCCTCTCAGAGCGTATTCGCCGCAGAATAGTGCGTGCGGTGCGCAGTTGACCTGGAAGACCCTGCTCCATCATGGTGCGTGACAACCTCGCCCGACTTCTCGATCTTCTGGCCATGCAGCGGCTCAATCGCCGCGCGCATCTCAGTGTGTCTCCAACTGCCCGCGTCCGGTATCGCACGCTGCACATGAAAGCCGGCCACAGCCTGAGCGTAGGCGAAGGGAGCCTTGTGGAGGGGGCCATTTCCTTTCAGCGGGCAGGCGCAAAAGTTGCGATCGGGAACCGCACCTCGTTTGGGGCTTCACTGATCGACTGCGCGGCAAGCGTCGAGATTGGCGACGACACGATGATCTCGTGGGGCTGCGTGATAACCGATCACGATTCGCATTCGCTGCGATGGAGCGAGCGCAGCGCCGATGTCCGAAACACACTCTTGGGCACAAAAGACTGGTCGCACGTGGCGATCAGGCCGGTGGCAATCGGCTCCAAATGCTGGATCGGCATGCACGTGCTAATTCTCAAAGGGGTAGCAATTGGTGAGGGCGCGGTAATTGCGGCAGGCTCAGTAGTGACGCGCGATGTGCCCGCATGGACTGTAGTCGCCGGTGCTCCGGCCAGACCAATCCGCGCACTCGGTGAGGAAGAGCGTTAGCCAGCATGCGCGTTGTTTACGACTATCAGATGCTTTCGGCTCAGCAGTACGGAGGCATCTCGCGCTACTTCGTTGAGCTGGCAACGCATGTCGCGCGGATTCCGGGAGCAGAGGTGCAGATTATTGCGCCGCTGTTCAGGAGCCGCTTCCTTGCTACGCGAAGGAACCTTGCGCAGACGAAGGGCATGGATGTCTCCGCCTTGTCCTGGCTGCCCGTGCGCGTTGTGCAGAGTGTTAATCTGCCTCTGTTTCGCATGCTCGCGGCAGTGGCCAAACCCGAAATTGTACATGAGACCTACTACGCGGAGCATCGAACAGCGCCAGAATCCGCGAAGATCGTGACCACAGTGCACGATACGATTCCCGAGCGGCTGCCACATCTGTTTCGCGGCGCAGCGCAACACAGGGAAATGATTCGTAAGGCTGTCGGGCGCGCCGATCACATAATCTGCGTTTCTGAATCGACGCGGCGCGATCTGCTGGAACTTTACTCCGTGAACCCCGAGCATGTGGCCGTCGCACATCTAGCGTCTTCGATCGTCCCCTCAGGCAGCGAGCCTATGGATATTGGCTCGCCCTATTTTTTGCATGTGGGCGGGCGCTACGCATACAAGAATTTTCATGGCATTCTGCAGGCCTTCCGAGTTTCAGGGTTGCACCGCACGCATAAGATTGTGGCCTTTTCCTCGCAAAGTCCGGCGCAGGAAGATTTCGAGTTGATGGACAACCTCGGCATTCCACGTGTGAGTGTGGTTTTTACCGGGGGCAGTGACGATCAGCTTGCCCGTTACTACGCCGGCGCTGAGGCACTGGTGTTTGCTTCCATGTACGAGGGGTTCGGCATACCACTGCTGGAAGCGATGACCTGCGGCTGCCCGGTGATCACGAGCAATGTGAGCAGCATGCCCGAGGTGGGTGGCGATGCCGCGCTCTATTGCGATCCCTATGACACAGACTCCTTGGCCGGGGCGATGATGAAAATTGCTTCGTCACTGGAGATTCGCGCCGAGTTGATCGCCCGCGGCCGCGCTCGAGCGCAGCAGTTTTCGTGGGAGAAATGCGCCGCGGAAACCTATGCGGTTTACCAAAAGGTGACCCAGTGATCGTGGGGAATGGAAGCAGACCCGAATGAGGATCGTCGACATCATTTGCACGACCGATGCGGAGTCCGGCGGGCCGATTGAGGCGGTCAGGAGAATCTCCGAGGTTCTGGCGCAGGATGGCCACACGGTGACCGTCGTGAGCCTGGAGACCCAGGAAGTCGCGTCCCGGCGCACATACAAGGGCGCGGTGACGGCGGTTGGCGTGGGTCCAGGCGTCGCCGGCAGGTACCGCTACAATACCGAGCTCGACCGCTGGATGCGGCAGCATGCCGACGAGTTCGATGTTGCGATCGCTCACGGCGTCTGGAACTATTCGTCGATCGGCATGTGGCGAGCGCTGCGCCGTCATCCGCTGCCGTATTTCATCTTCATGCACGGCATGCTCGACCCATGGTTCAGCGAGCAGTATCCGCTCAAGCACTGGCTCAAGCAGATTTACTGGCTGGCGCTCGAGGGCCGCGTGCTGCGCGATGCGGACGCGGTGCTGTTTACCTGCGAGGAGGAGCGGCTGCGCGCGCGGAATGTGTTTCGCGGCTTCTCTTACCGCGAGCAGGTGGTGATGTATGGCACGGCTGCGCCCACAGGCGATCCCGAGCAGCAGAAGAAAGCGTTTGTCGAGGCGTTTCCCGGTCTCAAGGGCAGGCAGTGGCTGCTCTTCATCAGCCGCGTGCACCCCAAGAAGGGGTGCGATCTGCTCATCGAAGCCTTTGCACAGTGCCTGCCAGAGCTGCCCGCCGATCTCGACCTTGCGATTGCCGGTCCGGACCAGGTAGGCATTATCCCCGAGTTGCAGGCCCTGGCAAGCCGGCTGGGCGTGGCGGAGCGCGTTCACTGGACCGGCATGCTGACGGGCGACCTGAAGTGGGGCGCGCTGCACGGGGCCGAGGCCATGGTGCTGCCCTCGCATCAGGAGAACTTCGGCTTTGTTGTGGCCGAGGCCATGGCCTGTTCTACGCCAGTGCTTATCAGCGACAAGGTCAATATCTGGCGCGAGGTGCTCGAGTACGGCGGAGGCATGGTGGAATCGGACACCCTCGAAGGAACATGCAGGCTCATCCGGCGGCTGCTTGCGCTCTCCGCCGAGGAGCGCGCGGCCATGGGCAAGGGCGGCAAGGTTGCCTTTCACCGCTACTTCGACATCGAGACCACCGCGCGGGATTTTGCGCTGACCATTGGCAAAATCGCGGGCATCGATATTTCGGTGCCGGTGGCGAGCTGAGGGCTGCGCACGCGCGAACGCCATGCGACCCACCATCATCATTCTCTCGTTCAACTCCGAGGCCACGTTGGGCGCCACGCTCAAGCGGGCACGGCTGGTCTCGGACGAGATCTTCGTGGTCGACTCGTTCAGCACCGACAACAGCATTGGCCTGGCGCGGGAGTGGGGAGCGACCGTGGTGCGCCACGAGTTTGAGAACTACGGCGCACAGCGCAACTGGGCCATCGAGAATCTGCCTGCGTCGCGGCCGTGGCAACTGCATCTCGACGCCGACGAGTGGATGGACGACGAACTGGTGGCGGCGATTCGTGCGCTGCCCGACGAGCCGGAGCACAGCGGCTACTTCGTGCCGCGCTATGTGCGCTTTCTGGGCCGCGTGCTGCGCCACGGCGGCATGAGCCCCACATGGCACATGCGCCTGTTTCGCGCGGGCGCGGGACGATGCGAGGCGCGCAAGTACGACCAGCATTTTTATCTCACGGATGGAACCAGCGGCCAGCTCGCCGGCTCCATGATCGACGACATCCGCATGCCGCTGAGCGAGTGGACGGCGCGGCACAACCGCTGGGCCGACGGCGAGGTGGCAGAGCTGGATGCGGAGACAAGCGAAGGCCGCATCGCGCCGGACGCGCACGGCAATCCGGTGGAGCGCAAGCGCGCTCTGCGCCAGCGCTATAACCGGCTGCCGCTGTTTGTGCGGCCCTTTGCGCTGTTTGTCTACCGGTTCTTCTTCCGGCTGGGGTTTCTCGACGGCAAAGAGGGATTCATCTTCTGGGTGCTGCAGACCTTCTGGTTCCGCTTTCTGGTGGACGCGAAGATATGGGAGAAGCACCATGCCGAGGAACTGGCCAAGGAGTAGCCACTATGCCGCGGGGGCATCGTCCGTGATGCGTGTGCGTTCCTTGATCGGGACGGCGGGCGAGCCGGCGTAGACGGTCCATGGCTCCAGGTCGCGCGTGGTTACGGAGGCCAGGCCCAGCACAGCCCCATCGCCCACATTCACGCCGGGCCCCACGCAGGCGCGGGCGCATATCCAGGCATATGCGCCGATGCGCATGCTGTAGGCGACAAGCGGGAAGGCCGCATCGTTGAAGTCGTGGGTCGCGCCGCACAGGTAAGCGCCCTGCGAGACGATGGCATGCGAGCCGAGGCGCATCGGAGCCGGGTTGTAGAGCTCCGCGCCGTCGCCAGCCGTCACCTGGTCGGCGCAGTCCAGGTTCCACGGTGCCCACACGCGCGAGCCGGGATAGAAATGGCAGTTGGGCCCGAGCCTGGCGCCAAAGAACCGCAGCAGCAGCGAGCGCCAGGCATGCAGCGGCCGCGGCGATGGACGATAGAGCAGCAGCCAGCAAAGGTTCCACACCGCCCGGCGCAGACGGTTGCCCCGCGAGAAGGCGGGACGAAGGTACGGATCGGCGGCCGCGCCCGTGGTTGATTGTTCCGCCGAGGTATAAGCAATCTGTTTAGCCACTCAGTATTTCTATACTCTCCGGGCTGCCGCCAGGCAACCGGTTGTGCGCGCGGGCGGTAGACGAATCTCCAATCGTCCACGTCTAACGAGAAAAAGCGTGCCTCGCTTGAGCATCGCGGCACTGGCCAGCGCTCTGTAAGGCGCAGCCGGGCGCGCCATTCCTTCTCTCCTGCGGTGTCTGTATCCCTCCTGCCTTGCACCCCACGTTCAGAAATTTTTCCGCCGTCCTCCAATGGAGGCGGCAACGCTGTGTGCGCTTCGAAGGAGATACGTATGCTTCGCAGTCTCTTCCCCGCTCTGCTTGTGTGTGTTGTCTGCTGCTCCGCAGCAATGTCCCTATCCGCGCAGACTGTCTACGACGCCAAACTACCTCCCGACCGGTTCGCCGTCGGCGCAGGCTTCTCGAACTTTGCCCTGGACTGGGGCCATGGCCGCAGGATGGATGGCATCACCGCATGGGCCGACTACCATCCCGGCATCCAGGCGCGCCTGCTGCAGAATCTTGGCATTGAGATCGAGGGCCGCGAGATCGACTTTGCGCGGCCGTCCAGCCTGTCGCGCATGCGCCAGGAGACGATTCTGGGCGGCCCGACCTACAGGTTCAGGCCCTGGCATGGCCTGCATCCTTATGCCAAGTATCTGCTCGGCATCGGCGGCATTTATTTTCCTGGCGATACGTATAACCACGACACGCGCACGGTCTACGCACCGGGCGGCGGCGTGGACTATCGCGCCGGCAATCGGTTCACCGTGCGCGTGGATTACGAATACCAGTTCTGGCACGCGCTCTTTGGCCCGCACGACCTGAACCCCAACGGCGTGACGGCTGGCGTGCTGTACCGGTTTTGACCGTGCCGGCTAGATGGATTCGATGGCGTTGATCTTGCGGTTGATCTCGAAGATCAGCGTGCCCACATCGGTGTGGAACCGCTGCCGCTCGCGGGCGGGCATCTCCTCGAGCAGCGCCTCGAAGGGCTCGGCCTCGCAGCCGGGGAATGCCGGAAAGCCCGCGGCGTCGGCCATGCGGCAGCTCAGGCCCACCAGCGAGGGCAGGTCGCAGGGGCACTCGTGGGCCATGGGCTCGTGGTGCCGGCCCACGATCGGCTCAAAGTCCTCGGGGAGCGCCCACTCCTCCACAAGCTGCTTTCCCACTTCGCAATGATCCTTGCCAAAGATCTCCCGCTCGCGGGCCAGAATGCTGCCCGCTCTGCCGGAGTGTGTCCTGAGCAGCTCGGTGTACTCGTTGCGGTAGACGGCGGCGAGGGCGAGGCGGCCGATGTCGTGCATGATGCCACAGGTGAAGGCGACATCGTTGTCCATGTAGCTGACGCCGGCAAGCTGCTCGGCGATGGCGGCGCAGGCCAGGTTATGCCGCCAGAGCGCATGCATAGCCGGGTTGCCGATGGATTTGCCGATATAGCCGCGCACCGCCACCGTGAGGCACAGCCCCTGCAGGTGATTCGCGCCCATGACGGCGATGGCCTGCAGCACATCGGCGATGGGCACGCGGGGCGAGTAGGCCGCGGAGTTGACGATGCGCAGGATTTCAGATGCCAGAGCCGGGTCGGCGGAGATGAGCTGGCTGAGCTCGTGAAGCTGAAGGCTCTCGCTGCTGGCCAGTTGCAGCACGCGCAGCGCCACCTGCGAGAAAGGCGGCAGCCTGAGATGCGACCATGGCTGGCGTTCGGCTTCGTGGAGCTTGGGCGCGGTGTCCACGGCATCTCCCTTGTGTGCCCGGCCGCGGCGGAGGGTGCTGCTCCGGCGCAGGGGAACGCGCGGGAGCGCCGGTGCAGATGCACGGGTTCTTTATCGGCAGGATGGATGCGGGCTTGAGGGGGAAATTCAGCGGCTAAATGCCGATGCCGGCCGGCTGCAGGGTAAAGGTCTCTTCGCTCACGGCCAGGCGCGTGAGGGTGAGCACGGTAATGTCGTCGTCCTGGCCGAAGTTGATGGCCGCCTGCGTGGCCTGCGCGGCGCTGGGGTGCAGGGCAAAGAGCTTTTCCAGGCGGGCGAAGCTGTAGAGCTCGCCGCTGGTGTTGCGGGCCTCCAGCAGGCCGTCCGTGTAGAGCGAGAAATGGTCGCCGGGGCTCAGGAGCACGGTGGTCTCTTCGTAAGCGACCTCCGGTGTGATGCCGAGAGGCAGTGCACCGGGCAGGTCGAGCTCGCGGTCATTGAGATACGGCGCGGGATGGCCTGCGCTGGCCACTGAGCAGGCCGACGTGGCGCTGAGGCGCAGGATGATGCAGGTGGCAAACCCACCCTGCAGACGGCCGGCGAGGCGGCTGTTGAGCAGGGTCAGCAGCTCGGCGGGGCTGGGATGCTCCTCGGCCAGTGCGCGCAGCGCGCCCACGATTAGCGAGACGGCCATGGCGGCCATCAGGCCCTTGCCGCTCATATCGCCCAGCACCACGAGCGTGGAACCATCGTTGACGGGGATGATCTGGAAGAAGTCGCCGCCGACCTCCTGCGCGGGCCGGTAGGCGGTGGTGAGAGTAAAGCCGGGAATTACCGGCTGCGAGGCCGGCACCAGCACGCGCTGCAGCTCGCGGGCGCTCTGGTACTCCTGCTCCAGCACGCTGGTGCGGCGGCGGTGCTCCAGGAAGGAGCGGATGACCGCGTAGACGATGGAGAAGAAGAGGACCGTGCGCAGAATGGTGAGCACGTTCATCGGGTTGTCGCCCAGCGTGAACAGCGGCTTGAGCATGCTCCCGGCGAAGGTCCAGTGGGTAAAGCGAATGCCCTGCGAGGTCACATTCTGCACAAAGTAGGCCATGCCGTTGGCAAAGGCCATGGCGGCGACGACCCAGCGAGCCGAGTCCTGGCGCTTGCGGCTGAGGAAGGCATAAGCGACGAGGATGATCGGCAGCAGCTCGAAGAAGATGATGGCCGGGGTCACGGCAGCATCCACGATCTGCATCTGCTCGCTGCTGAGCAGCCAAGGGTAGAAGAAGACCACCACGCCGTCGATGGCGCTGGCTACCAGGCTGATGAGCGCCGCCTTGCGAGTGAGCACCAGCAGCTTGCGGTTGACCTGCAACTGCAGCAGCCACAGCAGCAGGAACCAGAGCGAGACCTCACGCACGGCAATGTCGATCTTGGTGATGCAACCGAGGACAGCCTCCGGTATGTGGAGCCGGAGCCCGCCGAGGAAAAGTTCCAGAACCAGGCAGCTCGCAAAGGCCGCCATCCAGAACAACACCCACTCGTCGCGGTCGCGCAGCCAGGCCACAAGGCTGAACAGCGCCACCAGGGCGTAGAGCGAGGTGAGCGCGAACTCGAACTGGCGCTGGCGCAGCCACTGGTAGTCGCGGTCGCCGGCGATATGCGCGATGGCCTGCGGGCTGCCGGCCAGGGGCGGCTCTTCAAAGCCGCCGGCGCGGCCGTCGTCGGTGGAGAAGAGCGGCGACTTCCAGACCCGCACCGCCAGCACGCCGCTGCTCTGCGCGCCCAGGTTGTAGATCTGGGGCTGCACGTCCCGGTACCACACCCAGTGCGGCGGCATGTGTCCCAGGCCGCCGATCCTGCGGCCGTTCCAGTAGACCTCGTACACATCATCGATGGCCGGGATCAGCAGTGAGAAGGTGGCGGGCGCGCCCTGCGCTGGGTTCAGTTGAATGTGCCTGCGGTACCAGGCAAAGCCCTCGTAGCTGTCATAGCCCTGCTGTCCCCAGGGCTTGTCCACGGTCAGCCGGTCCCAGAGCGAGTCGTCGAACGCGGGCGAGGCCCAGGCCGGATCATCGCCCTGCCGGAATTGCCACGGGCCGTCGAGCGGAACAGCCCCCTTGCCCAACTGGTCGATCTTCAGGTTCTGGACAAACCAGACCGGTGCGGCAGGCGCTGCCTGACCTGCCGCGGCAAGCACGCCGCAGGCGAGAGACAATGCCGCGATCAGTCTGGGAAAGCCCGGCCAGCGGGGAAGCATGCCGCCAGAATACCCCGACCCACGCATGGCGCAGAAGCCCCAAACGAAGAATTCCTTCGGGGTTTTCCAAAGGCGCGCCGGTTCAGGCCTGGGAGGGCTGCAAAGCGCTGTGCAGAACAGTCGAATCCTCCCCTGTGGCGAGCCGGGTGAGGGTCAGAACCGTGATGTCATCGTTCTGGCCAAAGCTGACGGCGGCCTCGGTGGCCTGGGAGGCGCTGGGATGCGAGGCGAAGAGGCTCTCCAGGCGCTCAAAGCTGTAGATTTCGCCGGCCGGGCTGCGGGCTTCGAGCAG
>DASZRQ010000189.1:0-6673 GCA_035549115.1 Occallatibacter sp. | reverse complement strand
CCTCGCTGTGTTTGCCATCACAGCCGGGTGTTCGTGTGGCAGGAGTAGAGTCCCCTCCGGAGTAGAGGTCCAGAACGGAGGAACTTATGTTGAAACGCCTCTTACTTACAGCCATCGCCCTGGTCTTCGCGCTGGGCGTGGGATATGCCGCCGATCAATCCGGCCAGAAGGTTGTCATCCCGGTCGACAAGACCCCCGCCAACAATGGCAGGCAGATGTTCGTGAGCTATTGCGCTCCGTGCCATGGCGTGGAGGGCAAGGGCAACGGGCCGGCCGCGGCTGCGCTCAAAATCCCGCCCACTGACCTGACGGTGTTGAGCAAAAAGAACCACGGGCGATTCCCGGACACGCACATCGTCGCCGTCATGCAGTTTGGCGCGGATGTGCCGGCCCATGGATCGTCGCAGATGCCCATCTGGGGTCCCATCTTTGACAAGATGAGCCCCGCCAACGCTCAGGAGAAGCAGCTCAGGATCAATAATTTGAGCCGCTACATCGAGAGCCTCCAGGCCCGGTAGGCACGGCCGGCGTCGCCGGGCTGCGAAGGCTATCATTCCTTAGGGAGCCTTTTCAGCACGATGACCAAGCCGCACAAACCCAGGCCTGTTAACCCCGTAAAGGCGTCCCGCGCCCCTCGGCCCGGGATGCCTTTGCCTTCTCCGCCGCAAGCCGTGTCCCTCCCGTCTTCCCCCGTCCCCGGCGCGCGCATCAGCCGCCGCGCTGCGGACCGCCTCCGCTCCGGCCATCTCTGGGTCTACGCCTCGGACATCGAGTCTCTTGAAACCGGCTCCGGAGAAGCTCCCGCTCTGCTGCCCGTGGCCGACAACCGTGGTCTCCTGCTCGGCACCGCGCTCTATAGCCCGTCCTCCCAGATCGCTCTGCGCCTCGTCTCCCGCGAAGCCCTTGACGAATCCGCCTGGCTCGCCCTCTTCGAGCAGCGCCTGCGCGCCGCCATCGCCCGCCGCGCAGCCTGCCTGAGCGAAGAGACCGATGCCTGCCGCCTCTGCTTCAGCGAAGCCGACGAGCTGCCCGGCCTCGTCGTCGACAAGTACGGCCCGCTGGTCATCGTGCAGCGGCTCACCCGCGGCCTCGTTGCCCCGGCCATTGCCGAAGCCTGCGTCCGCGTGCTGCGGGACACGCTCGCTCCAGCCTCGATCCTGGAGCGCCCCGACCCGCGCATGCGCGAGCTCGAAGGGCTCACCGCGCCCGATCTCGCTCCGCTCTGGGCCGCAAAACCCAAAAAGCCCCTCACCGGAGCCGAGTTCCACCTCAATGGCCTCGCCTTCCACTTCGACGCCAACGCCGGGCAAAAGACCGGAGCTTTCCTCGACCAGCGCCTGAACTACGCCGCGGCCCGCGACTGGGCAAAAGCGCTCGGCACAAACGGCCGCGCCCTTGATGTCTGCACCTACCAGGGCGGTTTCGCGCTGCACCTTGCTGCAATCTGCCGCGCCGTCACCGGCATCGACACCTCGCGCGCCTCGCTGGAAGTCGCCGAGCGCAACCTCGAAGCCAATCGCGGCAGGCTCGCCGCCGAAGTGGACTGGGTGGAGGCCGACGCCTTCGAGCTTCTCCGCGGCTGGTCCGATGCCCGCGAGCAGTTCGACACCATCGTGCTCGATCCGCCCGCCTTCGCCAAATCCAAACGCGCCGTGGAGGGAGCGCTGCGCGGCTATAAGGAGCTGAACCTGCGCGCGCTCAAGATGCTGCGCCCCGGCGGCCTGCTCGTCACCTGCTCCTGCTCGCACCATGTCGGCTGGGCCGACCTCGAAGGCGCGGTCGCCTCCGCCGCGGCCGATGCCCACCGCCGTGTGCGTCTGCGCGAGCGCCGTGGCGCGGCTCCCGACCATCCGGTCGTCCTCAACCTGCCGGAGACCGAATACCTCAAGTGCCTGATTCTCGAGGCCGAGTAGCTCCCCAAAAGCCCGCCGCTTGCCAGTTTGGCAATTCACATGCTTTTAATATCCGCAGCAAGCAGTGGGGGCGGTGAGCAGCATGCCGCGCCTGAAAGGGGGCTAACATGCGCATTCTGGAGTACTTGTTCGGGGTTTTGCTCTTTTATGGCGTGTTCTACCTTGGCCAGTGGATGACGCGGCACAGCCACGAGTGGGAAATGCGGCTGCAGCACCGGGTCATTGTGCGCAAATTCTTCCTGTATGCCGGCAGAATTTTCCAGGTGGTTGGTGCCGTCTGGGCCTTCCTCGACGCCGTAGCGGTTCTGGTGCTGGCCGTCTAAGCGCTCTTCGCGCTCTCGCCGCCCAGCCACCGCGAGCGCAGCCAGGAGAGCCGCGAAGCCTGCTCGCTTCGCACCGGCTTCTTCTCTTCCGCCGGAGCCGCCGCGCGAAACTGCTCCAGCGCCTCCTTCACCTGTGTGCGCAGCGCCTCGGCCTCAAACAGGCACGAGCGCAGATACGCCGAGGTCGTCATCCCCGCCGCCTCCGCCCGCGCATGCACCTGCGCGCACTCCGTCTCGCTCAGCCGGATCGTGATGCTCGCCGATTTGCGCCGGGCCGCCAGTGCGGCATGCGTCCGCTGCCCAGCCGCCTTATTCTCCGGCACCCAGTTTTCTGGCGCCCACTCCGAGATCCGCACGGAAACCGGCGGCTTGCGCGGCGGAAGCGCCGCGGGCTCGGGCACGGCGGTCTCCGGCTCCGCGTCCGGCTCAAAGGGCAGTCCCAGCGCCGCCGCTGGCCTGCGCCGCGCATGCGTGCGCAGCGCCTGCTCGTAGCTGATGGTGGCCACATCGTCTTCCAGGCCGTCGTGGCTCCGGCTCGCGGAGCCATCGCTGGATTGCGCGGCAAAGCCCGCCAGCAGGCTGGCAAAACTCCCGCCCCTGGATGAGGATGAAGCAGATGAAGAAAGAGACATGCACGCAGCATACGGCGGCGTGCGCACAGTGTCTTATAGGTGGACAGACAAAGGTTCCCGGCAATTCCCGAATCGGAACCTTCACCGCGCGTGAGCCAAATCCAATCCGTCTAAGCCAGGTCCAGACTTGGTGTTCAGGCCGTCCGCAGCACGGAGAGGCTCGGCATGCCTTCCCGCTCCGGCAGAATGCGCCCCGGCAGCTTCAGCAGCTCGGTCAGCGCCTCGGCCGTCATCGGCTTGCCAAACAGATAGCCCTGCCCATAGCGGCAGCCCATCTGCCGCAGCAGCCGGTACTGCTCAACGGTTTCAATCCCCTCGGCCACCACGCCCATATTCAGCACCCGCGCCAGCTCGATAATGGTGCGCACAATCTGCAGCGGCTGCTCGCCCTCCGTCATCCGCCCCACAAACGAGCGGTCGATCTTCAGCACGTCGAACGGAAACGAGTGCAGGTAGTTCAGCGAGCTGTAGCCCGTGCCAAAGTCGTCCATCAGCAGCGAAACTCCCAGCTCGCGCAGGTCGGCCAGCACCGCGCGCGCCGCGCTCATGTTCGTCATCAGGCTGGACTCCGTAACCTCCAGCCCGAGCTGATAGCTGGGCGCGCCGGACTGCAGCAGCAGCGACTCCACATGATCGGCAAGCCCCTCGCGCAGAAACTGCCGCGCCGAAAGATTCACAAACACCCGCAGCGAGTTGTTGCGCGCGTCGTCCAGGTTCCATTGCCGAATCTGGCGGCAGGCCTCGGCCATCACCCAGTCCCCAATGGGCAGGATGACGCCCGTCTCCTCCGCCCTGTCGATAAAGTCCTTGGGATAAATCAACCCGCGCTCCGGATGCTGCCAGCGCAGCAGCGCCTCCACGCCCACAATGCGGCGCGACATCAGGTCCACTTCCGGCTGAAAGTGCAGAACCAGCTCGCCGTTGTCCACGGCCTGCTGCAGGTCCCCGCGCGTGGGCCAGTTCTCATCGGCCGTCTCCTCCGCGCCGGCGCATCCCACAGCCGGATGCACCGTCATCCTGCGCAGCTTGCCCAGTTCCAGCAGGCTGGTCACCATCTCCGCCAGGCTCTCCAGCATGGCTGTCTTCTCGGGCGTTATCTCGGGGTTGGGCGCATGGAAGGAAACACTCAGCATGCCCACAATGCGCCCCGCTGCAGAACGCACCGGAGACGCCACAACGGCCCGCGCGCCGCGCTGGCGAAAATGCGGCTTCCTCTCGGAAAAGCCCTCGCACAGCCGCACGTCCGGAATCGTCAGGGTGCGGCCCGCGGCAAGCACCATATCGAAAATCGAGTTCTCCCGCGGCAGCTCGCGCAGCCGCGATCCCCAGTGCGACTTGGTCCACACCCGCGTCTTGTCGGCAAAGCTCAGCAGCGCCGTATCGCCGCCGCAGTACTCCGCCGCCAGCCGCGTGATCGCGTCGAATCGCGCATCCGGAGGAGTATCGAGAATGCCATACGACTCGAGTTCGGCCAGGCGCTCTGTTTCCTGCAGTTCCTCAGCCCTGTCTGTCTCTACCTGCGCCTGCGGCATCCCTGCTCCGTCAACATGACTGCTCCGCGCATGCGAAGCCGGGCGGGCGCTGCATTGTGCGTAGTCTCACGGCCGGAAGTGCAAGGACACAGGAAGAAATGAAAATGAAACCGTATTCTCTGTGCGCAATCGACATCCGTAAAACACGTCGCCTGCCTACAGGGTTTTCATCGGTCGAAGCCGGGCAGACATGAGCAGGCCCTGAAAATGCACCTGCCCTGCGACACTTTGCCTAGTGAACCGCGGTTTTGTGTCCTGTTTCCGTCCACAAAAACGACAACTGGTCCGCGTCGTCCTGCACCTGTTGCTCCACGCTCACGCCCGCCGAGTGGCCCCCGCTCAGGCTGTAGTGCAGCAGAATCGGCCGGTCTCCCTTGTTCGCCGCCTGCATCAGCGCCGTCATCTTGCGCGCATGCAGCGGGTCCACGCGCGTGTCGCTCGCGCCCGTGAAAAACAGAATCGCCGGATACTGCGCGCTGGGCTTCACGTTCTGGTAGGGCGAGTACTTCAGCAGATAGAGGAACTGGTCCTGGTTGTCCGCCGAGCCGTACTCCGTCGTCCAGTGCGGCCCCTGCTCGAACTTCTGGTAGCGCAGCATGTCCAGCAGCGGATAGCCGCACCACACCGCGCCGAACAGCTCCGGATGCTGCGTGAACGACGCGCCCATCAGCAGGCCGCCGTTCGACCGCCCGCTGATCGCGAAGTGCGCGGGCGAAGTGTACTTCTGCGCGATCAGATACTCCGCTGCGGCAAACCAGTCGTCGAAGACGTTCTGCTTCTTCTCGAACATGCCTTGCTTGTGCCACGCCTCGCCGTACTCGCCGCCACCCCGCAGGTTGGGCACCGCGAACCAGCCGCCCTGCGCCAGCCACCACGCCCACTGCGGATTCCACGCCGGCGTCTCGCTCAGGTTGAAGCCGCCGTAGCCGGTCATCAGCAGCCGTTCCGTGCCGTCCTGCTTCAGCCCTTTCTTCCCGGCAAGGAACATCGGCACCCTCGTCCCGTCCTTCGATGTGTAGAACACCTGTTTCAGGTCGAACTGGCTCGTGTCGAACGGCACCTTCGGCTGCGCGAACACCTCGCGCTTGCCCGTCGCCGTGTCCAGCCGGTAGATGGTCGGCGGCTGAATATACGACTGGAAACTGTAGAACCCGTACCGGTCCGTCGTGCGCCCCGCGATGCCCGAGGCTGACCCGATCGCCCCGTAATCCAGCGTGCCCACGCGCTTGCCGTCGAGGGTATAAATCTCCGTCTCCGGCTTCACGTCCTTGAGCCGCTGCACATACACCTTGCCGCCCGCCACGGAGAAGCCGTCGATCACGTCCCCCGTCTCCGGCGCAATCGTCTTCCACGCGCTCGGGTCCACGCCGGGGTCGCCCACCAGCACATGCCCCTTCGGAGCCTGGTAGTCCGTCTTCACAATCCACGTGCCGTGCGCATACACGGCCGAAAACCGCGACTCGATGCCCCACACCAGTACGTTGAACGGCGTATTCGGCTTGGTCAGGTCGCGGAACACAATGTCCACGCGTTTCGCCGGCACCCCCCGCTGAATCGTCACGATCAGATAACGCCCATCGTCGCTCACCGTTGAGAAGAACAGGTCCAGCGGCCCCAGCGGCTCATCGTAGAACTCGTGCCCGAACTCCAGCACATCGCGGCTGTTCCGTGTGCCCAGCACATGCAGATACAGCAGCGAGCCTTTCTTGTCTGTCCGCGTGTAGTAGAGCCCCTTCCCATCCGGCGTAAAGTCCACCGAGTAGTACACGCCGCTCGGCAGCTCGTCCTCGAGCGTCTTCTTCGTCTTCATGTCGAACACGCGAATCGCCGTCTCGTCCGCGCCGCCCTGCCGCACGCGATACGCAATCAGGTTGCCGTCGCGCGACACATCCGCGATCCCGATCGACGTATTCGCATCGCGGCTCAGCACCGCCGGATCGAGCAGCCGCTCGTCCTTGCCCGTCCACCCATGCCGCACATAGATTGAAGCCTGGTCCTCTTCCGAGAGCCGCTTCATGAAGTAGAAATTCTCGCCGCGCTGCACCGGCATGCCCCAGCTCGTCACATGCTCCAGCGCTTCAAAGTCGTCCACCGCCTGCGGCCGGATGCGCGCCAGCTTGAAGTACCGCGCCGTGTAGGCATTCTCCGCGTCGATAAAGGCCGCCGTCTCCGGGCTCTTCGCATCCTCCAGCCACCGGTAGCTGTCCGGGATGCGCGTGCCGAAGTAGTTGTCCACCACCGGCGCGGCCTGCGCCTCGGGCGGCGCGCCCAGC
>DASZRQ010000188.1:0-24659 GCA_035549115.1 Occallatibacter sp. | reverse complement strand
AGACGGCATCGACCTGATTCTTCGGCTTCGGCGCTCTGGCGTAAGCAGCCCCGTATTGATACTTTCAGCCAGGAGATCGGTCGACGACAGGGTCAAAGGCCTGGAACAAGGCGGCGACGATTACCTGACAAAGCCCTTTGCTCTTGCAGAATTGCTGGCAAGGCTGCGCAACCTGCTGCGGCGCAATCTTGCGACGAGCGAGGGAGCGACCCGCCTCCGCATCCTCGACCTGGAGCTGGACTTCATCACCCGCAGAGCTTCTCGCGGGGAAGAGGTTTTGAATCTCAGTCCGCAGGAATTCATGCTTCTGACGTATCTTTGCCGGCATGCCGGGCGTGTTGTTACTCGATCGATGCTTCTCTCCGAAGTGTGGGGAATGCGCATCCAGCCAAACACCAACGTTGTTGATGTACACATCTACCGCCTGCGCGGCAAGGTGGATACAGAAGGCCGTGAGCCGCTGATCAGGACTTTACGAGGTATTGGCTATGTCCTCAGGGACCGCTAGGCCCGCAATTCGCAGCGCCGCATGGCGCGTCTCTCTTTGGGCGACGCTGGCATTTGCGATTGGCACGATGCTGGTCTTTGTCATGCTTCATCAATTCGTAGCGAACGATATTCAGCGAAGGGTTGATGCATGGCTCACTGGAGAGATCGCGGTTCTTGGCGATGTGGCCGAACGGACGCCAAAGGACCGCCTCTACGGCCGTGTTGTGAGCGAAGTGGCCGAACTTGCAAGCCGAGAGGTGCCAAACAAACTTCACTCGACGAGCAATGAGAATGACTCGGTGTTTTTTCTTCAGGCCGGGGACGACGGGGCTCTGAAACTCTGGGTGGGTTCCGGCGATGGATCGCCCTACCTCGCCGCAATTCGCGCGCGCAAGTTCATTTCCGATGTTCCCTATGACTTAAATGTCCGAGGCTTCAATATCCCCTTTCGGGTAGCGTCGGTTCGGCTGGAGGATGGAAGCCACATTTATCTCGGGCTTTCAGAACGAGATGAATTACGCGTACTGAACAATCTCCGCTTCCGGTTTTTCTGTCTCTGGATGCTCATCGTACTGTTCGGCTCCGCGATCGTCTTCTTCGTGACCAGACGCATGCTTGGTCATGTTCGTGAGATCACCGAGGCCGCATCGAGGATCGGGCAATCGGATTTGAGCAGCAGGGTCCCGACCAGCAAACGGAATGACGAAGTAGGGCACCTTGCGCTCACGCTCAACCATATGCTGGACCGCATAGAAAACTCAGTGCATCAGCTCCACACCATCACTGAGTCGCTTGCCCACGACCTTCGGAGCCCGCTAACGGCAATTCGAGGAAAGCTGGAGATCGTTCTTTCGGGAGATTCAAAGATCGAGCCGAATGAGCAGATCGTCTCCGCCATTGAGGAACTGGATCGCTTGTCGGACTTCCTGAATACTTCGCTCGACGTTGCTGAAGCAAAGGCAGACGCTCTTCGACTCTCACGCACTGACGTGGATCTTGACGAACTGGTTCGTATCATGATCGATCTGTACGAGCCTTCCATGTCCGAGAAAGGACTCCGCGTGAATCTGCGCAGCGCCGGTGCAGTCACTGTATTCGCGGACGCGGCTCTTCTTCATCGAGTGGTCGCAAACCTTCTCGATAACGAACTGAACCACCTGCCGGCATCATGCACTGTTTCCATAACTCTTGGCGAAAATGAGAACACCGCAACCATGATTGTGGAAGACGATGGCCCAGGATTTGCCGCGGAGATTGGCCATCAGATGTTCGAGCAGAGAGTGAAAGGAAGAAACTCGAAGGGGCATGGCCTTGGGCTTGCATTCGTTGAAGCCGTAGTGTGCGCTCACGGCGGGAGTGTGACAGCGTTGAACCGTTCGGAAGGAGGAGCACGGCTATCGATCACCTGGCCTCGCGGGCCAGAGAGGAAGACCGATGCATTTCGCCCAACGGCACTGGTCAACGGGGGTACACAGACGAACCTTGCGCACGATTACAGCATAGAGAGTCATTCAGGAACGCTGTTGCGTTAGAGCCGTGCTGAACAGCTCAATACCTTACAAATGACAGAAATGGAAAGACCGTTACCCGGCTGCACTGCGAATGTAGAGTCGGGCGGTAGTGTTCGCCATAAAAAATCCTCCGAGGGCAAAAATACTCAGAGGCCTGCGATTCTTGCCAGATTTTCGTAACAGTGTCCGTATCTTATTGATTCTAAATTCTGGCGGAGAGAGGGGGATTCGAACCCCCGATAGAGCTTTAGGGCCCTATAACGGTTTAGCAAACCGCCGCCTTCAGCCACTCGGCCATCTCTCCGCGTCTATGGCGCATTATACCGGAAGCCGCGTGCGCAGCGCCGGAATGCGCGCAGAACCTGTCTGATTGGGTGTGCGATCGGCACCACAAGGCGGACCAAACTCCCGGCTCTGGCCGGCGTCTGACAGCAGCCAGAAGACGCGCATCGCCCGGCGGGCTTGAGTGCATTCTTCGCCGCGCCAGCCGCGGAGATTCGACGCGCACAGGCTTCCGTAGAAGAACAGTTTTCTCTTTTTGCGCGGGGCAAAAATTGTTAGATTCACACATATGTTTTTCCGCCTGAAACCTGCCCGGCAGAAGATGCGTTTTCTGCCGCTTGTCGCCGCCACCTTTTTCATGGTGTCGGGCGGCCCATACGGCATCGAGGACATTCTCGGCGGAGCAGGATACGGCTGGGCCATTGCGATTCTTCTGCTGCTCCCCTTTCTCTGGAGTCTGCCCACGGCGCTCATGATCGGCGAGCTGGCCAGCGCCATCCCGGCCGAGGGCGGCTTTTACGTCTGGGTCCGCCGCGCCCTTGGGCCTTTCTGGGGATACCAAGAGGGATGGCTTTCACTTGCGGCCAGTGTTTTCGATATGGCCATCTACCCCTCCATCTTTGCTCTGTATCTCGGCAAGCTGTTTCCGGCGCTCTCCGGCGGCTGGCACGAGTACGCCTGCAAATTAGCGGTGGTGGCCGTGTGCTGCCTCTGGAACCTGCGCGGCGCACCGGCGGTCGGCGAGGGTTCCGTCGGCCTCTCGGTCCTGTTGCTCACGCCGTTTGCAATCTTTGTGGGCCTGGGGTTCTGGCGCGGCCTCACGGTGCACCCGGCCGTGCAATGGAACCAGTCCGGCTCCGCTGCCGGGCTGACGACCGCAATGCTGGTGGCCATGTGGAACTACATGGGCTGGGACAATGCCACCACCGTTGCCCAGGAGGTGGAGAACCCGCAGCGCAACTATCCGCGCGCAATTGTCGCCGCCGCCATCCTTACCGCATTCACCTATGTGCTCCCCCTTGCGGCAACGGCCTTTGCTGGGCTGTCTGTCGAAAGCTTTTCCACCGGCGACTGGATGACCGCGGCGGAGGCGATTGGCGGACCTCTTCTGGGTGTCCTGGTGGTGGCGGGCGGAGCAATTTGCGGCATCGGCATGTTCAATGCCCTGATGATGAGCTACACGCGCCTGCCCATGGCCATGGCGGAGGACGGCATGCTGCCGCGCACTCTGGCCCGGCGCAACAGCCGCGGCGTGCCATGGGTCAGCGTGCTGCTCTGCGGCCTTGCCTGGGCGCTCGCCCTCAAGCTGCCCTTCGAGCGGCTCATCTCGATCGACCTGATTCTTTACGGCTCCAGCCTGCTGCTGGAGTTCGCTGCACTCATCGTGCTGCGCGTCCGCGAGCCCGATCTGGAGCGCCCGTTCAAGGCCGGGAACCTCGCATTTGCCTGCTCGCTGTGCGTGGGGCCCGGCGCTCTGATCCTGTACGCGCTGTGGGCCTCACGCGACGAAACCCTCGGCCACACGGCTACGGGCATCGGTTCGGTCTCGTCGCTGCTGTTTGCCTTCGGCGTGGGTTTGCTGGGGCCGCTTCTTTACTGGCTCACCGCAGTGCCCAGGGCGCGCCGTCTTGCGGAGGCCGCGGTCACGGACTGATTCTCTTCACCGCAATTCAGGCAGCAAAAAGCCGGACACCCCTATCCAGGGATGCCCGGCTTTCCATTGTGTCCGGTGTTACTTGCCGCCCGCGGCTACCTTTACGGGCTTGAGCTTGGGAGCGGCTGGAGCTGACTTGCCCTTGCTCTCGTCGAACATCTTCACCGCGCGGATCACGCGGTCGCGCGCATAGGCCGCATCGTGCCAGCCCTTCACCTCCACGCGCTTGCCCTCCAGATCCTTATAAATGGAGAAGAAGTGCGTAATCTCCTTGATCATGTGGGGGTAGATGTCCGTGTAGTTCCAGACATTGGTGTAGCGCGGGTTGTTTTTGCCCACAGCAATCACCTTCTCGTCGAGCACGCCCTGATCGAGCATCTCCAGCAGCCCGATGGGACGCACCTCCTGCACGCAGCCGGGGAAACTGCCGCCCGGCACCAGCACCAGCACGTCCAGCGGATCGCCGTCATCGCTCAGCGTGGAAGGAATAAAGCCGTAATCTCCGGGATAATGCACCGGCGAATGCAGGTTCCGATCCAGTTTGAAGACGTGGAGTTGTTTGTCGTACTCGAATTTGTTGGTGGCGTCCTTGGGAATTTCGATAACCGCACGAAAAACCTCGGGGAAGCGGTCACCGACCGGCAATTCCAGATAGTTCACCATAAAGTTATTGCTTCTCCTTGATACGCGGGGGAAATCGTGCCGTCTCCGCAGGCCGGACCGAAGTCCGCTCCAGGCCCCGGCCTTGGCCTGGAGCTTCTATAATCATGGATTATGAAGGCGCATGTCTATGTCACTTTGAAAGCCTCGGTTCTGGACCCCCAAGGCCAGACCATCCAGAATGCCCTCCACAAGATTGGATTTGCCGATGTGGCCGCCGTGCGCCAGGGCAAGTATTTCGCGCTTTCACTGGCAGATAGCCTCACCGCCGAGGCCGCCCGCACCCAGGTGGAGCGCATTGCCCGTGAAGTGCTGACCAACCCGGTCATCGAAGAGTTCACATACCGCATAGAGGAATAACCTCTATCCCACAATCGGAACTTACCCTGGAATCTTTCGGCATGTGCTTTCCGGCCGTTCTCCCCGTGTCTTTATGCCAGGCTCGCATAGAATCCTGATATGTGCGGAATTGTCGGCTATGTCGGCTCAAAAAAGGTAGTTCCGGTCATCCTTGAAGGACTGCGCCGCCTCGAGTATCGCGGCTATGACTCGGCGGGCATCGCCGTGGGCAGCCCCTCAAGCGCCGTGCTGCAGGTCAGCCGCGCTCCGGGCAAGCTGGGCAACCTCGAAGAGGTGCTGCGCGAGCACCCGCTGGCCGGCACCTTCGGCATTGGCCACACCCGCTGGGCCACCCACGGCCGCCCCACGGAAGAGAACGCCCATCCCCACCGCGACTGCACCGGCCGCATTGTCGTTGTGCACAACGGCATTGTCGAGAACTACCTCGAACTCAAGCACGAACTGACGGCGAAGGGCCACAGGTTCGTCACCGAAACCGACACCGAGATCATTGCCCACCTCATCGAGCAGGTGCAGAAGGACGCCGAGGCTGCGGGCACGCCGCTGTCTCTTGAAGACGCTGTCCGCCTTGCCGTCAAGCGCCTTACCGGGGCTTTCGCGCTGGGCATCCTCTCCGCCGCCGAGCCGGACAAGATCATCGCCGCCCGCTCCGGACCACCGGTGGTCATCGGCGTGGGCGAGGGCGAGTCCTTCGTCGCCTCCGACGTGCCCGGCATCCTGCATCACACCCGCGACATCTACTTCCTCGCCGATGGCGACATGGCCATCCTGACGCCGGCCGGCGTCACCCTCACCGACTTCAACGGCAAACCTATCCAGCGTGAGCTTACGCGCATCCAGTGGGACCCCATCCAAGCGGAAAAGGGCGGCTACAAGCACTTCATGCTCAAGGAGATCTGGGAGCAGCCCCGCGCCATCCGCGACACCACCCTGGGCCGCGTCTCGCTCGACTCCGGCAAGGTCTACCTGGGCGAGATGGAGATCAGCGACGACGATCTTGCCGACGCCTCCAGCATCAATATTGCCGCCTGCGGCACAAGCTGGCACGCCGCGCTCGCCGGCAAGTACATGATCGAGCGCCTCGCCCGCCTGCCCGTCGATGTCGATTATGCCAGCGAGTACCGCTACCGCAACCCGATTCCCGACCGCAACGCCCTCGGCCTGCTCATCACGCAGTCCGGCGAAACAGCGGACACGCTGGCCGCGCAGCGCGAGATGATCGCCCTCGGTTCCAAGACCGTGGCCATCTGCAACGTGGTGGGCGCCATGGTGGCCCGCGAGGCCCACGGCGCCATCTACACCCATGCCGGTCCGGAGATCGGCGTGGCCTCCACCAAGGCCTTTACCGCGCAGCTCACCGCGCTCTTCATCCTCGCGCTCAAGCTGGGCCAGCTTCGCGGCCGCCTCGACAAGGACCGCTCCGTCGCGCTGATGGAAGAGCTGACGCGCGTGCCCGCGAAGATCGAGGAAGTTCTGCGCAGCCGCTCTGCACAATGCGAAGACCTCGCCAAGGAGTTCGCCAACGCCCGCGACTTTCTCTACCTCGGCCGCGGCATCCATTTTCCCATCGCCCTCGAAGGTGCGCTCAAGCTGAAGGAGATCTCCTACATTCACGCCGAGGGCTACCCCGCCGGTGAGATGAAGCACGGGCCCAACGCCCTCATCGACGAGACGCTGCCTGTGGTTGTGCTGGCCACCCGCGACGAGGCCGACCCCGCCTCAAAGCTGCGCTACGAAAAGACGCTCTCCAACATCCAGGAGGTCACGGCCCGCTCCGGCCGGGTCATCGCCATCGCCACCGAAGGCGACACCACCCTGCCCGGCCTCGTGGAGCACGTCATCCACATTCCGCCGGCCTTCGAACTGCTCTCGCCGCTCATCGAGATCGTCCCGCTGCAGCTCCTCGCCTACTACATCGCCGTGCGCCGCGGCTGCGACGTGGACCAGCCCCGCAACCTCGCCAAATCCGTCACCGTTGAATAGCCCCGCGCTGTTTTCCCTGCCGCGCACATGCCTGGCGTGCGTGTTTTGGCGTGCTTATGACCCGTAAGTTGCAGGTGTGAGTTGTACGAGCGCTGGACTGCCAGTACCTATACTTAGTAAGTAACCAGGCGAGGTAAGTAATTCTGCCCCATTCGGGGGATTACTCAATCGCGCCTTTTTATTACAGATGATTAGCATAAATCTATTGTTTTGATTCATTTACAGAGCAATCCGCTTTACGCTGAATCCATATTTCAATGTATCAATTCGAATCACTCAAACGAGTGGGTCGATAGATAGATTGCCTGACGTGCAGATAGCGTAAAGCAAGGTCCGATACCGTCTTCATCTAGATCGATCGGCGCTGGCGCAGAGGCGGCGGAGACGCGTGTGTCCGCCACCTTCGCCACACCTTAAAAAACGCGTGACCGTTCAGGCAACGGAAGGAATTTGCCATGACCGGCCGCGCCGCGATGACTCCCTCAACCTCCACCTCCACCCTTGCGGCTGGCTCGCGCAGCACGGCGCGCCTGTTTCAGCTTTTGATCCTCACTCTTGCCCTGGTTCCGGCATTTCTGTTCATGCAGGGCTGCGGCGGCGCGGCCCCATCGGCTGCGGCGGCGGCATCCACGCAGCCTTCCGGCCCCTCCATTGCGCCCACAACGGCCAATATCCAGGTCTGGCAGACCTACCAGTTCTCGGTTTCCGGCCCGAATGCCGGCGCGAGCTGCACCTGGGCCACCTCGGATGCGTCCATCCTCTCCAGCCTCGGCGGCGGTGAGTTCCAGGGAATGCAGACTGGCACGGCCAAAGTCACCGTCACCTGCGACGGCGCCAGCGCGAACGCCAGCGTGGTGATCGCCGCGCAGCAGCAGTCCGGCCCCATCCAGATCACCTCCGGCGGAACTTATTCCGGCAACTGGACAAGCAACGATCCCGCCACACCCGCTGTCACCATCCGCACCGACGACCCCGTCGTTCTGCAGGACTCGGTGATCAGCGGCAAGGGCACGCTCATCGATATCAGCGGGGTGAAGAACGGCGCCGACGTGACCATCGAAAATGTGACGGCCACCGGCCTTGATCCGCAGACGGCGGGCACGCAGCGCGGCTCCTTCGTCAATGCAACCCAATTTGACTCGTTGATTGTGCGGAACTGCACGATGACCGGCGTCAGCTTCGGCGTGAAGGCCTATGCCGCTTCGCCCTCCACGCTCTCGATCGTCAACAACTCCGCAACGGACCTGGAGGATCGCGCCAGCGATGGGCAGGGCGGGTTTGAGGCGAGCCGGCCTAGCAAGGGGCACTTCGTCATCCTCAACGGCATTGCGGCCTCCGCGGGCGCAGAGATCGCCTGGAACAAGGTCGTCCAGACCATTGGCCAGAGTTCGACCGAGGACGTGATCAATATCTATAACAGCCAGGGCTCCGCCGGCAGCCCCATCGAGGTCCACGACAACTACCTCGAGGGCGCCTCGTCTCCGGTCTATACGACCCACTACACCGGCACGGCCCTGATTACCGATGGCACGGGCACCAATGGAGCCACGCCCACGGCCTTTGTCGCGTTCAATGACAACCAGGTGGTGGCCACGGCAGGCACCGGCCTGGGCATCGCCGCGGGCCACGACATCAGCGCCTCCGGCAACCGCATCGTCTCCTGCGGCATGACGGCGAACGGCAACTGGTATGCCTGGGGAGCGAGCGCCATCGTGATCTGGAACTACTACCAGAGCGCCAGCTTCTACAACAACACCATCACCACCTCGGCGGGCGGCATGATGGGGCCGAACACAAACGGCCAGCCCACGGTCTACGATGTGTGGACCAACACCGCCGACATGGCGGACCCCGGAATCTCAGTCTCCGGAAACGACTTCACCAATCCCTGCGTGGCATCGAGCGGCGTCAACCTGCAGGCGGAGCAGGCCGAGCGCACCTACTGGACCAACAAAATTGCCCAGGCGGGCGAGGTGATCGGCGACCAGCACCTCAACAACTAGCACGAAGGCCGGTCCGCACAAGCTCAGCGGGCCGGCCGGCCTCCAGCGAGGCACAGAGCTGAGCGCCCACCTCCTGCCAGGTTCGCAGCCGCGCGCAATCCGGCGGAGCCACGCGTCCGGCGATGGCCCTCTCAATCGCCGCATCGAAGCTCTCCGGCGACATGGGATCGAAGATGCTCTCCGCGGGAAGCAGCTCCGGCGCGCATCCGGCATACTGCGAGCACAGCACCGGCGCTCCGGCCCACATCGCCTCGTTCACCACCAGCCCCCAGATGTCTTCGAGGGTCGGAAACACGAACACATCCGCCGCGCGATACATCGCGTTCAGCGTGGCCTGGCTCTGGTTGGGCAGAATCGTGCAGTGCTCAAGCCCGCACTCCTGCGCCAGCCTGCGCAGATTCGCTTCTTCCGGTCCCTTGCCCACCAGCACCAGCGAAAGCCGCGCGCCCCGCGCCCTGGCCCGTCCGCAAGCCTCGATCAGCTTGTCCACGCCCTTGCGCAGGATGAGCTGCCCCACGCACAGCAGCACCGGCCGGGGCATCTCAGCGAACCACGCCGCAGGTTCTTCCGGAGCCACAGTGAACGTCTCCTGCGGCACGCAGTTCTGAATCTGCAAAATGCGCTTCCGCGGCGCACCGATGCTTTCCAGGTACTCCGTCGTCGTCGCTCCGTAGCTGATCCAGTGGCGCACATGGCGGGCCATCCAGCGCCGCAGCCGCTTGCGCCCCGGAGAAACGTTCCGCTCCGAGTGAACCGTGCCGCCCCACCACACCCAGACCGGCACGCGCATCAGCTTGCCGTAGAGCAGCGCGATCACCGTGCGAATGCCCATCTCATGCGTGATGATCACGTCCGGCAGAAACTGCGGAAGACTCCACAGCAGCCCGATGTTCAGATGCACATACGTTGTGTCCCGCACGCCGTCAATGCCGATCCGCTTCTTCCCGGTGATCTGGTACGTCCATACCTGCTTCGTCTTCAGGTTTGCCGGAACATCGAGGCTCCAGTCGCGGTTCGGCTCCATGCCCCCATGCAGAATCAGCGTGTCGAATGCATCGCCCAGCTTGCGATAAGCCGCCAGCCGGTAAGGCGTCAGCATGTTGGTCAGGATTGCCAGTCTTTTCTTCATCGCTGTTGTATCGTGCCCGCTCTACCTGCGCGCTGCCTGTCCTGCTTCCATCAGTTCCCGCGCTGCCGGAATCGCGCCGTAATCCAGAAGGTTCGTGCGCGGGTCTTTCGCGCGCAACCGCTGCTCCAGCATCCGCACCAGCCCGTCCGGCACGCCATCGCCCACGCGCATCGTCATGCCGGGAAATTCGTCTGCCCCATCGAGCGCGGCCGCATGCGCCGTGGCCTGTGCCGTGGGTGAATCGTCTGCCCGCTGATCCTTCTCACTGCCCCACAGCGAGTAGCAGCCGTCGCGCAGTGTCAACTGCGGCTCGTACCAGAGATACGGCCCGCCGGAGAGGAAGCTCGCCGCAAGACTGTATGACGAGACCGAGCACACCCGCAGATCGGCCTGCGTCATCAGCAGCAGATCGCTGCACTCCGTCAGCCCGCTCTGCATCTGCTGGCCGGGATTGAACCGCCGCACGGCCTCCTCGAATTCCGGGCCGGGCTTGTCGGTGAAGAAGTGAAACTGCATGTGCTCGCCAAACTCGCGCCGCAACTGCTCGCACACCCACAGGTACCACTCGCCCGGCACAAAGATGTTGAACCGCCCGCGCACATCGTCTCCGGGCCGGATGGTGTTGAAGCCATCGCGCAGCAGCCGCATATGCACCGCCACAAACAGCTTGCCGCGGTCGAGCCTCGACGCAATCTCATATGCTTTGGCCAGCGCATCACGGCTGGCGGCAAGCTGCGTATGCAGAAAGGCCCGTGCTTCATGAATCGCGCGATAGCCACCCCACATGCCTTCCACCGTCACAATGAACGAACTGCGCTGCAACAGTCCGCGCTCGCCGGCCCACAGCGCCAGCGCGCGGCCAAAGTCCAGTTCTCCCGTGGCGCGGTAGTCGCTCTCGGTAAATGCCATGTGCGGCAGCCGCTGCAGCGCTTCTTCCAGCACGAAGTCCAGCCGCGAGGTGCCGAAGTTGCGGTCGTACCGGCGCTGGTTCAACCCCCAGGAGGGGCCCACCAGCCGCGCCCGCAGCACCTGGCTCGCGATCCAGCCCTTGCCCCAGGCAATCAGCTCGTTGCCCAGCCCCGCGCCGCGCCGCCCTGTCCGCTTTGCCACCACCACTCTCATCGCATGCTGTTCCTTGTTGCTTGTCCTGTCCTCACAATTGCGCGGCCGCCATTGTCTGTGCCGTCTTTGCGCCCGTGCTGACACGCAACCGCCGCACATACCATGCAGGCAGGTGCGCGGCGTATTGCAGCAGAAACTCCACGGCCTGACCGCCGAACACCACACGCGGCAGCCGCACCACGCACCATGCCAGCATCGCGGCGCACAACGCGGCCAGCACTGCCAGCCGAGACGCTGCTCCAAGATGCAGCAAGCGCAATCCCTGGTCCGCTACCCACACCAGCCCCGCGAACGCCACGGAGAACGCAGCACGCAGCACGATGATGCGCAGCGCCTCTATCCAGGAAATCCGCAGCAGCCGGAAAGCGAAGAATGCGATGGCCGCGAAACGCAGAAGCATGACCGCCAGCAGGGCCCAGGCAATGCACGCGAGCGACACATGCGCCGCGCTGAAATACGCAACCGCGGCAAAGCCGCAACTGATGGCCTGCGGCCAGAACTCGAGCTCGGGCCGGCCCAGCCCGCACACGATGGGCCCCAGCAGCGCATGCACGCCGTAGAACGGCATGGCCAGCGCCATGGGCACCATCAGCGGGATTACGCCAACCCACTTGTCTCCATAGAGTCCGGTGATGGTCGTGCCCGGAATGAGCGCAAACGTGACATAGGCCGCGCCCAGCACACCGAAGATGATGCCCACCACGGCCAGCGTCAGTGCGCGCATCACCTGCTGCCGGTCCTGCGCGCGCGCCGCGGAGGAGAGCAGCACCGATTGCAATCCATTTGCGACTGTGGTTACCGGCTGATATGCAAAGTTGCAGCCGCGCCCATAGAGGCCGAGCGCCACCGGCCCAAGCCCGGAGGCCGCAATGTTGTCGATATTCGAGTGGCCCCAGTTCACCACGTTGTTCGCGATGATGGTGCCGCCGAAATTGACGATCGAGCGGTCAGGCAGCGCAAACAGCGGCTTGAGCGTATGCCGCGCCGCCCTGTGCAGCAGCAGCGAGTTCACCGTGCTCTGCACAAGATAGGCGGCCACCAGACTCCACACGCCCGCGCCCAGCAGCGCAAGCGGAATGCCCACGACAAGAAAGCCCGCGAGATAGCTGCCCAGCGATGCATACTGCACGGCCTTGAAGCGCATACTGCGCCGCAGCAGCGCGGCAGAGACCAGACCGGTCGATTGCGTGGTGATGATGAAGGCCATTGCCTGAATCACATGCATCGCGGTCGGATCGTGAAACCGCGCGGCAATCCACGGCGCCGCCAGCCACACAATCGCCGTGGTGCCGAGGCCGATGGCCACCTGGCACGTGAATGTCTTGCGAATCTCCTCTTCTGTCAGCTCCGGCCGCTGAATGAGCGCCTGGCTGAAGCCGCCATCGACAAAGAGATTCACGAAGCCGTAAATCATGGTTGCGATGATGACCTGCCCGAAGGGCCGCGGCCCCAGGATGCGTGCCAGCACAATGCCGATGGCCAGCGAGCATACGCTCGCGCCAATACCGCCAAGGTAGTTCCAGCGCACGCCGCGCAACGCCGATGCCGCGAGATTGGAGGAAGAATCCGTCACACAATTTCTCTGTGCCGCGCGCCTACTGCTTCGGCACGGCTGCTTTGGTCAAGCTGCGCGCGGCGGGCCGTGCGCGCAGGCTTGAGATCACCGTCTTCACATACGGCGAGGCTGCATAGTGCAGCCAGCGCCAGCCAAAATGCCGCTGCGTAAACAGCACCCACTCCGCAGGCGGCGAACCCTTGGGAGACATCAGTTGCTTCCAGCGCGCGGCCAGCGGCAGATTCGCATCGCGCCATGTTCCATTTGCCGGGTTCGGCTCGCACACACCGGCATAGCCCGGCGCAATCACCACCGCAAAGCCCTTGCCCCGCGCGCGCAATCCATAGTCCAGGTCTCCATACTGGTGCCGGAACCGGCGTTCGAGGTTGCCGGTCTTTGCAGCAATCGCGTGCGGCACCAGCGCGATATTGCCGTTCATGGTGTCGCACTCGATCGCCTCATTCTCCTGCGGCGGCACGCGAACCAGCGTGAGGCTCACGCCCGCACGGCGCAGATTGATGCCGCCATAGCTGTGTGCGCCCGTGCGCGGCGAGCGGGTGCTGCCCACCACAATCGCCGGCCGTCCTGCAGCCAGTTGCATCCGGGCGCAATGCACCACACGCGCCAGTGCATCTTCTTCAAGCGCCGTGTCGTCGTTCAGCAGCAGATACCCGTCGAAGCCCTCGGCAAACGCGGCGGCAAAGGCCATGCGCATCCCGCCATTCCAGTAGAGAGCGCCATCGCCCTGCAGCACGCGCACTGCGGGAAACGCCGCGCGCACGGCATCAGCCGTGCCGTCCCTGCTGCCATCATCCACCAGGAACACCGTGAGCCGCACATCGCCGATGTCCTTCTGCCCGGCCAGCGCTTCAAGCGCGCGCAGCGTGTGCACGCGCCGGTTAAAGCACGTCATCAGCACGGCAATGCGATGCATTGAATCTCGGCTCATTCCACGCCCTCTCCCGCAGTTGCCATGACGAGCGGCCATGCTTCTCCGTCATCCTCGGCTGTCGCCTCCTGCCGTTGCTCCAGCACAATCGCATTGGCAATGCCGATGAGGGCATACGAATGCGGCTCGATGCCATAAGTGATGCCGTAAACGAGAATTGCAAAAACGACTAATGCCCATCCGGATGCCGATGGAAAGACCGCGGCCGGATCAATTCTGTTCAAACGCCATAGCGCGAAGATTGGACGAACCGCGAACAGCACAATGCACAGCAAGCCAATCACGCCGACGCGCAGATACTCCTGGATATATTCGCTGTGCGGAACCACAACGACCACCTGATATGAGACCGGATCGACGCGCCAGTATCCACTTCCTATGCTTTTGCCGATTGCCATAGTTAGCGGCGTCTGTTCTTCATCGAGAACCAGTTCCTTCCATCCGTTTAATCGCCAGGTAAATGTCTGTCCATTGCTTGCGGCTTGCTCGAACTTGTTTTCGCCGGCAAGCCCTTGCACGGTGCCTCCGTAGATGGCCAGCGCTGTCACCAGAAATCCCGCGGCGAGTGCGGCGGGCAGAATGCTGCGCAAGAGCCTGCGATCAAGAAGCGGCAGTGCCGCTATGCTTGCCAGCAGCATGACCCACACTGTCCTATGACGCAGATACACCGCGAAGGCGATAAAGATGATGGGGACGAGCTTGAGGAAGATGCCGGTCCGCTGGTAACGCGACATCGCGAGAGAAAAAAATCCGCACACTGCAAGCGCGGCAGCACCGTCCGACGGCAGATACCGGCCGTCAATAGCCCGCAGATCTGCGCCGTTCCACGCGCTGATGCCGATTGGCGCGCCGAGCGCCGCCAACACTACGATGCCGCACAGACATGCCCCAAAGCAGAGATAGACCGCTGTCAGGCGCCGTATCGATTTCTCATCCGCAGGCACCGTCAGGAAATACAGCGTGGCCGTGAGCGCACCGATGAATTCGCGCGCTTCGTTACCGGCAGCAAATAATCCATTGGCGCTTATGCCGCGCATCAGGCTGATGGCAAACAAAGCTAAATAGGCAAAGGCAAAAATTCTTGTCGAGGAAAAGCCTCTCCTGAATGCCAGGGTTCGAATTACGCCTGCCAGCAAGAGGCAGAATGAAACGCCGTCCAACGGGCTCAGGTGAATGGGTCCAAAGAGAGCGCTGTTCGGACCCATCGCAATATAGACGAGCTCCGCGGCAAGCAGACTGATGAGGCCTACATCCACGCGCCGCACGAGGACATGAATGTAGATTGCTACCAGTACAAGAGCCGCCGCTGTAAGAACAAGTGTCATATTTCGAATCGCTCTACTGCCGCAACACACCGTGATACTGGTCTTCGTACTGCTGCATGACCGTCTCCAGCCGGTAGCAGGCGCGCGCACGGTCGAATCCGCTCTGCCCGATGCGCTGCCGCGCCTGTTCATCGCGCGCCAGCAGCAGCATCGCTTCGGCAATTGCCTCCGGCCGGCGCACATCGGTCAGCACGCCGTTCTCGCCAAATCCAAGCACCTCGCGCACACCCGGCGTCTGCGCCCCGGCAATGACCGGCTTGCGCAGAGCCATCGCTTCCACGGCAGCCATGGAGAAGGATTCATCGAGCGACGGATGCACGACGATATCCACCTCGCTGCTCAGACGCGCCAGTAGCTCTCTGTAGGGCACCGCGCCCACAAACTCCACATTCTTTTCGAGAGCGTTCTCTGCCGCCCATCGATGCGCCGCGCCATCGCGCTCGTAGTCCACGCCGAACATCAGGAGCCGCGCCCGCGGCACGGCCCGCACAACCTGCTGAAATGCATACAGCGCCGCTGTCGCATTCTTTCTGCGCGACCATCCCTGCAGCACCGTGGCAAACACCACATCGTCTCCGCCGCGCCTGCCTGCGCCGGCATGTTCAAACAGCGCCTCCGGCAGGCCGTTCGGCACCACTGTAATTTCAGCCGCGGGATTGAAGTAGCGCTGGAAATGATCGGCCGCATCCTTCGAGACCGCGGTAAAGTGCCTGCCGCGCGCCGCCACCATGTACGCCATCGCCAGCCGCGCCGCGCGGTGCATGTCGCGAAAATAGGCCAGCACCTTCCACGGCAGATCGTGAATCGTCACCAGCGTGGGCAGCCGCGCTTCCAGCGCAGCCAGCGCAAACTGGTATGTCCAATGCGCATGGATTACCTCGCAGCGATCCTCGACCATCATCTGCCTCAGGTGCGCGCGCTCGGCCGCGAAGAAGTCCCGGCCTGTGCCATTCTTCCGCTGTGGTGCAATCCGAATCGTGAGCCCTTCGCCGCGAAACGTCTGCGGCGCCGCAATCTCCCGCGCTGTCGTATAGACCGTCACGCGATGTCCACGCCGCAGCAGCTCGCGCACCCAGTCTGCAGTAGGCGCGAACTGGTAGCCGGGAGGCATGGCCTCGCCGTTCTCAACCAGCGGCCGCAAAAACTGCAGCGATATCGGGGATGCGAATCCAAGATTCATGCCTGCTCTGCGCGGCTCACACCGCCACGCCCATCTCCAGTTCTTCCGGCGTCAACAGACGCAGCACGCGGCAGGGATTGCCCGCCGCAATGCAATTCTCCGGAATGCTTTTTGTCACCACGCTGCCCGCGCCAATCACCGAGTGATCGCCGATCGTCACGCCCTTGAGCACGATCGCGCCGGTTCCGAGAAAGACGCCGCGGCCGATGCGCACCGGCGCGACTGCCACGGTTGGATGCATATGCCCGCTGCGATGCGCCGTATGCAGCGAGTGAAAATCCGTGTCCGCAATCGTTACATTTGCGCCGAGCATGGTGTCCTCGCCAATCTCCACCCGTTGTGCGGCGCAGATCGAGCCTCCCGAGATGCCCACGCGAGCACCGATGCGAATCTCCGCCCCGGCCGCCAACGTGCGCAGCACAACCGGATGATTCACGCCGAGCGCCGTGGCGAAAGAAACCGAGATCAATCGCGCGCTATCTCCGAGAACAATCCCGCTCTGCGGATGCAGAGCAATCACCGGCGCGCCGATCACATCCACACCGCGGCCTGCCTGTATGCCGCTCCCGGCGCATGCCATGCGCCCGCGCAGGCGCGCCCAGGCAAAGCGCGCGCTGCGTGTGATCCGGATTGGGTTCGCGCTACTCATCGTGGCGTCTGTCTCAACTCATTTCGTTCATCATTGCGAGCGGTAAATTGCTGCCGCCGTCGCCGCGCTGATCACATTCGACCCGTTGACGAGCACGGCTTTCCATGTGCTCACCGGCACATAGAGCGCATCGTTCCACTCGAGCTGCACCGGCGTTGCGCCGCCGGTTTCCATCTTGGAGAGCGGCACTTTGAACTGGATGTAGCTGTCGCCTTTGCGCCGCACCACCACCGCCCACTTCGCAGAGGCCTGCAGCGTGGTTCCGCCGGCCAGCGCCACGGCCTGCACCACGCTCAGCGAGCCACCGTTGACCATCAGGTAGCCGCCCGGCCGGCTCACCGCGCCCAGCACGTACACGATGCCCGCGCGATGAACCAGCACCGTATCGCCCGGCTCTATTTCCGTGTTGCGCAGCACCGCGGTATCGCCGCCGCGCACATACTCCACATGCTGGCTGGTCTGCTTGCCATCGGCGGCCGTGTGCTGAATCTCGATGTCCTTGCCCGCGGCAATCGTCTCGCCGCCGGCCAATGCCAGCACATCGCCCAGCGGCTCCGGAGCCAGCAATTGCACGCGACCAGGACTCTGTACCTCGCCCAGCACGGAGATATTTGTGGGCGCGAACTGCAGCACGTTCAGCGTCACCTGCGGGTCTTTCAAAATTTCCTTCGCCACCAGTTCATCGGCAATCGCCTTTTGCGCCTGCGGCAGCGTGTCGCCCGTCACGTGCACGGCGCCGATCAGCGGCACCGTGACGAATCCTTTCTCGTCCACGCGCAGCTCGGTAGCCATCTCCGGCACGTTGTAGATATCCATCTGCAGCAGGTAGCCGGACGTGAGGCGCAGCTTGTCAAACCCCTCCGGCACGGCAATCGGGCCCGCGGCGTTCGGCAGGGCAATCCTGTGCTGCGGTGTTTCCGCTTCCTCGCCCAGCCGCGCTCCCACCACAGGCGAGTTCTGCTGCGCCGCCAGCAGCGCCGCGCTCGCCGCGAACGCAAGCGTTGCATACATGGCCTTATTCCGCGTCGACATAGTAGCCACCTCCCTTGCCGTAGTACTCATAGCCCGAGTACGAAGCCAGCGCCGCGTTCAGCACGTTCACCACGATGCCCAGCGGAGCAGCCCCGGCCGTGCGCATCAGCATCAGGCTGCGCTGCAACGCACGCTTGGTTGTCTTGTTCGAGCGCACCACCATTACGAAGCCGTCCACATGCTGCGAAAGAATCTGCGCGTCCGTCACCAGCAGCACCGGCGGACTATCGATGAAGATGTAGTCGAAGTCCTTCTTCAGTTCCGCCAGCAGGTCCACGAACCGCTTCGATCCAATCAACTCCGCGGGGTTTGGCGGATGCGGGCCGGCAGGCAGCAGCAGCAGGTTGTCGATGCCCGGATACGGCTTCAGCGCCTTCTGGTAGGGCACGTTGCCGGTCAGGCAGTTGCTCAACCCCTCTTCATTGCCGGCGCGGAAGGCCAGATGCGCGCGCGCGCGCCGCAGATCGCCGTCGAGATAGAGCACGCGGTCGCCCTGCATGGCAAAAGCCGTTGCCGTGTTCAGGCAGGTCGTCGATTTTCCTTCGTCCGGCGAGCCGCTCATGATCAGCATCGTCTTCGGCGGATGGTCCGCGCGGCTCATCAGCAGCGCGGTGCGCAGCGTGCGATACGCCTCCGCAATATGCGAGCGCGGCGCACGGAGCAGCCAGGCAGTCGGCTGCAGCCCGCTCTCTTCCGGAGCCTCCTTCGCCGAGCCGCGGTACGCGGCTTTCACGCTCTGCTTGCCGCCAAAGTCGGGAATCGCGCCAACCACCGGCACAGGCGTAATCTGCTCCACCTGTTCAGGTCCGGTGATCGAGTCGTCGAAGTAATCCCAGGAAAAGGCGCCAACCAGCCCGAAGACCAGTCCCAGCATCGCGCCCAGCGCCACCGTCAGCTTGCCCTTCGGCGAAGACGGCATCGACGGCACGCGCGCCGGATTCACCAGCGTGATGTTCGAAGCCCGGATGCCTGCCGTCACGCTCGCCTCTTCGAGCTTCGTGTAGAGGTCCTGATAGATCTCGCGGCTCGAGAGAGCCTCCTCCTGCAGAAGCACAAGCTGGTCGGCCTTTTCGGATACCTTGTTGACCTCCTGCTCCTGCGCGGCAATCTGCTGGCGGATACCCTGCTCGGCCAGCATCGCCAGGTCGAGGTCGTTCTTGGCGCGCGTCCGGATGCGCTCGAGCTCGGTGTGAATCTGCTTTTCCAGTGTGTCGTATTCATCCTGCAGTTGCACCATCGCTGGATTCTTTGCGCCGTATTTCGTGCTCGCGGTCGCGATCTGCACCTTCACCTGTGCTTCCTGCTGGCGAAGCTGCTGCAGCAGCGTGAGGTCGGCGCTGCCCGGCGCTACCGGCGAGTCGGAGCTCAACCCATTCGCCAGCTCGCTGGTACCGATGCCCAGCACCACATCGGGGTCCTGCGTCTCCGTCATGTGATAGATGGCTTCCTTGGAGATGCGCGTCACCTCCGCGGCAGTCAGGTTGCGGTTCAGCTCAAGCAAGCGTTCCAGCGGAACGTTGTCGGATGACGGCACCGCCGGAGTCCCGCCTGTCTTCTCCATGCCCGGCATCATCGTCATGCCGGTCAGGCCGGACTGGCGCTGGAAATCCTCGACCTTCGTCTGGCTCTCGGACACCTTGTCCTTCAGGTCTTCGAGCTGATCGGCCAGCCACGACGAGACCCGCGACGAGGCCTGATACCGCTCCTCCGTGTACTCATTGATGTAGGCCTCAACCACGGCATTCGCAATCGCCGTGCTGCGGGCCGGGTCAGTATCCGTATAGGTCACGCCGATCAGTCGCGTGCCCTTGATGAGCGACACATGCAGGCGGTTGCGAAAGATGGCCAACAGCCGCTCGCGCTGGATCGGAGCCTTTTCCAGCGGCACGCCCCGCTCCCGTCCCAGCGGCGAGTCCTTGTCTACCTTCTCCGGAATCGCATACGGCGGATGCGCGTCCAGCTTCAGCCGCTCGATCACGCTCAGCGCCGTGTTGTCGCTCATGATCACGGCCTGCTCTGTCAACAGGTCCATGTTGATCTGGTTATCGCCGCCCAGGCCGGAGGTGATGCCGGAAAAATCCACCATGCCAAGCCCGTTGCCGTTGTCCTTGTTCACCTCGATGGTGGCCGTCGAGCTGTACTGTTTCTGCGAGAGCAGCACCGCCAGCACCGCGATGACGACCGCCACGGCGACCGCGATGAGGATGATGCCTTTTCGCCGGCGCAGAATCATCACCACGTCGCGGAGTTCCATATCCGCTGCCGGCAGGCTGCGCCCGGTGACGGGCCGTGCCGCTGCCTGTTTGCCTGCTGCGTATGTAGGGGATGACATACGTTCGTTCGTCCTCTCGTGTACTGCCTCGTGCTTTAGGGCTCCGTACCGGAGCCGGTTCTCATGGACCCGCGCCTTCGTGCCTGCGCTGCTGTCAGGCGCGCTCCCGTGCCCCGCTCAAAAATTGCAGCCCTATGCCCCACAGAAATCGCGGAATGCAGATCATGTAGCGCCGCCACAGCCTCCGTGGCTCCTGGCACAGCCGGTGCAGCCACTGCAGGCCCAGCTTCTTCAGCCACTGCGGCGCTTCCTTCACCAGCCCCGCATGAATATCGAAGGCCGCGCCTACGCCGATCATCAGGTTCACATTCAGCCGCCCGCAGTACCGCGCCATGAACCGCTCCTGTTTGGGCAGTCCCAGACCTACCCACAGAATGTCCGGACGCGCTTCGTCCATACGCGTCTCCAGGTCCTTCTCCTCTTCTTCTGTCAGCGGCCGGAAGGGCGGCACATACGTGCCCACAACCTGCAGGCCGGGAAACTTCGCGCACAGCTTTTCCGCAAGCAGATCGGCCACGCCCGGCTTGCCGCCGAAGAAGACGTGCCGGTAGCCCCGCTCCGCGGAGACCGCGCACAGCGCCATCAACAAATCCGGCCCGTAGACACGCCGCATCGCGCTATGACCCTGCATCCGTCCGGTCCAGACCAGCGGCATGCCGTCCGGCGTCGTCATATACGAGTTGTTCAGAATGCCGCGAAAAGCGGGATCGTCCTGCGCCTCGATGATGCCGTGCACGTCGGTCACGCATACATAGCCCTTGCCGTTCGAGCGGATCAGCGCGTCGCACAGGGCCACGGTGCGCTCCATGTTGAGCACGCTCACCTGCACGCCCAGCACATTGGTCCGCGTGGCAGACGCATTCTGCGCCTCGCTCACATACGGCGTTGCCAGCAAAGTATCCATCCGGTTCCTTTCTCCCGTTGTGGTCTCGCGTTATACGCCGTGCATGGCGAATACCAGCGTGTGCAGCAGAATGGCGCAATCCATGAAGATGCCGCGGTGCCGGATGTAATAGATGTCGTACTGGATGTTCTCGTGGATCTGGAACGCGCGGTCGGCGCTCAGTTGCCACAGCCCGGTGATGCCCGGCTTCACACGCAGCCGCTGGCGGTGCGCCGCCGAGTACTGCTGCACGATGAACGGCATCTCCGGCCGCGGCCCCACCAGCGACATGTCGCCCTTGACCACATTGATCAGTTGCGCCAGTTCGTCCAGGCTCGTGCGCCGCAGGAACCGCCCCGTGCGCGTGATGCGCGGATCGTCGGAACGCGAGGGCGACACCGCATACTGCGGCGCGTCCACATACATGGTGCGGAACTTGTACACATCGAACAGACGGCCGTCCTTGCCCACCCGCTGCTGCCGGAACAGGATCGGGCCGGGCGAGTCCATCTTGATCAGCAGCGCCAGCAGCACGATCACCGGAGCCAGCACCACCAGCAGCGCCAGCGACATAATCAGATCGAAGGGGCGCTTCAGCAGCTCGTATTGCCATTCGTAAGAGGGCCGCCCAAAGACGCTCAGCAGGATGCCGTCGATGTCCGCGTGCTCGGTCCAGTAGTCGGCCGCAATCGCATGGCCGGGCACATAGGCAAGCCGCACCCGCGCCATCTGCGCCGCGTTTACCGCGCTCGAAAAATGATGCCGCCCCAGGCTCGGCACAGCGATGATGAGCATGCCGCAGTCATGCTTGCGCAGCAGCTCCGGCGTCACCGGACCCTGGATGACGCGCACCGACTGCCCGCGACGGTAGGCATACTCAAAAACCTCCTGGCCTTCGAGAATCGGATCGTCGTCCACCAGAGCGACCGGCTTGAGCCCGAGTTTGGGCGAGCGCAGCAAGGCCGAGAGCACGCGACGCCCGGTTGCACCCGCGCCGTAGATCAGCACCTTCTGTACGCCCACGTTGCGCTCGCGCAGCTTGCCCACGGTCAAAAACATCAGCTGCTTCTCGAGCGCCTGCAGCATCGGCGCCAGCACCAGGGCAAACAGGAAAACCCAGCGTGAAAACAGATAGCCGCCGAAAAAAGTCACTGGCAGAATCAGCAGAAACGCCTGCACCGAGACGCGCAGCGAGCGTTCTGTCTCCTTAATGCGCAACAGGCTGCTTCCCGGCCGATAGGCGCCGTCGCGGTCCAGCAGGATCACGTACAGCAGGCCCACCGCGCAGGAGATCCACAGCATCAGGTGCAGTGGGTAGTTGACCCGCTTGCCCAGGTGCAAAAAGTGATACGCGGCATATCCGCCATTCACCGCAATCACCACGGTAAGCCAGTCAGCAACGACCTCGGCCAGTGTCAGCATGCGCTCGAAGCGATCGCGCAGCGTCACCTCGAACTCAACACTGGATTGTTCCGCTCTGCTGGCTTCAGGTGTTGCGTCAATCAGCAGGGTTGACTCTTCAACGCCGATGGAATTCATAGGAGGCAGCTCCAGTTGGGGTTGAGAAATGAATCAGAAAGACAACGTGTCTGCATAACAGCCATGGGGTTCCGTTGTGTCATTGCGCTGGCTCCGGTTCCGGCACCAGCACATCGAGCCAAAAGCTCGAATAGGCGTGGATCGCCTCGCGTCCGCCCAGAGGCATCAGCGAGCCGCCCTCGATCAGCCGCGAGAGCTCCGGCTGCGCCACCACGGTGAGCGCAATCGCAGCCGTCAAGATCGCCGGGTTCAGGTTGCGCATCTTGCCGCTCTCGATGTTCCGGCTCAGATACCCGGAGATGGCATCGAACAGCGGCGTCAGGTTGGCGCGGCACACCTCTTCGGCGCGGCCGCGCATCTCCAGCACTGCCACGGCAATCAGCCGCACCAGCTCCGGCGAGTACGTGGCGATGTCCACCAGCATGCCGATGAGCTCCGGCAGCATCACCTCCGGCGTGCCGCGCCGCGAGGAGCGGTCCAGCGAGTTGAGCCGCGACTTGATCGCGTCAAAGCTCTCCTGGAGAGCGAACCAGAAGATGTCGTCTTTATGGTTGAAGTAGCGAAAGACCGTCACTTCGCTCACGTCCGCCAGCCGCGCGATTTCGCGCGTGCTGGTGCCGTGAAAGCCTTGCCGCGCGAAAAGCGCCACCGCGGCCCGGACAATCTTGTCCTTCGCTTCTGAGGCTCTGAGAGTTGCCATGGTAAGGTGCCAAACCTCGCAATACGGGAGTGAAGGCAGGAGACACAGATACCAGTGCACTCACGGCGCGCCGCGTTGCATGTTCTGTGTAAAGAGTCGAGAAGCGCGGCCGCCAGCACGGCGCGCAAAAAAGAAGCTGTCTATGCCACGACAGGTTCCAGGTCCGCGGCTGAAACCTCCACCGCCGCGTTCTGTTGAATCAGCTCCAGCGTGATTACAAAGCGCAATCCATTTTTCTTGCGCACCAGTACACCCTCAAGACCTTCCAGGAACCCATTGCGGATGCGCACCCGCTGACCGACTGCCAGCTCGCGATAAGGCTCGATCTTTTCCCGCCATGCCTCGGAACGCAGAAATTCGATCTCCGCTCCGGGCAGGGCGACTGGCCCCTTGGGGTTGCCCACAATCTGCCGCGCTCCCGGCGCACGCAGGACCACGCCGTATTCGCCCCGATGCAGCCGCGCAAAGACATACGTAGGGAACAGAACCTCCGCAATGCGCACCGTCTGACGGTTTTTCCAGCGGCGCTCGCTCTCAAAGGTCGGCACAAATGTTTCGATCTCAAACTGATCGAGGTAGCGGGCCACCGAACGCTCGTTGCGCGCCAGCGTGTAGATCGCATACCAACTGCGCTCTCCATCCTCCGGATACAACACCATCGGCTTCACCGCCTCGCTTGCCAACTGGGAAGACACAACTGCCATGGCTCCGTTCCGTGTCACTTTCGGATAGATGCAAGGTTTGGAGGAAGCAGCCAGTGCGTACCGGGAAAAAAGAGGCGAGCGGTCATCTCGTATGAGACGGTTTTGGCCCAAGGCTTCGCCTACTGTGACTTAGCAGCCAGTTGTTTCTGAAGCTGCGTCACCCGATGGCTGTCCCGATCTGAAACAATTTTCGGGTTTGTGCCATACCGAGTCAACGCGCCTAGTAACTCTTTAGCAAACGAAAGTAAGTCCACACTAAAGATGCCGTCCTTTCGACTTTCCCCGATCGTCTCTCATTGTGCGATGAGTTAAGTTATCGCTTTCATAATGTGCGCGATAACTGAAGATACGAATTCCCGCACTCCGCGCCAACCTTCTCCCGTCAGCCTGCATCGCCTAGTGTGTGCTCACTTCTCTGATTCCCATTTTGGTCGCAGTACTCAGTGGTTACTAAAAGTTCTCTAAAAAAGAGAAACGGTACCCGTGTCGTGACCTTCACTCCTAGAATTTAGGAATCTAACAATGTGGCGGTTCTATACCGCCCGCTGGAGGCACTGCGCGTGGTCACCGCTGCGACACATACTTCCGACCATGGGGTCCGGTTCAGCTCCTGGAAGG
>DASZRQ010000187.1:0-19091 GCA_035549115.1 Occallatibacter sp. | reverse complement strand
AATCGAGATGGCCAGAAGCGCGAAGCCGATCCAGGCGATCCGGCCTACGCGGCGCCGCAGGCTGTCCAGATCGTCCGTCACCTCACGCTGAATCGAGGCATGGCGCTCGGTAGCTTCCTTCACATCCTCAAGCTGGTCGCCAATGCGCTTGAGCGCAACCCCCTGCTCGCTGAGCTTGCCGCGCAGTTCCTCGTGTTCGGTATGGACCACGGTCAGCGCATGCTGCACCGGTTCCAGGTCCACGCGCTGTTGCACCGGGCCGGGTACCAGCAGGTTCGCCACCGCCGCGGCCACGTTGCCTTCCAGCAGCGGCAGGGCCTTCTGCACCAGCGGCAGAACGGTCTTGAGCGCGCCAAGGGTGCGCCCAAACCGGCGCGGGGGCTCAACCGCGCGGGCAGGCGGCCTGGTGATGGGCTGTTGCGGCCGGGGAATGGTGCGCAGCGGCGTGGTGGGGCGCAGCGGCTGCGGACCGCTCTCCATGCGCCGCAGGCGCTCCCGTTGCTCCACGGACTCGCCGTTCTGCACCGGCTCGCTGGTCTGCGTAAGGTCTACTTCGCTCATCGCCTTCATCTCAGTCTCGACTATAGAACGCCGCAGCCGCCGCCCAGCCCTCATTTCCACACAAATTCCGGACTGTCTTGTTTGCGGAAGGCCGGGGTTTCCCGCCGGGCAACCGGGGCTCGCGTATCCTCGTTGTCAGGAGAAGCACGTGAGCCGAGTTTTTCCGTCCCTGCTGCGCAGCCTGCAGCGCAACATTCTCGCCGGACTCATCACCATTGGGCCGCTGTTCGTCACCTGGATCATCTTCAGTTGGGTCTTCACCAACCTGGCCAAGGCCGGCCTGCCCGCCGTCCGGCTGCTGGACAAAGTGGTGCCCATTGATTGGATGCGCGCATGGATCGATCAGCCGTGGCTGCAGTCCATTCTTGCCATTGTTCTGACCCTGCTACTTCTGTATGCCGCCGGTCTGGTTACGTCCATGGTGGTGGGGCGGCAGCTCTTCAACCTGTTCGAAGCCATTCTCGAGCGCTTGCCCTTCGTGGCCAAGGTGTATACCTCGGTCCGCCAGCTTCTCGACACCATGATGGCCAAGAAAGACACCGGCCAGCGCGTGGTGCTGGTCGACTTTCCCGTGCCCGGCCAGAAGTGCATCGGCTTTCTCACCCGCACGCTTCGGGATGAGGCGACAGGCCAGCAACTGGCAGCCGTGCTGCTGCCCAATGCCATCAATCCCACATCGGCGTTTCTGCAGGTGCTGCCTCTGGAGCGCGTCACCGAAACCAGCCTCACCATGGAGCAGGCCATGAGCATGCTGCTGACCGGTGGCGCGGTTACGCCCGAGACCATCCGCTTCTCCGCGCCGGCAAAGGCCAAAGCGGAGTAAGGCTACTCCACGGCGGTTGCGGGTTCCACGCCTTCTTCGGCCTCTTCGCTCTCAAGAGTCACCTTGCGCAGGCTCACATGCTCAAACTGAGCCCAGATGAGCCCCACCGGCACGATGCACAGGAAGGTGACCAGCAGCAGCGTAGCCGCGCAGGCCGTCGCCGGCTCCGGAGCCACGTTGAAGAACTTCGAGATCGTTGCCGCCACGATGCCGATCTGCGTGAACCAGCCGATGACCGGGAGCTGAATCACGCTGGATGCGCCGCTGACCACCATCATCAGCACGCATTTCGCCGGGGTCATGGTGGAGAGCACAGGGTCAGCCACGAAGGCACGCATTGTCTCCAGATAGGACGCGGCGATCAGGATCCACATGCCAACCGACAGGCCCGCGGCTACGCCAAAGTCGCTGAAGGAGCGCATCGTGTCCAGTCCCGTGCGGAAGTCGCGAATCTTGTGGCCCACGGCGGCGCCCAGCTTCTTCGACACCACGCCCAGAGCAGCCTCGAAAAATGCCGCCACCGCGCCGCCCGCGAATCGTACCGCCACCAGGAAGAGAGCGCCCGCGATCGTGCCCGCCATGAACCACAGTCCGGACTTCTTGACCAGCTCGGGATGCGGCATGGCGCCCATTCCGCCGAACCAGCTTGAGAGCAGAATGGCCGAGGAGAAGATCAGCGCCATCGATCCGGCATCGAACAGCCGCTCCACAATATAGACCGCGATCTGGTTGCTGATGGGCAGGCCGGTCTTCTTGGAGACGAGATAGGGACGCACGGGATCGGCCACGCGCCCGATGAGCGCCACGGCCGTGAACCCGATGACCTGGGTGCCCAGCAGCGAGAGCAGCGGCACCCGCTGGTTGTGCCGCAACAGCCATGCCCAGCGCACCGAACGAAAAATGTAGGCCAGATAAATGCAGCAAGCGCCAATGCCGATGCGCCGCCAGTCTGCCTGCGCAAGCTGCGCACGAAAGACGCCGAAGTCAAAGTGAATGCGGCCGCGCCCCCACACAAACAGGGTGACCAGCACAAACAGCACCACCAGGCCAAGGATGAGTTGGTTTTTCTTCAAGCGTTCTCCGTTCGCAGGCGCTCTATGGATTGTACTGGGCCGGCGATGAAGAACGTGTTGCAGCCAGGCGCGCCCGCACGCGGCGGTTGAACTCGCGGATCACCCGTGCCACATAGACCTGCGTCTCGTGGTACGGCGGAATGCCGTGATACCGGTCCACCGCTGCAGGTCCGGCGTTATAGGCGGCCAGCGCCAGGGCAAGATTGTCGTGATAGCGGGTCAGCAGCGCGTCCAGATACTCTGTCCCGCCGCGCACATTCTCTCCGGGCATGAAAGCGTCGTTCACGCCCAGGTCCGAGGCGGTCGAGGGCATCAACTGCATGAGCCCGCGTGCCCCGGCGTGGCTCACCGCGCGTGCGTTGCCGCCGCTCTCGGCATGCACCACGCTCGCCAGCAGGTCCACATCCACGTTGTGCGTGTGTCCGGCCTTATCCAGCATCTCGTTCAGTTCGGCAGGCGTCAGGTTTTCGGCGGAGGGTTCGTGTGAGGATGCCGTCTGCTGCGCCGGGGGAGCGGGATCGGCGGCAATCTCGAACCGGGTCACCTCGTCCGGCCGCAGATCGATGTAGTTGGCCTCGCCAGCGGTCAGGTAGAGGCGCAGTCTGCCATCGACGGCCGCATGGTGGTCGCACTGCATGGTGAAGCCGTTTGCCAGCAGCGCCCGCTCGCCCGCATGCGCGTTGGGCGCAAGGGCAACCGCTGCAGCGAGCAGCGCGATCTGTGGCTTCATCCGCAACTCAGCCTTCCACCCGCGTGGCGCACATCCGGCTGCCGAGGCCGGCCTTCGTGTGCCGCGCTGCAATTTCTTCCAGAATGATGCCCACGCCATCTTCGTCGTTCGTCCGCGCCTGCTTCCAGCCGCGCATTTTGGCCATGGTGCGCAGCTCCTGCGCGGCATTGGCCATCACCACCGGCTGCCCAACCCACTCCAGCATGTCCACGTCGTTCCAGTTGTCGCCGATGGCCATGGTCTCCTTGCGGTCCACGCCCAGTCGGCGCGCCAGCCGCTCCACGGCCCACCCCTTCGACACGCCGCGAGGCAGCAGATCGAGAATCGACAAGTCTCGCGCAGGATACTCCGTGCGCACGCATTCGCAGTGCGTGGCCCACTCGCTGGCCTTGAGCGCTTTCTCGGCCTTTTTCATCTTGTCCATGCTGCCGCACACCATGCCCTGAATCGGGTCTTCTCCATCCACCAGCGCATCTTCCAGAGGCTTTACCACCTCGATAGCGTTCCGGTTCGCCTCCACCCACAGAGCGATACGTCCATGGGCCTGCTCCAGGTCTTCCAGCACCAGCTCGCCGCGTCCCGGCCGGTCAAAGGTAAACACCACGCAGCCAAACCTGCGCAGCGCGCACAACCCCCGCGCCACCCGCGCCTCCATGTGGCTGCGGTCGACGGCCTCGCCGCCCAGCGTCCGTGTCACTGCACCATTCGACGTAATCAGCGGCATATCCGCTCGCAGACCCAGCCCTTCCAGCAGCGGAGCGGTATAGGCGGTGCGCCTGCCGGTGGCGATGGCCACCGTAATGCCCGCCTGTTGCGCCGCGCGCAGCGCCTGCGCATTGCGCTCACTGATGGTCTGCGAAAAATGCGGCAGCAGCGTGCCGTCCATATCGATGGCCACAAGGCGCACAGGGGGATGCATATCTCCAGTGTACGTTGGATTCACCCCGGCCCGCTCCGCTAGACTCTTACCGATGGAACGTATCTGCAGTCACTGCCATGCCGTGCTCGGCACCGAAACCCAGGCCGACTGGTGCCCGGCCTGCGGCGGCGCCATCGTTGAACGCGCGCCCCTGCCTGATCCTTCCTTCAAAACCCCGCCCCACGCAGTGCCGCCCAGCGCAATCGTGGACCATCGGGGGATCGTTCTGCCCCGCCGCCACGCCGTCGGCGGCATCATCACGCCCCAGTAGGAGATCGCCCGCATCGCAGCCCGCAGGAACATGCGGCCAAGTAAATTCCAAAGAAATAGTTGACAAGGAAACTAATATCGCCTATCTTCATTTCATGAACAAATCCGAGGCCCACGCCGAACCCGTCAGCGACCTGAAAGCCCACATCGGTTTCTGGATGCGCTTCGTCTCCAACCACGTCTCGCACGCTTTCGCGCGCAAGGTGCAGGAGACCGGGGTAACCGTCGCCGAGTGGGTCATTCTGCGCGAGATGTATGGCTGCGGCGAAACCACGCCGAGCCAGATGGCCGAGGCCACCGGCATGACTCGCGGCGCGGCCTCCAAGCTGGTTGACCGCCTCGTCGAGAAGAAGCTCGTCAGCCGCCGCGAGCGCGCGGACGACCGCCGCTATCAGGACATCGCGCTCACGTCCGCCGGCGCAAAGCTTGTGCCGGTGCTGGCCGCGCTTGCCGACCAGAACGACCTCGCCTTCTTTTCTGTCCTCACTGCCGTCGAGCGCGCATCGCTGCTCGCGGTCCTAAAAAAAATCGTGCAGCGCCATGATCTGCACACCATGCCCACTGAATAAGGAGAATTGCCATGATCGCCCAGTCCAACGCCACTGAAACCATTCGCGAAGTCCTTGCCGAAGCCCATGCCGGCCGCCTCATCTTTCCGCAGGTGGTGCAACGCATGCTCGCCGCCAACGTCGAGTCCTACTTTGTTGATCTGCGCAGCGCCCAGGACACGGTCTATCTCAACGATGACACGATGCTGACTGAACCCTTGCATCTCGATTACGGCTCCATCGCGCAGGAGTTTTCAAAGCCAGGCATCGTAGCTGCGATTCGCGCTGCCCAACGGGACGAAATCCGCTATCCCGAGTTCATGCGCCGCGCCGCCGCAGCCGGCGTGGTGGCCTACTGGGCCCTGCTCACCGGCAAGCGCGTCATTTACTTCGGCCGCCTCGGCGATATCCACGTCGAGTGGTTTCCCGGTGCGCGGCCCGCAGCCGTCTCCACCACGCTCAGTGTCGAAATCCGCAAGCCGGCCCAGGTCGCCTACGACTTCCTCGCCGACCCATCCACCATGCCGCGCTGGGCGATTCACAACGTCAGGTCGATTGCGCCCATCGATGCCGCAACCTGGAAGATCGAGACCCCGCGCGGCAGCGGCCGCCTCATCCCGCACTACGCCGCGAACGGCGTGCTCGATCACGAGTTCGTCGATCCGCAGGAGGGCCGCTGGCCGGTCACAGCCCGCGTGGTGCCCCTCGGCGCAGCGGCATCGCTCTACCAGATCACGCTCGTCAAGCCGGAAGGCATGCCGGATGAACTCTTCTGGCAGGGAATCCCCCTCGTGGACGAAGAGCTGCAGGCTCTCAAGTCCTGCGTGGAAGCACTGTAAGTGAGCCGGCAGGCGCTGCGTCACTCGTAGCGCAGCGCCTCGGCCGGCAGAATCCGCGCCGCCGTATGCGAGGGGTAGAGCGTCGCCAACAGGGAAATGCCGATCGACACCGCGGCGACAATCACGCCATCTATGGGCCGCGCTGCAAAGGGCAGGGTATCGATGGCGTACACCGCCGCCGAAAGATGGATGAAGTGGTAGTGCCCGCCGGCCCACGAGGCCGCGTAGCCTACCACCAGACCCAGTGCCGTCCCGATCACGCTGATCAGGAAGCCTTGCATCAGAAAAATGCGCCGCACCTGCCCCGGCTGCACGCCGAAGCTCATCAGCACGGCGATGTCGCGGGTCTTCTCCATCACCATCATGGTCAGCGCGATCAGAATATTGAGCGCTGCCACGATTACGATCAGCGCGATCACAATGAAGGTCACAATCTGTTCGAGCTTCAGCGCGCGGAAGAGCTCCTTGTTCTGCTCCATCCAGTTGGTCGTCATAAAGCCCGGCCCGGCGGCCTGCTCAATGGCCTGGCCCACTTCGGCCGCGCGGTTCAGGTCGTCCACGCGAAAGTTGATGGCGGAGAGAAGATCGGGCTCGTCGAAAAGCCGCTGCGCATCGGCCAGCCGCACGTAGCCGGTCTCCGCGTCGTACTGATAAAAGCCACTGTGATAGGTGCCCGCCAGCCGGAACGGCACCCACTTGGGAATCACGCCATACGGCGTCATTTCGCCCTGCGGGCTGATGAGGGTCACACGGTCCCCGATCGCTGCGCCAATCGAGTCGGCCAGGTCTTTGCCCAGCACAATCGGCGGCAGCTCACCCGGCTGCGGCGCGGACGTTGCCGGTTCGAGCGCCGCAATCGAGCCCGGCGTTGCATGCGCCAGCAGTGTGCTCACCGTTTTTTCGTCGTCCGGCAGAATACCGTCGATCAGCGCGCCGCCATCGCGCGCACCCCGCGCCACCAGCACCTGTTCGTAGAGTCCCGGCGCTGCCGCCGTCACGTGCGGCACCCTGCGCAGCCTCTGGAGCAGGGGCTGCCAGTCGCGGATGCCATCGCCCCGCACGCGCATCAGTTGCACGTGCGCGCTGGAGTCGACGAGCCGGTCCTGCAGATCGCGCCGCATGCCGTTGGTGATGGCCAGCGCGATAATCAGCGCGGCCACGCCCGCCGTCACGCCGGCAATCGAGATGGCTGTGACCACGCCCACCACGGCCTGCCGCCGCTTGGCTCTCAGATAGCGCGCCGCCACAAAGAATTCAAATCGCATCGGCCTTACTTCGCGGCTCCGAATACGGTCTTCGCCACGCCCACGTTGTCATACCTGTCATAGACGCGCACGGTCAGCAAGTGCTCGCCACCGCTACTGGCGGCGGCTGGCAGCTTGAGCTCGTAGTGCTCGCGCTTTGAGTCGGAGAGCTGGCCCACCGGCTCGAGGTACTTCCACGGCCCGGCATCCAGCGAGTACTCCGCATGCGCAATCGGCGATTCGGCATCCTCGGCGTCAAACGCGGCATGGATGGTCTGCTTGCACTCGTCCGACAGGCAGGTTGCAGGTCCGGTCGTTGCCGTCAGCGCGGAAATCACCGGCGGCGTCGTATCCACCACGAACCGCTCGCTGATTTTTTCGCCGGTCAGGGCATCCCCTGGAGAGTGCGAAGGCGCATCCGATGCAACCACCTTGATCTGGTAGCCCCCATCGGGGATCAGAGTTGCGTCAAAGCTGTACGCCTTGTCTGTGAGGTCGTCCTTCAGCAGCCGCCACACGTGCTCGCCATCGCCGCGCAGGTAGAGCGCATAGCTCAGGTCGTCGCCGTTGTCGTCGTGCGCCGCCCAGCGTACCGCGATTGCCGTGCGGTCCTTCACCGCCTGAATCGGCGCGGTGCTCGGGTCGTAGGTAGCTGAGACGCCCTGGCTCGCCGAGGGCAGGGCAATGGTCACCATCTGCGGACTCGACTGCTGGCTCTGCGGATTGATACGTGCTCCCGGAACCACAACAAGATCGTCGACCACCGGCGCGGCGTTTACCGGCAGGTAGTTCACGCCCACGCCACCCACGCTGCCGCCGGGCTGCAGCACCGCCTTCCACTGCAGATAGCGGCCGGCGGGCGAGGCCACCACGCCATCCTTCAGCGGAACCCATTCGCTCCAGCCGCGCACCGGCTGCTCCACATTGCCCGTGCGCGTCCACAGCGCATAGCCATTCGAGCCAGGCTCAATTTCCACGCGCCCGAACCTCGCCATCGCGCCCGCGTCCAGCACATCGCTCGCGTACTCGTGTTTGGCCGCCGCGCCCAGGGTGAACAGCTTGCCCGTGTTGCCGGTGCCGATCAGCGTCTCATCGCCGGCGTGCGCCAGGCATAGCCCCTGCTGCGCCTCCAGGTGGCCAATGTCCTCCGAACTGCCGTCGGCATGAATGCGAAACACATGCCCGCGATTACCGCTCAGAGCCAGCACGCCATCCTTCTCCGCGTCCAGCGCGTACACAATGTCGTCCTTCGACGCCCATACCTTGCGCGGAGCCTGCCCTTCGCTCAGCGCATACACTTCCGTGCCTTCGGGAATCGAAGAGCTTGCATTTGCCGCCTGCAGTGATCCCGGCTGCACAATCGTGATGGTCACCGTGGCCGTACCCTGCACGGGCAGCGGCGGCAGCGGATTGTGGCTCTTGTCGCCCACGCTTGCCGCGTATATCGTGCCGTCGGCAGCCACTGCGACCGAGGTAATTTCCCGCCGCGGCGCCTCGAACAGCACATAGCCCTTGCCTTCCGGGCTGATGCGATACACCAGCCCGCTTCCATCCGACCCGGCGATCAGGTTCCCTTTCGCGTCCCAGGCCAGCGTGCGGATATGCTGCTCGTCGCTCTTGAAAAACTCCTCGGGCTTCGCGCCCGGCTTCGTCACGTCCACGCGATAGACGGCCGCAGGTCCGCCTGTGGCGATGTACAGCCGCCCCTGCTTGTCGAAGGTCAGATCCCAGATATAGTGCGAGTGCGATTCGTTCTTTTCGCCCGCGCTGCCTGTCTTCTCCGCGTCAAAGACTACCGTCGCCTTGTCTTCGTCGATCTTTGTTGCTGCATGAGGATCGAGCTTGTAGACCCTGCCGCTGGGCAGCGTGGCCACGTAGAGCGCGCCATCCGGCCCCAGCTCCACGGCCTGTACGCTCAGGTCCTTGGTCTCGAACAGCGTGAACGGCTTGCCGTCCTTGCCGGCACGCAACACCGTAGCCGGTGAGCCGGTTCCCAGATACGCTGTGCCGTCTTTCTCCGCTGCCAGAGCCCACACAAAGGTGGAGGGCGTCGTCAGCCGCTCGTGCAGCGCGGGGCCTTCCAGCAGGCGTCCATCGCTCGTAATCGCCACGCCGTCGGGCGTACCCTTTTCGAACTCCTCAAAGCGCGACTGGGTCCAGAGGTGAGTACCTTGGGCTGCAGCATGCGGAGCAGCGGCTGCAACGGCGAAAGCGGCCAGAGCCGCCGCAAAAACAGACCGGATCATCAAGCGGGAAGAAGCATCCATGCTGCCGTTGAGTCTACTAGAGCAGGCTCTCTCCGCGCCCGTTTGTGGTGGTAGGCTGAATGGGCCGCGTCGCCGGGTTCGCGACGGCCGGCGCGGGTCTGCCGCCACTAGCCGCCCGCACTTCAGATCGAGGATTGCCGCGATGGAAGAGGCAGCCGTCCCGAAGCATCCGCATATGACCCGCCTGCAGCGCTGGCTGCGCATCGCCGCTGCAGACAGGCCGCACATCTACGCGCAGGTCTACGACTCCGCCGAGTTCTCCAGCGTCAGCTACTGGCTGGAGATTGTTTTCTCCGCCGGCATCGCCGTGCTGGGCCTCGTGGTCAACAGTCCTGCCGTCATCATCGGCGCCATGCTCATCTCGCCGCTCATGGGCCCCATCATGGCTACCGGCCTGGCGCTCGCCGCGGGAGATCTCTACCTTGCCGTCAAAGCCATCGCCAAACTCGTGGTCAGCATCGCGCTGGCCATCGCGCTGTCGGCGGCCATCGTCTGGCTGCTGCCGTTTCACTCCATCACCGGCGAGATTCTGGCGCGCATCAATCCCAACCTGCTCGACCTCGGCATCGCGCTCTTCTCGGGCCTGGCGGGTTCCGTCGCCGTGTGCCGCACCGCGGGCGGCAGCGGTGTCACCACGCTGCCGGGCGTCGCCATTGCCGTCGCCTTGATGCCGCCTCTCTGCACGGTTGGTTTTGGCCTGGGCAGCGGCGCCAATACCCGCATCATGGGCGGCGCGGGCCTCCTGTTTCTCACCAACCTTGTCGCCATCGTCAGCAGCGCGTTCCTGGTCTTCCTGCTCGTCGGCATGAACGCTCCCGATGTGCGCACGCAGATGGAAAGCTCCCGCCGCGACGAGCCGCTGGCGCGCCGCATGTCACAGGGGCCGCTGGCGCGCGTGCTTGCCGATGGCTCACAGCTTCACTGGCGCATTCTCATGCTGCTCGTTCTGCTCGCCACCATTGCGGTGCCGCTGCGCCGCGCTTTTGTGCAGGTGGCGGGCGAAGCGGTGGTGCGCTCCGCCGTGCAGGATGCCGAAAAGCAGGTGCTCGCGCCGGAAACCATCGTCTCGCAGCAGGTGGAGGTCGGCCGGGGCAACGTCGCCATCCGGCTCATCTCCACGCAGTCCGTGCCCGCGGAGAAGCTCCGCGACGCAGAGCGTGAGATCGAGCGCCGTTCCGGCTTCACTGCCCACATGTCCGTGGCCTCCATCGCCAGCCAGAGCGAGCTGGCCGAGCTCACCCAGCGGCTCACCGCACCTCCCGCCGCGCCTCCGCCTCCGCCCGTCAAGACGCTCGATCAGTTGCAGACGGAGTTGATGGCGCGCGTGCAGCCGGTCATCACCGCCATCTGGCCCCAGCAGGCTCCGCTGCATGACTTCGATGTCGCCTTCTCCCCCGGCGGCATCATCGTGCATGCGGAATACGAGAGCGTCCGCGATCTCGGGCAGATTCCTCTTGATTTGATTCAGGGAGAACTGCGCGACAAGCTCGCCGTGCCGGCGCTCACGCTCGACGCCAAACGCGTGCCGCCCGTGCGCAAAGGGCGTACCCGCTAGCGCTCAGTGGCCGCCGCGAAACTGGATAATCCGCCGCCGGTCCCGCTTGCTCGGCCGCCGCTCCGGCAGCGGCGCATACTGCTGCATCGCCTTGCGCTCTTCGGCCAGCTTGGCGCGCGCGGCCTTGCTCGCCTCCGTCTCGCTGTAGAGCGCCTGCGCCACGGAGGCTGGCCCGCGCATCTCGCTTAGCGCCAGCACGTCGATCTCGAACTCGCCGGCCTCGTTGCGCACATGCAGCCGGTCGCCCGCGCGTACCTCGCGTGCCGGCTTGGCTTCTACATTGTTGGAGAGAATGCGCCCAAGCTCACAGGCTTTTGAGGCAAGCGCCCGCGTCTTGAAGAACCGCGCCGCCCACAGCCACTTATCCATGCGCACGCCGTTCATGGAAAACACGTCCTTGTGGATGTCAGCTTTTCGCCTCTGCTTTCCACACGTAGAGATATTCGCTGTCGCTCGAAGTCGAAACGTCGATTCCCAACTGGCGAGTGGCGCGGTTCAAGGCAGAACGGATATTTTCTTTCGTATCCGGCAGCTCGCTGAGCGGAACCTTCAGAGCTCGTCCTGCCGCAAGCTGGTCGATGTCGCTCAGCAACTGCGCCACAATGTGCTTGTGCTTGCCCTCGCGTCCTTTGGGAACGTCGTCCTGCTCGATGGAACCGAAGTTCATCGGGGTCCGAATTGTGTTTTTGTCGGTTGCCATCTGGCTTCCTCGGTTCGGCACGGCAAAGCACCTTGATCGGGCATTTTTCGAGATTAACGTATAGCTAATCTCGCGTAAAACTAATCTTCGCCTATCAATATACGGAGCCATGCAGGAAGCAGCAATAAGAAAATCGAAAGACAGGCCTTTCGACGCTCTATTCCCCCTCGGCACAAAGACTTGCTCCGTATCCGCAAAGCGTTGACCCGTATCGGAAAAACACTGTTACGGTGGCTTGCAGAGGTGAGTACCGTGACACACAAGCCTACCTTCCCCACCATTCCGGTTCAGGATATCCCCGATTTGCACGGGCACAATTCCCGCGGCTCCTACCGTCCCTCGATTCTCGTCGTAGACGACGAAAGCAGCATCGCCGACACGCTTGCGGAAATCCTCATGCGCAGCGGTTATGCTGCTCGCGCCGCGTATGACGGGGACAGCGCACTGGAAGCTGCGCTTCTCAACCCCCCGGAAATGCTCATCAGCGACGTAATACTGCCTGGCGTAAGCGGCATCGATCTTGCGATCACCATGCGCCGCATCTTTCCCGACTGCAAAATCATTCTCTTCTCCGGTCAGGCGTCCACGGCAGACCTTCTTGCCGCGGCCAACCGGGAAGGCCATCAGTTTGTCCTGCTCAACAAGCCGATCCATCCAACAGACCTGCTTGCCCGCATCTCCGCAGGACTCGATACCCAGCGCGCAACTCTTGAGCTGATTGACAACTGACAGATTTAGATGCAGTCAGGCTCGTTTCCGAAAAATAAAAAGCCTCTTTCTGTGACGCAGTAAGAGGCTTTTCATATTTGGCGCATGTTGAGCAGGTCTTCCTGCGGGCCGGTGCTTAGTGCAGGCCTCCGCCATCGTCAATATGCAGCGTCAGGATTTCGAAGCCGCTCAGCACGCCTCCGGCCGGAGCCTGCCCGGCCAGTGCCGCGGACTCGCCGTTCATGGCCACATCCTTGTCCGCGCGCAGCGTCTCCAGTGCGTTGGCCATCGAGAGTGGCAGTCCTGTCAGCGTCTGGCCTTCCATCTCGGCCTGAGTCTCCGGAGCCAGCAGGCTCACATAGACCTGGTCGGCCGGGTGCAGGCTGCGCGCCTGCGCCAGCGCCGCTTCAAGGTCGGCCGGCTGCGCCGAACTCTTCGGCTGATCCAGCGTGCGGTCCAGCGTCCCCGCATCGGAAACCAGTACCCGCACATTGCCCGGCTGCAGCCGCGCGGGCAGCGTGATGGGAATGCGCACGTTGCGGGCCGGCTGCTGCCAGGGGCGCAGCGTCGCCTCGATCACCACGCGGTCTCCCGCATGCACAATGTCCCCGGAGACGATGCGCGCGTCCTCCAGCGTCACCTGCAGGTTGCGCGGAATCGCCTCCACGCGCAGATTGATGGAGCGCACCGCTCCCTGCCGCGTGCCGTTCGCATAGAGCTTCATGAAGCTCTGTCCCGTCAGCACTGCCGTGGTCAACTGCGGCGGCGTGCCATCGCCGCCCGCCACCCACAGGTCCAGCGGCGAAGGCGGATAGCCATCGAGCGCGATGTCGCCGGTTACGTGGTAGCTGGTGTCCGCCGTGCTCTCGTTGGTATCCAGCAGCGCATCGTAGAGCGACACCATCACCGCCTGCGGCGTAAGCGAGGGCAGGTCCAGCACCTCGAAGTTCAGCGTCCGCGTCTTCTCCGCGGAGTGCACCGCCACGTGCACCGGGATCATGTGCGCCGCCAGGCCAATCTCGCCGCGGATGGCCGCATCGCGGTCCTGCGTGAAGGCCCCGATGGTGTCGCCGGTGTTCACGATCTTGAAGGCGTTCAGAGGCGAAGCCAGCGTGGCCACCACCTCGGTCTTCGTCATCGGCAGGGAAACCGGCCCCGCCTGCAGAATCGGGTGGCCGCATGCCAGAAGCTGCTTCGGGTCGATGTAGGTCACCGTGCAGGTCGCCGAGATATCCAGATCGCCGCGCACCAGTTGCGCGCTCACCGCCGAACCCGGCACCACATCCGCCGCGCTGGCCATCTTGTCTGCTGAGCCCGGCAGGGAACTCCCGCCGACTCCGCCTGCAGCCACCAGATCGAGGCCGGTGCCCGCCATCTCCTTCTGCCACAGCGCCACGGCCTCCGGCCGAAAGCCGCTCATCACCAGCGGCGTCTCCATGGCCTGGAACTCCATGCCGTCGGTATGCACATTCGTATTCGTATCTTTGGCCAGCAGCGTGGTGTGCGCCGCGTCCACCGGCAGGTCGCGCACCTCCAGCATCTGTTCAATCGGGGTAATGCCCGCAATGGGGTCCTTGCTGAACTGTCCGATGCGGTAGGAGAGTGAGCCCAGCAGCTTGTCGCCGATATACACCGGGCTGCCGCTCATGCCAGCTACCACGCCGGTGTATTCGGGCTTGGCCCCGCGCAGTTGCGCCAGAATCATGTCGTGGCCAGGTCCGCGCGCGCCGCGCAGCACCCCCAGAATCTCCACCTGCATGGGCTCGGGTTGGGTGCCGGTAAACACCGTCCACGCCGTGGCCATCTGGCCGCGATGCACGTCTTTCAGCGGATAGAACCCGCCTGTCGAGGGCGGAGGCCCCTGAGACGCGGGTGCGGGGGGACCGGCAAAGGCGGCTGGGGCAAGCGCCACGGCCAGTGCGGCGGCCAGCACTCCCGGCCGCTTCATGATGTCATTCGGGCACAGATTCACGTCTATAAGAGTACAACCGGCGGCATAAGGAACCTTCACGCCTCGCGCGCGGCACGTTCCTTGGGGCTGCTCTACGTTGGACGGCCAACGCTGCCTTTTCGTTGCGCCCGCTGCGCCTGCTGCCGGTCATCTCGTATGCTGTCAAAGGCACAGAGGTTGCCATGTCCATGATGCGCATCTGTCACTCGGCAAGACTTCGTTTCCAGGCCGGTCTGTTGCTGCTCGGCCTTGTCTGTGCTTCCCTTGCCGGCGCGCAGCAGACCCCGCAGCCTGCCCAGCCCCCCGCGCAGGACCAGACCGCTCCCGCTGCCGGCGGCCCCAGTGGCGACAACGGCGTCATCGCCCTGCCGAAAAAGAAGGAGGGTGAGGAAGCCCCGCCGCCTGCCCCCGCTGCGCCCAAGGTCGTCAATCCTCCAGGCCTCGACAACTACTCACTCCAGATCAATGTCCCTGAAGTCAGTGTCGATGTAGGCGTGCTGCTTGAAAAAACGGGTCAGTTTGTTCCCGGCCTTAAGCCGGAGAACTTTCGCGTCTATGAGAACGGCACGGAGCAGAAGATCATCGGCTTCAAGCGCGTCGAAGCGCCCATCACGGCTCTGCTGCTCTGCGAGTTTGCCGCCACCAACTACAACTTCCTCTATGACATGCGCAACGCGGCCTGGGCCTTCGCCCAGCAGCTCCGGCCGCAGGACTACGTGGCGCTGATGACCTTCGATCTGCGCACCCAGATCGTGATGGATTTCACCCAGGACAAGCGCCAGCTCTACAACGCGCTCAATTCGCTTGTTATTCCAGGCTTTACCGATCGCAATCTCTTCGATGCGCTCTACGAGGCCGAGGACCGGCTCAGCCGCATCGAGGGCCGCAAGTACATCATCCTCATCGCCTCCGGCCGCGATACTTTCTCGAAGATCACCCTCGACAAGATCCTGCAGAAGGTGAAAAACACGCCGGATGTCACCATCTTTGCCGTCTCCACCGGCGGCGCACTGCGGGCTATGACCGAGGGCGGCCCCGGCTGGGGCGCGCAGATGCGCGACCTCGACTACCTGCAGGCCGACAACCAGATGAAGACCTTTGCCAAGCTCACCGGAGGCATGTGGTACAGCCCGCGCTTTGTGGCGGAGATGCCCGACATCTTCTCGGACATCAACAACGCCATCCGCTCCAAATACGAGCTCATCTACCGGCCCACGGACACCAAGCAGGACGGCACCTACCGCAAGCTGCGCGTAGAGCTGGTGGACGATGAAGGCAAGCCCCTGCGCATGCAGGATGAGAAGCATAAGCCGCTCAAGTACGAGATCATCGCCCGCGACGGCTACAAGGCCCGCCAGGAAGTGGAATAAGAGCGCGCACGAGAGCAGCGGCACAGTCCTCGGCGGACTGTCGCCGCGCTCCCGCGCCGGAGCTTATTTGAACTGGTGCATGATATCGATGACGTAGTAGCTGATCACGAACAGCGTCGCTACTCCCACCAGCACCTGCGTCACTTTCAGCAGTGGCTCCACTTTCTGCACTTTGGCGATGATTGCCGCCTGCGCCGCCTGCTCATGCGAAAACGAGTCATCGAGGAAGATCTGGTCCTCTTCGTCTCTTGTCAGGTTGGCGCGGTAGATATAGAGGACGGCGGCCAGCAGAACCAAGGCTCCCCACACAATCCACATGACTGGCATCAGGGTCATACAACACCTCCACGGTCAGGTCCCGGATACCGGCGGGCCGTGAACTAAGTTCCAGCCGCGGTCCCGAGGGTAGAGGGGCCATTCGGCTGATCATAGTAGCGCTGTTTGCTCTGTGTTGACGTGACAAAAATCACATCCCTTTGTCTTCAGGGCTTTAGCCGGTAACCGGGATAGCAGGGCAGCCTGCAGGTCCAAAAACCTGGCTTTTCCCCATTTGCGACCTTTGCCTGGGAGTAACCATCCAATACGTCAGCATGCGGGAACGGCTTGAAACCCTGTCCCCGGAGCAGTACGATCAAAGAGAAGGAATTCATTCGACGGGAGACATCATGTCCACAGCAACCATCGCGCCCCAGGAAACCGAGAAGAAGGCTCCGCTCATCCTGACCCCTCAGGCAATTGCCAAGGTGCGTGAAATCATGGCCACCCAGGATCCCCTGCCTGCAGGACTGCGCATCGGCGTGGTCGGCGGCGGCTGCTCCGGCTTTCAGTACTCCATGGCCTTTGAGAACCAGAGCGGCATGATGGACAAGGTCTTCAGCTTCGACGACCTCAAGGTCTTCGTTGACGCCACTTCGCTGATGTACCTGAACGGCTGCACCGTCGATTACGTCGAGACCCTGGAAGCGGCCGGCTTCAAGTTCGACAATCCTCAGGTCAAGTCCACCTGCGGCTGCGGCTCGTCCTTCAGCGTGTAAGAGCGGCGCCGAACTCCCCGCTCCTGTTCTCTCCATGCAAAAGCCCGTCCCTTGCGGACGGGCTTTCTGCTGGATGCGTATGCGCCTTTATTGAGGGTTGGGTGTTGTAGAGCCGCCTGTGCCGGAGCCCGAACCTGCTCCGCCTCCAATCCCAGGAGTGTTGGTTCCGTTATTGAAGAGGCTGTCTGAGCCGTTTGTCGGCGCTGCCGGCGCTCCGATTGTCCCGGTATTGCTGCTGCCCATGTTCTGCCGGTCTGAAAGCGGACTGTAAAGGAACTCCCACTCGTTGTAGTGGTTCTTCTTCTTGTAGAGCAGAATCGACTGCCCCGTTGCCCCCGGCTCAAAGCCGACAATGCCTGCTCCGCCAAAGGTCTGGTTCATATCCGACCCGATATCGGAGCCCGTACCCGAGCTTCCTGTCGTGCCGCCAGTCCCCGATGTGCCGGTTGGTCCTGTGGGTGAGCCACCCGCTCCCGCGCCCGGCGAGGGAGATGCTCCAAAGATGCTGCCGCCCGTCTGCCCTCCGCCAATCGGGCTCGCTCCCTCGATGCCGTTGCCGCCGCTGGGGCCGGTTCCGGCCATCACGTCGCCGCCAAGGCCTAGCGGCTGCCCGAAGAATCCCATCGCCATCGGTGTCTTGTTCTCGCCAAAGTGGATCGGCTTCCAGTCGTCTTTGCCCGTCATGGGGTCTTTGTAGCGCTTGCGCAGAAAACGAATCTCGTTCGTCTTCACCAGCGCCTCCACATTGGGAGGGTAGCGGTTGAACTTCCGGTAGTAGAGCTGGATCGCGCGCCTGTACTGGAGGCCCCGATGCATCGTCTCGATCTCGCGGTCGCGCTGGATGCTCGCCTTCACCCGCGGAAGTGCAATCGTCAGCGACAGCACCAGAATGGCCAGCAGGAAGATGACCGCGACCAGCACGTAGCCCTCTTCGCCGGGTTTTCTGTGCCGAGTGTGTGCGCTGTGCATCGTCATCCCAGGTGCCTCAGTTCATGGAGAGGGGCAGGGTCTGTGTGTTGTTGTAGCCCAGGTCCGTCACCTGCACGCTGCCCGGCAGAATCGTCACAATCTTGTACCTGTGATCCACTACATCGCCCGCGTGCGCCATGAACACATCGTCGCCGTGCACCAGAAACGCGCGCAGCGTCTTGTCCTGCTCCTGCGTGTAGCCGAAGTACTTCAGGTCGATCGCAGGCGGACGCGGCACAACCGGCTGCGGAGGCGCCACCGGCTCAATCCGCGCGCTCTTCACCGGCTCCGGAATGGCCACGGGAGCCGACTCCGGCGAAAAAATATTCCGTCCCGTCCCCGAGTACACCACATCCTCGCTCATCGCCAGCTTTTCCAGATGCAGCGAGGGATCGATTCCCGCATTGGTCAGCTTCACGGCCTCCGGCCCCGCGGAGCTGCCCGTAGGCCGCACCGCAGCCACGGGCCGCGCTGGAGCTGGCCGGGGCGTCTCGCCGAACGGCCCGAAGACCTCGTATCCGCCCACCAGCACCACCACCGCCAGCAGCCCGGCAAGAATGTACACCTGCTTCTTGTTCTCGGTTCCAAGCTGCATGGCTACTGGCCCTCCTGCGAGGCCGTTGCCGTCTTCTCCGCCTGTGCCCTCGGCAGCCCGCTCTGCGCCGCATCCGCCGCGCGCAGCCATGTGGATACCTTGATGCGCAGGTTCACCAGGCCCCCTTGCTGCCCGGTCAGCGTCATCGCGCGAATCACGAAGAAGTCCTGGTCGCGTTCGAGGCCGTTCACAAACTTCATGATCTGCGGATAGGTGCCGCTCACGCCCGCGTCGAGCGAAATCTCCGTCAGGTCCCCAGCCGGCGCGCCCTGTGTGTAGACCACGCGCGTCAGCCGCACGCCGGAACCCACCGCCAGCACGCCCACGTGCGTCGCAATCGACGAGTAGTTCGCGGGAATCCGCTTTGCATAGAACGCCTGGATCTGCGTGCGCGCCTCGGCCACGCGCTGGTCCAGTCCGCGCAGCGGCTGCGTTTGCAGGTTCAGCGCCTTCAGCCGCACCTGCTTGCTTTGCAGCGCATCCTCTGAGCTCGCGTTCGTTGCATGCCAGTCCATGCCCAGCCGCGCGCCCAGCGCAATCACCGCCACCGCCAGTACCGCGACGCCCACATAGTGCCAGGTCAGCGGCGAGCGCAGCCGTTCATTCCAGGAGGGCGCCATCTGCATGCTCATCGCCGCACCCCTCTCTTCTGCGTGCTGCCTGTGTAGGGCGGCCGGAACTCATGCGACGTTATCGGCTTCTTCGGCGTCGCCTGCGCATCCATTTCTGTCTTTGCCTCAGCCTTGGCCGCATGCAGCTCACTCGCGGCGGGGGGCATGTAGTCGGCCAGCACATCGAAGGTCACCGCGCTCGCGGCGCTCACCGGCTCGAACCGCTGGTTCGGCCCGCTGCCGCCCTCCGCGCTCTCGTCCATGATGCGCGGCCGCAGAAAGTGCTTCGAGTGCTCCAGGTTCTGCACCATCTCGATCGCCCGG
>DASZRQ010000186.1:0-40315 GCA_035549115.1 Occallatibacter sp. | reverse complement strand
GGCGAAGCCGGCATGCGCATGCAACACACTCCATCACGCGGGAGAATGCTGCTTGCTTCTGGGGTGAGCCACATCACACGCCACCGCCGCGCCGCCGCTAAAATCAACATCAGTATGGAGACTATGAATCCCGCCTCCGCTGCGCCGGAGAGCATCCTTGACGGCAGCCGTTTTGTCCGCGCCTGCCTCCGCAAGCCCGTCGATCGCACGCCTGTCTGGTTTCTGCGTCAGGCCGGCCGTTACATGCAGGAGTACCGCGAAGTCCGCAAGCACCACACGCTGGTGGAGATATGCAAGCAGCCCGAGCTCGCCGCCGAGGTCACCATCACCGCCGCGGAAAAGCTCGGTGTCGACGCTGCCATCATCTTCGCCGACCTTCTGCTACCTCTTGAGCCCATGGGCCTGCCCTTCGAGTTCCAGGCAGGCGAGGGGCCGGTGGTCCATCATCCCGTCCGCACCGCGGAAGACATCCGCGCCCTGCGCACCGACCGCGCCGCCGACCTCGGTTACGTGGCCCGCGCCATCGAGAAGGTCGCCGCCCATTTCCGCGACCGCCTCGGCATCATCGGCTTCTGCGGCGCGCCGTACACTCTCGCCAGCTACATGATCGAGGGCGGCGGCTCCCGCAACTACATCTTCACCAAGCAGCTCATGTATCAGGACACGTCGGCATGGCATGCGCTGCTCGACAAGCTCGTCGCCGTGCTCACCGAGTACTGCCGTCTTCAGGTCGAGGCCGGCGCGGACGTGATCCAGATCTTCGACTCCTGGGTGGGTTCGCTATCGCTGGCCGACTACAACAGCTACGCCTTCGAGGCATCGAAGCGTCTCGTCCGCAACGTGCAGGCTCTCGGCGTGCCCGTCATCTACTTCGGCGTCGAAACCGCGGGGCTGCTCTCCGCCATGGCCTCCACCGGAGCCGACGTGATCGGCCTCGACTGGCGTCAGCCCCTCGACGAGGGCTGGCGTGCCGTCGGCCCGAACCACGCCGTGCAGGGCAACCTCGATCCCATCACGCTCTTCGCGCCTCTTGAAGTCCTCGAAGAGCGCGTCAGGGCCATCCTCCGCGCGGCCAACGGCCGTCCCGGCCACATCTTCAATCTCGGCCACGGCATCGTCCCCGGCACGCCGGTCGAAAACGTCCAGGCCGTCGTCAAAATGGTCCGCGAGTTCCGTCTGGAGGCCGCCCATGCCTAAGCAGGCTGTTCTTCTCCTCGCCCACGGCACGCCGGAGACCGCCGATCAGATTCCCGAGTATCTGCGCAACGTCGTCAGCGGCCGGCCCATGCCCCAGCACGTCGTCGAAGAGATTCAGCATCGCTACAGCCTCATCGGCCGCAGCCCGCTCACCGAACTCACCCTGCAGCACGCCGGCCTCGTCCAGGCCGAACTCGCCGCCGCGGGGCATCCGGTCAAGGTCTACGTGGGCATGCGCAACTGGCGTCCCTACATTCCCGATGTCGTCAAGCAGATGCGCGCCGAGGGCATCGAAGAAGCCGCCGTCCTCTGCCTCGCCCCCCAGAACTCCCGCACCAGCACCGGCCTTTACAAGCGCGCGGTTGAGGCCGAATCCGGCAATCTGCGCATCGGCTTCACCGAGGGTTGGGCCGATCATCCGCTGCTCGCCGAGGCATTCGCCGAGCGACTGCGCGCCGCCGAAGAAAGGCTCGCCGCCGAAACCGGCGCGCCCGTGCCTGTGCTCTTTACCGCGCACAGCGTGCCCACCCGCACCGTCGATCCGCAGGCCGGCGATGGCCCGCGCCACTGGCCCGCCGGGCAGGGGCCGGACCCTTACGCAGCCGACGCCAGACACACTGCCGAGCTGGTCGCAGCCCGCGTGCCGCAGATTCCCCGCTGGTGGTTCGCCTTCCAGAGCCAGGGAGCCAGCGGCGGTCCGTGGATCGGTCCGACAGTCGAGGACACCCTCGCGCAGATCGCCGCCGAAGGCGTAAAAACACTGCTGCTGCAGCCCATCGGCTTCCTCTGCGACCACGTCGAGATTCTCTATGACGTGGACATCGCCTTCAGGGGGCACGCTGCCAGACTTGGCCTGCGCCTCGAGCGGCCGGAATCGCTCAACGCCTCGCCCACGCTGGCCCGCGCCGTTGCTGATCTGGCGATCAGGGGACTCGACCGGCTGCGCGGCTGACCCGTTTTGCCGCGCGGCGGCCTCGCCCTTGGCCTGCACGTCCCAAACGGCTAAGATGTGTGCAGATCAAGACCAATCAGACCCAGCGGAAGAGCACCGCTTTTCCGCTTCAGTGAGCGAGATGAGCGTGTCCGAAACTTCAGTCTCCGCGTCAAGTCAAGGCGCATCCGATTTCGCCTGCCCCGACTGCGGCGCACATCATCTGCGCCGTTTGCCGCGTCAGGGCTTCCTGCAAAAGCAGGTATATGCCTGGTTTGGTTACTACCCGTGGGAGTGCCCCATCTGCCGCCAGGTTAAGATGCTGCGCAAGCGCGGCAAGCGTTCCCGCCGCACCCCGAAGGCTGAAGACTAGTTGTGGACTAGCTGCGCAGCAGGTTCTTCGCGATGAACAGCACATTCGCGGGCCGTTCCGCCAGCCTCCGCATGAAGTAGGGATACCACTCGCGCCCGAAGGGGATGTAGACGCGCACGTTGTAGCCCTCGGCCACAAGCGCGCGCTGCAGGTCGCGGCGCACGCCATACAGCATCTGGAACTCGAACCGGCTGGGCGCGATGCCGTGCTGCTGCGCGAAGGTTTTTGCCGCCGCAATCATCGCCTCGTCGTGCGTCGCAAGCCCGTGATACACGCCGCTTTCGAGCAGCATTCCGCTCAGCTTCACATAGTTCGCATCCACGTCGGCCTTGCGCGGAAAAGCTACCTCCGCGGGCTCCTTGTACGCGCCCTTGCACAGCCGCACGCGGATGCCGTCGGCGATGAGTTGCTCGATGTCCTTCTCTGAGCGGTAGAGATACGCCTGAATCACGATGCCGATGGAGCCGCGCAGATCGGCGCGCGCATGCAGCCGCCGCACAAGATCCAGCGTTACCTGCGTCAGTGGCGAGTCTTCCATGTCGATGCGCAGAAAGTTGTTCGTCGCTTGCGCATGCTCGGCCAATTCGGTGGCAATGCGCTCCGCCAGCGCCGGATCGAGCGCGAGCCCCATCTGCGTGAGCTTCACGCTGATGTTGGCGTCCAGCTTGCGCGCGGCAATCTCGTCCAGCAGCCGGTGATAGATGGCCGCGGCCCGCTCGGCTTCTGCGGCGCTGGTCACGCTCTCGCCCAGCGAGTCCAGCGTCACGTGAATGCCCTGCGCGTTGACCGAGGCGGCCACGCGCAGTACGTCGTCGATCTCCATGCCCGCCACAAAGCGGGCGCTGAGCCTGTTGCCCAGGCTGGAGCGCTCGCAGAAGCGGCGCAGCGGACGGTTCTGCGAGAGGGCGATGAATGCGGAGCGGAGCAGTGGCATGGGGGGACCTTATTGGCAGATTCAGTGTCGCATGCGGCGCGCTACTCCACGCGGAACAGCGCGCAGCCGTGCGGCGCCAGCGTTACATGCAGTTGCTTGGCGCGCTTGATGTGCTTCTTGTTCCAGATGTCGTACACCGCATGAGGCTCGTCGGTGAGATGAAACACCAGCCACGGCAGATCGGATACCGTGGCCTGGTCCTGCAGGTTGAAGACCGCCAGATAGTGGTGGCTGCCGGTGCGCGCATACCAGTAGCGCTGCGGAAAGGTATCGATCTTGTTCTGCTGCAGCGGCATCAGGCCCTGCCCGCTCTCCACGGCCCTCTGGTTGATGTCGATCACGTCCTGATTGGTGATGAGCGACTTCGTAAAATCGTCGAGCCTGGTCAGGTTGGTGCCCAGAATCAGCGGCGAGCGCGAAATCGCCCACAGCGTGAACTCCGTCCGCTGCTCGTCCTGCGTGTAGCGCGAGGTGCGCGGCTCGCCCCAGCCGGGATGCGGTGTCAGGTTGCCCTCGGGCAGCATGTCCTCGTCGGGCCAGTTGCCCGGCTTCACATAGGGCGTCCACTCCGCCAGCCGGTCAAAGGCATCGCGGATGCCGAAAGGGAACTCGCTTCCGCCCGGCTTGTGCGGCACGCTCCACACGTCCCAGTGGTCGTCGGAGATGCGCCACATCTGCGCGTACTTCGCCACCTCCGCGGCGTGGTCCAGTTGCGTCGGCCCCGGAGAAAGGCTCAGCACAATCGGCCTGCCCGTCTTGCGGATCGCTTCGGCAATCTGCCGGATCTCGGTGGGCCGGTAAGGGTGGTCGCTGATGCAGTCAACTTTCACGAAGTCCACGCCCCACGAGGCATAGAGCCGCATCATCGAGTCGTAGTAGGCCTGGCCGGCTTCGTTGTCGCGCACGCCCCAGTTGCCCTCGTCCCATGGGCAGGGCGAATCCATATCTGCCGCGTCGCTGGCGCGGTAGCCGGAGCCCGCGATGGGCAGGTTTTCTTTCACCACGTCGCGGGGAATGCCGCGCACAATGTGAATGCCGAACTTGAGCCCCTGCGCGTGTACCCAGTCGGCCAGCGGCTTAAAGCCCGCATCGTGCGCCGAGGAAGGAAAGCGGTCCACCGCCGGAATCAGGATGCCGTGCGCATCCCACACATATTTGCGCTTGGCCACCGTATCGGCAAAGGGGTCCTGCATGTACCAGCCTTCGTCGATCACCGCATATTGCCAGCCGTGATCCTTCAGGCTGGCCAGCACCTGTGCGTTGGCGCGGAAATCGGCCTCATCGATGGTGAGTCCGTAGGCGTCCCAACTGTTCCAGCCCATGGGCGGCGTGGGCGCCAGCTTTTCTGCGGAGACGGGTGCGGCGGCCATGGCCGCGCCCAGACACACAACTGCCAGCAGCATGCTTCGATGCATGGGCACACGTATACCACATCGGCCGGTTCTCTGGTGTGCCGCTGCTGGGGCGCGCCGCGTTTTTGTGATGCGCCTCACTTTCAACCGGGCCTATAATGCTGTCGAATTCAATTCAGACAGCTGCAAGATGCCATTCCCCGACACCTGCAACTGAGGAGCGTGTCATGCAGAAATCGTTGCCTCTCCTTTGTGTTGTCGCTTTGTTCGTTGCTGCAGCCTGCGCTCTGCAGACTGCTGCAGCGCAGGCTCCCGCCAAAAGTTCCGCCAAGACAGCAACCGCCGCGCCGGCTGGTGCCCAGATGCAGGCCAAGGCAAAAGAGCTGTACAAAATCGACTGCGCCCTGTGCCACAACGCCAACGGCGACGGCAAAACCGATGTGGCCAAGGATATGAACCTCGTCATGGACGACTGGACGGATCCCAAGGTCCTCGCCGGCAAGTCCGATGACGAGCTGTTCACCGTCATCCGCAAGGGCAAGGACAAGATGCCGCCCGAGGACCCAAGCCGCGCCAAGGACGACGAGGTGAAGGCGCTGATCCAGTACATCCGCAGTCTTGCTGTCAACACACCGGCAGCGCCAGCCGCCGCTGCGCCAGCCGCCGCGGCGCCCGCGCCAGCAGCTCCGGCAGCAACCACGCCGAACCGGTAGCCGGAGAGCGAAGGTTGTCTGCGATTACTCCGCGCGGGCGATCGCCGCTCCCCAGTCGGCGGGGCTCAGGTCTCGCGCGTGCCGCGAGAAGAGCCAGTGGTGGCCTTCGAGGTCGAGTGCGGCGTACTGGAACTCGCCGTACACGGTCTCGTGCGGCTCCTCGCGGATAGCGGCTCTTAGCGACCGTGCGCGCGCATAATGCGCCTCCACGTCGGCGACGAAGATGGTCAGGCTCTGCGTGCCGAAGCCAAGTTCCGCCGGACTCCGGAATTCGGGTCCGGCCGCCTTCACCATGATCCACCCCTTCTCCAGATGCAATTGCGCGCCGGAGACGGGATCGCCATAGCGATAATGCTCCGTGAATCCGAAGACCCGCTGCAGCCACTCGATGGCGGCGGGCAGGTCCTTGTACAGCACATGGGGAAGCACCGTATCGACAGGCACTGAGCGGTTCTGCATGGCCAAAGCATACCGCGCGCGGAGCGCCGCGGCCTGCTGCAGGTCCCGCGTGGCGGTTTTCACCGGGCTGTGATGCTGTGCGGTATGTGCTGCCGCCGGTGTGCGATAAGCTGGGGCGGGGGCTTCTCGCATGAAGATGCGTTTCACTCGCCGCAGCATGCTCGCTGGCTGCACCTTTGCATTGGCACTTGCGTTAGTGCCGCTGCGCGCGCCGGGGCAGGCTGCTCAACCGGCTCCGGCTCTGCCGGTCATCCATGTTGACAATGGGACGAACTCGGCCGCCGCGCAGAAAGCGCATTATGTCGTCCTCGTTTCGCTGGACGGTTTCCGCTGGGACTATGCCCGCCGCGATAACGCCACGCATCTGCTGGCGCTGGGCAAGCAGGGCGTGTGGGCGCCGGAGGGCATGCTGCCCAGCTACCCGTCGCTCACGTTCCCCAACCACTTCACCATCGTCACCGGCCTCTATCCCGAGCATCACGGCCTCGTGGCCAACGGCTTTTACGACGAAACCAAGCATGCGCGCTATGCCATCTACGATCCCAAGGCGGTAACGGATGGAAGCTGGTACTCGGGCGTGCCGCTGTGGAGCCTGGCCGAGAGCCAGGGCATGCGTTCGGCCTGCTTCTTCTGGCCGGGGTCGGAGGCCAAGATCGCCGGCTACCTGCCAACCTACTACCTGCATTTCGACGACAAGATCGACGACGAGGCCCGCATCGCGCAGATTCTCGAATGGCTCAAGCTGCCCGCCGATGTGCGCCCGCACTTCATCACGCTCTACTACTCGGAACCTGACCATGAGGGCCACGAGTTTGGCCCGGACGCGCCGCAGACCCATGCCGCCGTGCACAAGGTCGATGACCTCATCGGCAAGCTCAAGGCCGGCCTCGACGCCACCGGCCTGCCCATCGATCTTGTCGTCGTCAGCGATCACGGCATGATCAAGGAGAAGGGCGGCTGGATCAACCTCGACGACCTCACCAATCTGGCGGGTCTCGATACCGCGGGATCACTGATCTATCCCAATAACGAGGGCGATGCCGACCGCATCTACGCGCAGCTCAAGCACGCCTCGCCGGACTTCACCGTCTATCGGCGCAAGAATGTGCCCGCCGATCTGCACTACAGCGAGAATCCTCGCGAGGGCGACCCGGTCATCATTCCTACCGGCCCGTATGCCATTCGCGCCCATGGCCCGGCAGACGGCAAACCGGATCATGCGCCCACGGTCGGCATGCACGGGCTCGATCCGCATGTCTTCCCGGAGATGAAGGCCAGCTTCTTCGCTGCCGGTCCGGACATTCTTCCCGGCAAGACCGTGATGCCGTTTGAGAACGTCAATCTCTATCCATGGCTCGCGCACATGCTCGGGCTCGCGCCGCCCAAAACAGACGGAAGCCTGAACGTGCTGGCAGGCACGCTGCGCGACAACGGCGGAGAACCCGCGAACTGACCTGCAGGGGAGCCTGAAAAACCGATGAGTGTTGTGCTGGGAATCGATGGGGGCGGCACGCGCACGCGCGCCGCGATTGTTGCCGGCGGCAAGCGGCTTGCCTTTGCCGAGGCGGGTTCCATCAAGCGCCTGCGCGTGGGCGCCGAGGTCGCGGAGGCCAACCTTCGCGCGATTCTGAAGGATGTCTTCGATCAGTCCGGCGTCAAGGACATTGACGCCGCTACGGTAGGCGTCGCCAGCGCCGTGCTGCCCGGCGTGGCCGAGTGGATCACCGCCGTGCTCGTCGAGTTTGGCATCCTCACGTCGGAGGTGGTCGGCGACGAGGTCATCGCCCTCGACGCGGCCTTCAAGGGCGGCCCGGGCATTCTGCAGATTGCGGGCACCGGCTCCAACTGCATTGGCCGTGCGCCCGATGGCGGCCGCGAGAGCGCCGGTGGCTGGAGTTCGCGCCTTGGTGACGAGGGCTCCGGCTACTGGATCGGCCTACACTCCATTCGCCGCGCGCTCAATGCCTATGACCGCGAAGAGCCCACCCGCGTGCTCGATGCCGTGGGCAAGATATGGGGCACGCACTCCATCGATGAGCTGGTCAGCATCGGCGACGGCACACCCTCGCCGGATTTCGCCGCGCTCGCGCCGGCCATCAGCCAGCTTGCGGAAGAAGGTGACGCCGTTGCCCTGAATGTTCTTGCGCAGGCGGCGAAGGACCTTGCCGGATTCGTGCTGCTGGTGCGCGACAAGCTGCGCCGCAAGCATGCGCTCACGGAAGAAGTGCCCGTTGCGTGGATCGGCAGCGTGATCGGCAAGTCGCGGCTGGTGCGCGAAGCATTTTTCAGCGCGCTCCATGCCGCCGCGCCCGCCATGCCAGTGGAACCAACCGAGGTAAACGGCATTGACGGCGCAATCTGGCGCGCGGAGCGCATGGCAGAGAAGGCTTAGCTTACCGGCTTGCCGCCGGCGATGGACTGCACCAGCCTGCCCTGTGCATCCACTGCGACGAGATTTGCGGGCAGGCCCGCGGCCAGCGTGCCGGTTTCCACGCCCGTCATCGCGGATGGATTGGCCGTAAGCAGGCCCAGCCCTTGCTCCACCGTCGCTCCGGTAAAGCGCACAAAATTTTCGAGCGCATGATTTTGCGTCAGCACGCTGCCCGCAAGCACTCCATGCGCCGTGGCGCGCCCATGGGCCACCTGCACCGCAAAGCCGCCCAGGTGATACTCGCCGTCGGGCATGCCGGTCGCGCTCATGCCGTCGGTGATCAGGATGCCGCGCCGTGGTCCTTTGCAGCGCCACCAGATCTTCACCATCTCCGGCGTAGTGTGAACGCCGTCGCAGATCAGCTCGGCATAGAGACCGTCATCGGTCAGCGCGACGCCCAGGATTCCCGGCTCGCGGTGATCGAGCGGCCGCATGGCATTGAAGGTGTGCGTCGCGCTCACCGCTCCGGCGGCAATCACCGCGCGCGCCTGGGCGGCCACCGCGTCGGAGTGGCCGATGGAGATGCGCACGCCGCGCTTCGTCGCATGCGCCGCCAGCTCCGCCGCGCCGGGCAGCTCCGGCGCAAGAGTCATCAGCTTCACGTGCCCGCCTGCAGCCTCGTAGAGCCTGTCGAAGGTGGAGATTTCCGGCGCAAGCAGCAGCTCCGGCGGGTGCACGCCGCGCTTGGCATGCGAGAGAAACGGACCTTCGAGATGGATTCCCAGGGGCTGCGCCTGCCCCGGCACGGCGGGCTGCTCCACGATCTTCGCCAGCCCCTCCAGCGCCCGCAACGTCGCATCCAGCGGAGCCGTGACTGTCGTGGCGAGAAAGCTGCCCGTGCCGCGCGTCGCCAGAAACCTGCCGATCGTTCCCAGCGCCTCCGGCGTGCCTTCCATCACGTCGTGATTCACCGCGCCGTGAAAGTGCACATCGAAGAAGGCCGGAGCCAGCGTCGCCGCGCCAAAATCCATGACCTGCGCGCCCGCGGGAATCTCCATCTCCGCGCGCGTGCCCATCGCGGCAATCTTTCCATCCTCCATCACAAGTACCGGATACGCGATCGACGCATCGCCGTTCCAGAGCCGTTCTGCCGTCACTACTGTCTGCATACATGCCATTATTGCAGGGCGGCGGGCCGCTGTTCTGCCCGCCTTAACCGCCGCGTAACGCAGGCACAGACCATCCCTGCTATCGTCGTAGCCATGCGAATCCGGGCCTTCAGTGCAATCGCTTCTCTTCTTGCTCTGTCCGCGGCGGGCGTCAACGCCCAAACCCGCGATCTGCCTACCAGCAAAGAGCTCATCGAGCCTGTGCCCGGAGCGCCGCAGCGCATCAACAGCCTGCCCATGTCCATGGCCGTCTCTCCGGACGGCCGCTACATCGTCACCGTCAACGCCGGTTATGGCACCTATGAGTCGCGCTATATGCAGTCGCTTGCGGTGCTCGATACGCAGACCGGCGCGCTCAGCGATTTTCCCGATGACCGCACACTAGCCCGGCACAGCAGGCAGACGCTCTACTCCGGCCTGGCCTTCAGCCGCGACGGCAGGCATCTCTACGCCAGCATGGGCTCCATCAGCGATCCGCTCGGAACCCAGAAGGACGACACCGGCAGCGGCGTAGTGGTGTATCGCTTCAACGCAGGCAAAATCGAACCGGAGCGCTTCCTCCATATGCCGCTCACGCCGCTTGCGCCCGGTCGCAGCACAACGCTGCTGGGAGAAAAGGATGCGGGCAAGGGGATTCCGTTCCCCGCCGCGCTGGCGGACGTGACAATTGGCGGCGCAGAGAGGCTGTTGGTTGCCGATAACCTCTCTGACCAGGCAGTGCTGCTCGATCCCGCAACCGGCGCCATCGAGCACCGCTTCGATCTGGCCGAAAGCAGCGCCGTGCCATCCACTTATCCCGGTGCGCTCGCGCTTTCCAGGGATGGCCGCCGCGCGTTCGTTGCGCTGTGGAACGCCTCGGAAGTTGTCGAGCTCGATCTGGTGAAGAACACGGTCGGCCGCAAGCTGCCCCTGCTCAAGCCATCGAGTCCGGTTGCCGCCAGCACGCATCCCTGCGCCTTCGCTCTCGCCGCCGATGGCCGGACACTGTACGTCGCCCTTGCCAATCGCGATGCCGTCGCCGCCATCGACGTGTCCGGGGGCCAGTTCCGCTTGAAGGGATACTTCGATGTGCGCCTGCCGGGACAGAGCTACTTTGGCGCGGAGCCGATTGCCCTCGCCGTCAACACCGCAGGCACGCGCCTGTATGTGGCCAACATGGCCAGCGATGCCATCGCCGTCATCGATCCGCGCAGGCTGACCGCGAAGGCTGCGCACGAGGGCATGGTCGAGCCCGACGGCTTTGTGCCCACCGAGTGGCTTCCCTTCTCGATGGCGTTTTTGCCGTCCTCCTCCGGCGGCCGCCTGTATTTCGCCACGGCCAAGGGGCAGGGAACTGGCCCGAACAATTTCCCGCAGCGGGCCACGCCGGAGATGGCTGCACAGCACTACACGTCTCCGCGCACCTATATTGGCACGCTGCTCTACGGCTCGCTGGCCGCCCTCAACACGGCGGACATCGACAGCAATCTGCATGCATGGACGCAGAGTGTGCTGGAGTCGAACCGCATGAAGGCCGCCGCGGAGAAGATTCCCTTTGCGGGGCGCGCGCAGAGCCCCATCAAGCATGTGATCTACATCATCAAGGAGAACCGCACCTACGATCAGGTGCTCGGCGACCTTGCGCAGAACGGCAAGCCCGTGGGCAACGGCGACCCCAGCCTCACCATGTACGGCGCGTCGATTACGCCGAACATTCACAAGCTCGCACTGCAGTTCGGCGTGCTCGATAATTTCTTTGACTCGGGCGAGGTCTCCGGCGACGGCCATGTCTGGTCCAACGCCGCCATCGGCTCCGACTACCTCGAAAAGACCTGGCAGCAGTCTTATCGCGGCGGCGAGCGCACCTACGATTACGAGGGCGTCGTCGCGCAGGGCTATCCTCTGCTGCAGAAGATTCCCGATGTGAACGAACCGGCCAGCGGCTATCTGTGGGGCAACCTTGCCCGCCATGACAAAACCTACTACCACTTCGGTGAGTTCATCGCAACCACCTTCTGCGGTGAGAAGGCAACCGCCAATCCCCAGCTTGGCCCGGTTCTCCAGGGCCACGACTGCTCGCGCAAAGCAATCGCCCCCGGCGAGGAAATCCCTGCCGAGTGGGGCGGCGGCGTCAACAGGTGGCCCTGGCCCATTCCGCTCATCGCCGCCAACATCGCCACCAAACCCGAGCTCGTGGGCCACTTCGCGGAAGAAGCTCCGGACTTCGATCTCTTCGTGCCTGACCAGATCCGCGTCAACATCTTCGAGCGTCACCTGAAGCAGTGGATCGCCGATCGCGCCGAGGGCCGCGACACCATGCCCGATTTCGTCATGCTGCGCCTTGGCAACGACCACACCGCCGGCACGCGCCCCGGCGGACCCACGCCCGAAGCCTCCGTCGCGGATAACGATCTTGCCGTAGGCCGCGCCGTCGAGGCCATTGCGCACTCGCCCTTCTGGGACGACACGGCATTTTTCATCCTCGAAGATGACGCGCAGGATGGAGCCGATCACGTCGATGCCCACCGCAGCTATGCGCTTGTTGTCAGCAAATACGCGCCGCACGGTCCCAGGGGCGGAGCCTTTGTCGACAGCCGCTTCTACTCGACCGTCAGCGTCATCCGCACCATGGAGTCGCTGCTGGGCCTGCCACCCATGAACAATAACGATGCCTTCAGCTCGCTCATCGCCAGCGAGTTTTCCGGCCCCGGTGATCAGCCGCCCTATGTCGCCGACACGTCGAACCGCGACAACGGCCTCATCTATGCGGCCAATAAGAAGACCGCTCCCGGCGCGGCAGAAAGCATGAAGATGGACTTCCGCCATGCCGACCGGGCCGATGCGCAGAAGCTGAATGTCATCCTCTGGAAAGACGCAATGGGCGATGCTCCGGTCCCTGCGATGCTCACCGCGCATCACGCCAAGGCACACCGCGACGACGATGACGACTAGGCCAATCCTGCTCAATCTCTAAGCGCGATCTCCGCCGTGCCTGCGCCAGCGTGTAGGCTGGTATGCGTCCGCATTTGGAGCCGGGAGAGCCGCATGCATGTCCTGAATCGCAGATCGTTCCTGAGGGCCGCCGGAGCGGCCTCCGCAAGCACGCTCATCACACCCCGCCTGCACGCGCTGGCCGCTGTTGCCGGCGAAGATGCGCGCCCCGTCTCCGCCAACGACCACATTCAGATTGCGTTGATTGGTGCGGGCGGGCAGGGCATGGGCGACACAAAGTGGGCCCTCCAGGTACCCGGCGTCAAGCTTCTCGCCGTAGCCGACTGCTACAACGGCCGCCTGGAGCGCAGCAAGGAACTGTGGGGCAGCGACCTCTTCACCACCCGCGACTACAACGAGATCCTCGCCCGCAAGGACATCGACGCCATCATCATCGGCACGCCCGACCACTGGCACAAGCAGGCCTCCGTAGACGCCATGAAGTCCGGCAAGGATGTCTACTGCGAAAAGCCGATGATCCACCTCTACGAGGACGGGCCGGAGATGATTGAGACCGCGCGCGCCACCAACCGCATCATCCAGATCGGCAGCCAGCGCGTCAGCTCCATCCTCTATGCCAAGGCCAAGGAGCTCATCGCCTCCGGCGCTATCGGCCAGCTCAACATGGTCACCGCCCACTGGGACCGCAACTCATCGATGGGCGCATGGAACTATACGATTCCGCCGGACGCGTCCCCGGTGACTTGCGACTGGACCCGCTTTGAAGGCACCGCGCCCAAAATCCCCTTCAACGCCGAGCACTTCTTCCAGTGGCGCAAGTGGAAAGCCTACGGTACCGGCGTGGCCGGCGATCTCTTCGTGCATCTCTTCAGCGGCACGCACTTCATCACCGGCTCGCACGGCCCCACGCAGGGCATGGCCACCGGAGCCATCCGCTTCTGGAAAGACGGCCGCGACGTGCCCGACGTGATGCTCGGCCTCTTCGACTACCGCGAGGGCTTCAACCTCAGCCTCCGCGTCAATTTTGTCGATGGCGGCGAGGAGAGCGAAGGCCTGCTCTTTACCGGCTCCGAAGGCACGCTGGAGATCGGCGGCAACAGCGTGACCGTCAACCGCGTACCGCGCGAGAAAGACCCCGGCCTCACCGTCGATACGTTCCCTGAGGCCATGCAGCGCCGCATCGAAGCGGAGCACGCCAAAAAGTATCCGCGCACGCATCCCGAAGGCGCGCCGCCCGTCGGCTCCGAGCGCTACGTCGCGCCGCACGGCTACAGCGACAGCTACGACCACTTCAAAAACTTCTTTGCCTCCGTGCGTTCACGCAAGCCGGTCGTCGAAGACGCGGTTTTCGGCTATCGCGCGGCCGGCGCGGCCCTGCTGAGCAACCTTAGCATTGAGCGCGGCGCTATTGTCCACTGGGACCCTGATGCGATGAAGCTGGTGTAGGCGCGCACGGTAGACTGGTGCTCATGGCAAAGCGCATCGGAGTTCACCTCGGCACCGCCGGCGGCGCATCCAAGGCCGTCGAGCGGGCACGCAAGATCGGCGCGAACACCTTCCAGATCTTCACATCGAGCCCGCGCATGTGGCGCGCCCCCAAGGTCGATCCCAAACAGGCCGAGCGCATGCGCGAACTGCGCGTCCAGCTCGATGTGGGCCCGCTGGTGGTGCATACAAGCTACCTCGTCAACGTGTGCAGCCAGAACGAGGAGACCCGCTCCAAGAGCATCGATGCTTTCCGCGGTGAAATTGAACGCGCGCTTATATTTGGGGCGGAGTATCTTGTTTTGCATCCAGGCTCGTGGAAGGGACTCACGCGCGATGAGGGCTTGAAGCTCGCTGCCGAGTCCATCGAGAAGGCCATCGACGGTCTGCCCTGGCAGGGCACTCCGTTCCACATCCTCATCGAGAACACCGCGGGCGCGGAGCACTCGCTGGGCGGCAGCTTCGAGCAGGTGTCCGAACTGGTCGAGCGGCTCCGCGCGCATGCGCCGGTCGGCGTCTGCCTCGATACCTGCCACACTCACGTTGCCGGCTACGACATCGTGACCGAGGCAGGCTACGAGGAGACGATGCGGCAGGTCGAGTCCACCATGGGCTTGGATGCGGTGCGCGTGTGGCACTGCAACGACGCGAAAGCGGCCCGCGGATCGAAGCTCGACCGCCACGAGCACATCGGCCAGGGAACCATCGGCAACGAGCCCTTCCGCCGCCTGCTCAGCGATCCGCGCTTTGCCCACTGCGCCTTCATCGCGGAAACCCCCGTCGACGAGCCCGGCGACGAGGAGCGCAACGTGCGCGTGCTGAAGAGCCTAGCCGGCTGAAAGAGTCCTACCCCGATGTACCGTCTAGTGGTACAATATGATTGGCGGTGTCGGTGATTCTCGGATTCAAAGACACGTGGCTGAAACAGTTCTTCGTCGATGACCGGCTCAGCCGGAATATCCCGGCCGATCTAAGGTTGCGGCTCTTTCGCAAGCTGCAGCTTCTGGACGACGCTGTTTTCGATTCCGATTTGCGGGTTCCGCCAAGTAATCATTTTGAGAAGCTGCGCGGCAATCTTGCCGGTTGGCATAGCATTCGCGTCAACGAACAGTGGCGGCTCGTCTTTCGGTGGAACGGCAACCGCGGTGAAGCGCGGGAAGTTTATCTCGATGATCACAGCTATCGGTGAGGTTCTGACATGCTGATTACAGAACGCAGGCCCGTGAGCGTGGGCGAGATGCTGACGGAGGAGTTTCTTCAACCCATGGGACTGACCCAGGGGATGCTTGCCGAGGCGATGGGTGTGCCCCGCAAGCATGTGAATGAGCTTTGTAACGATCGCCGCGCCGTCACCGCTGATACTGCATTGATGCTTTCCCGTGTCTTTGGCAATTCGCCGGAGTTTTGGCTGAATGTGCAGCGCCGCTCCGACCTGTGGGAAGCTTTGCACACGCCCAAACGCCGCAAGCGCATTGAGCAGGCGCGTGCGCTGCAGCCGGTAGCATGAGCCTGGCAACGCCCTTCCATTTACACTGGAAACAATGGCGGAAGAAAAAGAGCTTCGTTACGACCCCGCGGCCATTGAACCCAAATGGCAGGAGCGCTGGGCCGCCGACCCCGCGCTTTATGCGGCCGAGCCCGACGCGCACGGCAAGCCCAAGTACTACGTGCTGGAGATGCTGCCCTATCCGAGCGGCCAGCTCCACATGGGCCATGTCCGCAACTACTCCATCGGCGACGCCCTCGCCCGCCACATGTGGATGCGCGGCTACAACGTCCTCCACCCCATGGGCTGGGACGCCTTCGGCCTGCCCGCCGAAAACGCCGCGCTCAAAAACAACACACCTCCGCGCGAGTGGACCCTCTCCAATATCGCCGCCATGAAGCGCCAGATGCAACGCCTCGGCCTCGGCTACGACTGGGCCACCGAGGTCACCACCTGCCTCCCCGAGTACTATCGCTGGAACCAGTGGTTCTTTCTGCGCATGTACGAGCGTGGCCTTGCCTACCGCAAGAAGAGCAAGGTCAACTGGTGCCCGCAGTGCGCCACCGTGCTGGCCAATGAGCAGGTCATCGACGGCCGCTGCTGGCGGCACGAAGACCAGATCGTCGAACAGCGCGACCTGGTGCAGTGGTTCTTCCGCATCACGGCTTACGCGCAGGAGCTGCTCGACGGCCTGGACAAGCTCGACGGCTGGCCGGAAAAAGTGCGCACCATGCAGCGCAACTGGATCGGCCGCAGCGAGGGCACCGAGGTCGACTTCTCCGTCGAAGGCCGCAGCGAGAAGATTCGCGTCTTCACCACGCGCGTCGACACTATCTTTGGCGCCACCAGCGTGCAGCTCGCGCCGGAGCACCCGCTTGTCGCCGCGCTCGCCGTGGAAGATGCGGCCCTGTGTGCGCAGGTCGATCAGCTCATCGCCGAACAGAAGGCCGCCCGCGAAACCGGCGACATTGGCGGCATCGAAAAGCACGGCGTGCCCACCCGCGCCTTCGCCATCAATCCTTACAACGGCGAAAAGGTTCCCGTCTGGATCGCCAACTACATCCTTGCCGACTACGGCACCGGTGCCATCATGAGCGTGCCGGCGCACGACGAGCGCGACTTCGAGTTTGCCACCAAGTACGGCATTCTCATCCGCCGCGTCATCGCGCCCGCCGATCCCGCCGCCGAAGAGCCCGTCCTCCCCTTCGTCTCGGAAGACGGCATCCTCATCAACTCCGGGGCATACAACGGGCTCACCTGCGAAGCCGCCCAGAAAAAGCTTCAGGAAGTTGCCGCGGCTGGCGGCTTCGGTGAAGCCAAGGTCACCTTCCGCATCAAGGACTGGGGCGTGAGCCGCCAGCGCTACTGGGGCACGCCCATTCCCATGATTCACTGCGAGCGCGACGGCCTGGTGCCCGTGCCCGACGATCAGCTTCCCGTCGTGCTCCCTCCGCAGATCGAAATCACCCAGCAGGGTGGCTCGCCGCTTAGCCGCGTGCCGGATTTCGTCAACGTCATCTGTCCCAGGTGCGGCGGCGCTGCCCTGCGCGAGACCGACACGATGGACACCTTTGTCGACTCGAGCTGGTACTTCTACCGCTACACCGACGCGAAGAACGCGAGCGCACCCTTCGACTCCAGGCGCGCGGGCTACTGGTTCCCCATCGACCAGTACATTGGCGGCGTCGAGCACGCCATCCTGCACCTCATCTACTCGCGCTTCTGGACCAAGGTCATGCGCGACCTCGGGCTCATCGTCAACGACGAGCCGGCAACGCGCCTCTTCACCCAGGGCATGGTTATCAAGGACGGCGCGAAGATGTCTAAATCCAAGGGCAACGTCGTCTCGCCCGACGACATGGTGGCCCGCTACGGCGCCGACGCTACGCGCATGTACGCGCTCTTTGCCGCCCCGCCCGACCGCGACCTCGACTGGCAGGAGGATGGCGTCGCCGGCGTCAGCCGCTTCCTCGGCCGCGTGTGGCGGCTCGTCACAAAGTATGCGGCCGCGGCCCAGGCAGGCCGCGGCGCGGAGGCCGTTGCTCAGGGCGCAGCCGCGCAGCAGTTGCAGCGCAAGCTCCACCAGACCATCGCCAAAATCACCCTCGACTTCGAGGGCCGCTGGCACTTCAATACCTGCGTCGCGGCCATCATGGAGCTGGTGAACGAGATGCAGGGAGCCGACGCGCAGCTCGCGGCCGGCGAGGTTTCCGTGCCGGTGCTCTACGAGCTGCTGCGCAACCTCATTCTGCTCCTCGCGCCCTTCGCGCCCTTCATCGCCGCGGAGCTCTGGGAAGAGCTGGGCGAAAAGAGCGCGATCCTGCGCGCGCCGTGGCCGGTCAGCAATCCCGCGCTCGCCAAGGAAGACGAGATCGAGATTCCGGTGCAGGTGAACGGCAAGCTCGTAACCGTGGTCCGCGTGAGCGCGGAGGCGGACACCAAAACAATCGAATCAACGGCTCTCTCTGATGAAAAGGTGCAGAGCCGCGCGGCGGGCAAGACCGTGGCCAAAGTCATCGTGGTGCCGCGCAAGCTGGTGAATCTGGTGGTGAAGTGAGCGTAGTTTCCGCGGCTCCGCAGCCCATGCGCGGAACCCAAACACTTGTCGATCAGATGGGGTGGGTCTTCAAGCGGCCCGTCTTCAGCGCTCTTGAAATTCTGTGGCGCTGGTGCTTCGGCGTGCCGTTTCTCTGGCTCTGTCATCGCCAGTTTCAGGCCATCGTGGCTGCTGTCCCGCCAGACTCCACGGCCCTGGGCAACCTTGATGCGGCGAATCCCTGGATCGCGATCAGCCAGCTCGCCTCGGCGTGGGAGAGCTATACGCCCTCCGTGGCGCATGTGCTCGGCTGGCTGCTGCCGCTTGCAGCGCTGGCGTGGATTGTCGCCTCCGGCCTCGGCCGCTCCGTGCTGCTCACGCGCATGGAGCCCGGCGCGCGCCTTCGGCCCCTGGGCACGATCGTTCTGCAGGCCGCGTGGGTTGCAGTCTGGATGCTGGTCGTGGGCGGCTGGTTCTGGTCCATGCGCTGGGCGGCATCCACGCACATCGCCGCGGCCGGCGAGCCAGACCTGATAGGCTTCGCCATCTGGACAATTTTTCTCTCGCTCGGCTTTTTCTCGCTATGGGCGCTGGTCAGTTGGCCCTTTGCCATCGCGCCCGTGCTTCTGCAGTTGGAGAAGCACTCGGTATTTTCCGCGCTGGCCGCAAGTTTCCGGCTGGGCCGCGTCTTCACCAGCAAGCTCATGGAGACCAACCTGGTGATGGGCATCGTCAAGCTGGCGCTCATGGTGCTGGCCATGGTCTTCTCTGCCGCGCCGCTGCCCTTCAGCGACCAGCTCGGCCCGGAAGCACTGCGCGCCGTCTCCGCAGCCTCGCTGCTCTTCTATGTCGTTGCGAGCGATTACTTCCACGTGGTGCGGCTCAAGGGCTATGTGGAGTTCTGGCGCACGTTTCGCGGCGCGGAGCGGGACTCCGGCTGACCACACACGAACTTATCTCTGCCGGACCGCTTCAGTGCGCTCTTCCTGCAGAAACGCATCCGTCAACGTGTGTTTGGCAGTGGCCACAGGCAGAAGCGTGGGATAGAACTGCACGAACGTATCGTCAACCGCGCCGTGTGCCTGATGGCAACTATAGCAGGGGGCTCCCTGAGGAATCAGAGTGCCGTTCTTCTCTGGCGAGTCAAACGAAAAGAAAGCCCAGCCGCCGGAAAAGCGCTTCACATCCTTCACGTGGACTTCCATATCCATTAAATCTGTCCCTTGAAAGTGACCGCGCTGATTGATCGACCCTTTGCTGCGCGCCTCGCGCACTTCGAGGACCAGCATGGTTTTGTCCGGCCATGTGCCTGTAGCCAGAAAACTCCTGTACGATGCCGGATTCACGAAGACGTTGTCGAACATGGAGTGATCCGCTGCCTCGGCCTTCGGCGAGTAGCTCATATCGATGCCGCTGGTCAGGTAGGTCCATTCCCGGTAATCGGATGGGGGCAGCATATCACCGTTCGCGGCATAGGCAGGGAATTCATGGGAATCCGCGGCTTGAGCAATGCGGCTGGTGCGGAAAGAAACATAGAGCGCAAAAACTGTGGCGAGCGCGCACGGCGCTAGCAAAACGGCAGTCCATCGACGAATCACACAGGCCTCCAGGAATGCGGAGAATACGCAGGGCGTCGACAGCCGGTTCCATCCGGCATCACGAAATCGCAAAGGGTCCCTAGAACAGCTTGAGCCGGATGATGAAGTACTTCTTCGGGTCCTGGCGGATGGCCTTCACCAGTTGCTGCGACTCAGCCAGGGTGCCGGTGGCGTTGTCGTAGAGCGCGCGGTTCTGCGCCAACTGGCCCAGCGTACCCTTGCCCTCGTTCACGCCCTTCAGGATCGTATCGAGCTGCGTGACGGTGTCGTCGAGCTTGCGCGCGAACGCGGGGTCCTTCGCCAGCTTGCCCAGCGCGCCCTTGCCGGCGTTGACATCGCCCAGCAACTGGTCGGCGTTGGCTACGGTGTGGTTCAGGTTGTTGTAGAGCGTGTCGTCCTTCAGCAGCTTGCCGGCGGTGCCCTGGCCCTGCTCCAGCGATGTGGTGAGCTTGTTCACGTTGTCGATGGCCGAGTTGGCGCGGGTATACAGCGTGTCGTCGGTCACCAGCTTGCCCAGCGAGCCCTGTCCGCTGCTGATGGCGTTGGTGATCTTCTCAAGGTCGGTGGCAATGTGCGAGAACTTGGCGGCCAGCGTGGGATCGTTGATGAGCGCGCCGATGGTGCCCTTGGTGGAGTTGAGCGAGTCGATCAGCACCTCGATCTTCTTGGTGAGGTTGTTGACCTCCTCGATCGAGCCCTGGCTGGTGCGGATCACGTCCTGAATGCTGGGCGAGCCGCTGGCGCGCAGCTCGGCGTTATTCCCCGGCGTGGGGCCTGAGGCCGCCGTCGAGTCGATATCCACGTAGCTGTCGCCCAGCACGCCTGCCTGGGCAATGGCCGCGGTCGAGTCCACATGGATGTCGCGGATAAACTGGCCGCCTACGCGCATGGTGACCTCGACCGGAGTCGGGTTGCGGGCAGCCACGACGCGAATCTTGATCACGTTGCCGATGGTGACGCCTTCCAGCGTGACCGGCGCGCCGTTTTTGAGACCGGCGGCGTTGGCAAAGTACGAACGCAGGACGAGCTTGGGAGCGAACAGGCCGCCCGTGGTGCCGGACATGAGGAAGATAAGCCCGACCAGAACCGCCATGGCCCCAAGGACCAATGCGCCAACCTTCAGTTGCGACCACTGAATCTCTTTGCGGTTCGGCACGATCTCCTCTTGCGGGTGAAAGCCAGGGGTGAGCGACCTCTACGCCTTGAGGATAGCAGACAGAAGGCGCTCAACGCCCATCTTCCAGTACGACGCTGGCAACGGCAAGCTGCGTTGTATGTGTGAGAGAAAGTGCGGCGCGGAATGCGCCAAGCCGCTGCGCCATCTGCGCGGCCCGGCCATGAAAGACGAGCGTGGGCCGGCCGCCGGGCGCGCGCTCCACTTCGATCTCCAGCCAGTTGACGCCGCGGCTGATGCCGGTGCCCAGTGCCTTGGCGCCAGCTTCCTTGGCGGCAAAGCGCGCCGCCAGGCTCTCCGCGGCTTTGCGCTTGCGCAGGCAATAGGCCTGCTCGCTTCGGGTGTAGATGCGATCGAGAAAGCGCTGGCCGAAACGGTCGAGCGATTGCTGAATCCGCTCGATCTCCACCACGTCAATGCCGCTGCCGACGATCATGCTGTCTCTCAAGCTATACCATCGGTCTGCCAGCCGCATCACGCGCCAGGTTGGAGATTCTTCAGAACTCAGGTAATCGCCCATGAGTCACGAAATTGTGCCAAAGCCGGCCAGCCTCGTGCGACTCCCGCACAGGCGTCACGGCCGCGCGGCGGATTCCGATATTCCGGCCATGGCGCATATCACTCAGCTCGATCACCGCAGAGACGTTGGCCTGATGCCCTGGGCGATGCAGTTGTACGCGGTTTCCAGCGAAGACCCCGACCGGCTGGTGCAGACGCTTACCGGCGCGATTCTGGGCTGCGGCGGATGGGTGCTGAGCCGGGGCGCGAGCGATAGCGGTGCGGTGAACCTGCTGTTCGAGTTCGAGCGCCGCATCTGCGTGGATATCTACAGCGTGCTGATTGCCGCGGGGCTGGACCTGAGCCAGAGCGGGCATGTGCGTTTTACCGAGCTCTGCCAGTGCACCGCGCTCAATCTCAAAAACAGCGGGCGCGAAGTGGCCAGCGTCGACATCGAGATTCAGACTCTGCCGCCGGAGACCGCGGCCGAAGAGCACTACGAGTATGCCTGACTCGGCGTGGCCCCACGGTTATTTGCCCGCGTAGGGATCGGGCACCGGCTTGGCGCTCTCGAGCCACGCCGTGTAGATCATGTCGCGCAGCATGCTGGCGCCCGCGGCCAGCCGTGCAGAGGTAAATGCGCGCGACTCCTCTGTGCCTGCCCCGGTGAACCCGCCCGTCTTCTCCAGCGCGTACACCTGCTCAACATACGTCTTGCTGTGGCGCAGATACGCCACATAGGCATCGAAGATGTCGCCGTCGATGGCATGTACCGGAGTCATCAGCGGCTCCGGATGCAGATCCTTCAGGTTGTTCGCGACAAAGATGCCTTCAAACTGCCAGTGAATCTTGTGGTCCGTGGTGTAGCCGTTCGGGTTCGGGCCCACCCAGCCGTTGTACTGGATCGTCGTATGCAGCGGCTGCGAGCCATCGCCCACGTAGTGGCCCAGCCATCCGGCGTAGAAGAGAATCGCCTGCTCCACAGGCTTCGTGTCCTGGCCTGCGGCGGAGAGATGCCGGTATTCGCGCATCGCTGCCTTCAGCCGCTCCCACACTTCCTCGGTCTGCCAGGGCTGCAGGCCAATCTTCTCCGGCCGCTGTCCGGCGGCAAAGACTTTGGCCTCGAAGTCCAGGCGGCGATGGGGCAGCGGGCCCAGCGCGTCGGCCAGCTCCAGGTCGATAAAGTGCTCCGGGGCCTGGGCGGCGTTCAGCTCCGGTTCGGCGGGAGAGCGCCAGCGGTCCGGCTCCGGGCCCAGGTACTCGATCTCCTGAATCGCCGCCTCCGAGCGCAGAAAGGCCGGTACATCAGCGGGCAAATGGCTGGCTGCAAGCCTGTTAATGAGCCTATGTCCTTCATTTCCCCACGCGTGCAGGCGGCTGGGAAAGACGGTCAGGGCGGCGAGGACGGCGAGGGCGGCAAGAGAGCAGGAGCGGAGGCGCGGCATGGAGCCAGTATAGCGGGCTGTTTTAAGCCTCTGTGCCGGTGCGGGAAGTCCATCCGGTGTAACGCAAAAGTCAGGTCACCGGGGTAATCAGGGCAATGGCAATCCGGGTTCAATCTGGCGTTTTTTGAGTAAGATAGCTGTACAGCGCGTGTAAGGTTGAGGGCAGGCAACCCGTCCGCTGCATTCGGCCGTAAACCCGCCGCGCAATGGCCACGTTGCGCGCGATGGCCCATTGGGGTTGCCACAGGCGGCACTGCAGGAGACGAGCACCAGCATGGAGAGCAGCGGAGCCCGGCAATCGAAGGATGCGGCGCGAACGCCTTCGCCCTCCTCGTGGTCTGCGCTTGCGGTGTTGCTGCTGGCCATGGCTGCCGGCGGCATTACAGCCTACATTGAGGCCGGGTCGAGATACGACTGGCTGCTGCTCATGGTGGCGATGGCTCTTACCGTTGCCGTGGCCATGCGCCTGCTGGCCGACCATGCTGCGGAACGCGAGGCCGCAAGCCGCTATGCGGGCGATCCCAGCCGCGACCTGCTCGACTCGGCCGGCTCCATCGTGGTCTCCATCTCGCTCGATGGCAACCTGACATACATCAATCCCGCGGGCGAGCGGCTGCTTGGCTACCACGCCGCCGAACTCGTCGACCAGATGCGCATCGAGGAGCTGCTCGGCTCCGGCGAAGGCGCGCGCCTGATCGCCGAGATGCAGCGCATCAGCGGCAGCGACAGGCCCGTGGATGCAACCCCCGAGAGCCGCCTGGAAAGCTATGCCGAGATGGTGCGGTCCATGCCGCCCAGCCAGGTGCCGAGCTTCGAGATTCAGTTGCGGCGCAAGGACGGCACGCTCTTTCCTGTCCGCCTGCATATCTCCGCGCTGCGCAACCGGGATGGCGAGCTGACCGGCCTTGCCGCTGTCGCATTGGACCTGAGCGCCACGCAGCGCAACGACCAGTGGAAGGGCGAAACCCGCGAGCGCTACCGCGATGTCTTTGAGAACTCGAGCGAGATGATCGCCACGCTCGACCTCACGGGCCGCTTTCTCTATGTGAATCCGGCCTGGAAGCGGTGCTTTGGCTTCGCGCCAACGGGATTCACAGAAGCCGAGTTTTTCGAGCAGGCCTTCAGTCCGGACAGCCGCGCCGATGCGGCAGCGTTGCTGCGCCGAGTGCTCGAAGGCGAAACGATTGACCGCGCTCCGCTGCGCCACGAAGGCGCGGACGGCCATCTGCAGGAGCTTGAGGTCAGCCTGCATCAGCGTCGCCGCGCGGGCAAGCCCATGGCCGTGCAATGCATGATCCGCGACGTGACCCAGCAGAAGCAGCGCGAACACCGCCTGACCCTGCAACTGCTGGTGACCCAGATCGTCGGTGAGAATGTCTCCTCGGACATGGCGGCGATGCGCGTGCTCGAGGCCCTGTGCGTCTCCCAGGGCTGGGATGTGGCGATCAAGTGGGACATCAACCCCGACGAGAACCGGCTGGAATTTTCCACCGCGTGGGGTGTGCCCGGCAAGCAGGCCGAGCAACTGATCCAGGAGAGCATGGGCGCCACGCTGAGCGCGGGGAACAATCTTCCCGGCCGCGCCTGGGCGGAGGGACGCCTCGTCTGGGTCACCGAGCTCGACAAGTCCGCCGGAGACGCGCGCGCCAAGAATGTGCTGCGCCACCGCATGGTCTCCGGCTGGGCCGTGCCGGTGCAGGTGGGCAACAGCGTTCTGGCGGTGCTCGAGTTTTACTGTCATCTCAAGCTGCGCGAGGACCGCGAAACCACGGCCGCCATGGAAACCGTGGCCGCATCGCTGGGGCAGATGCTGGCCCGCACCCGCGAGCGCGAGCGCGCCGAGGAACTGAGCCGCCAGCAGAAGATTCTGCTGCACTCGGTGGCCGACGGTATCTGCGGGCTCGACCGCAACGGCCTGGTGCGCTTTGCCAATCCAGCGGCCACGCGGCTGCTGGGCGCACCTGCGGCAAGTCTCATCGGCAAGCAGGTGCACGATCTTGTGCACGGCAGTGCGCCGGAGGGCAAGAAGTGCGGCCCCGATTGCGCGCTGCTGCGCGCCGCCTCCAGCCGCGTGCCAGCCACGGGCGAGGAAACCATCTATCGCGCTAATGGCGTCGGCTTTCCGGCCGAGTACTTCCTGAATCCGATCCTCGATCAGGGCCGCTACTCCGGTTCGGTGCTCAGCTTCCGCGACATCAGCCAGCGCTATGCGCTCGACCGCCTCAAGGACGAGTTCGTTTCCACCGTCAGCCACGAGCTGCGCACGCCGCTTACCTCCATCCGCGGCGCACTGGGGCTGCTCTCTTCCGGCATCCTGGGCCAGATCAGCGACAAGGCCACCAACCTGCTGCGCATCGCGCTCAGCAACTCTGATCGCCTTGTCCGGCTGATCAACGACATTCTCGACCTGGAGCGCGCCCAGAGCGGCCGCGAGCCGCTGGTCTTCCGTCCGGTGCAGATGGCGGAACTCGTGCGCCAGTCCATAGACGGCATGCAGCTTGTGGCCGAATCGGCAGGCGTGATGCTGATTCACGACAAGACCCAGGTGGAGATTACGGCGGATGCCGATCGCCTGCTGCAGGTGCTCACCAATCTGGTGTCGAACGCCGTCAAGTTCTCCCCGCCGCACTCGGCTGTCTCGATCATGATCCGGCCGGGATCGAGCGGCGTCACGCTCTCGGTTATCGATCAGGGACGCGGCATTCCGGCGGACAAGCTGGAAGCCATCTTCGGGCGCTTCCAGCAGGTGGATGCCTCCGACTCGCGCCAGAAGGGCGGTAGCGGCCTTGGATTGGCTATCTGCCGCGCCATCGTGTCGCAGCATAACGGCCGCATCTGGGCGGAGCGCAACCCGGTGCGCGGCTCGACGTTTCGTGTTTTTCTGCCATATCACCCGGCTGCCGCCGCGGCCAAGCCCAAGACTTCCAGTGCGGAGATGCCGGGGCAGGGCGTGGTGCTGCTGGCCAGCGATAACGCACCCTCCAAGCCGCTGATTGGCGCGCAGCTTGCCGACCACGGCTATCGCATTGTTGAGACGGCTACGGTGGACCAGACACTGATGGCGGCCCACGATGGCGTGGAGGCAATCGTGCTCGATGCCGGGCCAGAAGGAATGCAGGGATGGGATCTGCTGCCGCAGTTGCGCCGCGCCAGCCCTGAAGCGCACACGCCGCTGATGGTGCTGAGCCTGGATACCCAGCAGGGCAAGTCCTCAACCACGCATCCTGTGCTGGATCCTGCGCACGCTTCCGGCCCGATTACGGAACTGGTGCGCATTCTGGGCGCTGCTGGTGAGCTGGCGCGCATCCTCGTGATCGAGCATGACAAGGACAAGGCGCTGCTGGTTGGGGAAGCCTTCTCCAGCGCGCAGGCCAGCGTGCGCATGGCGCACAACCGCGAAAAGGCGATGGACGAATGCCTGACCTTCCAGCCGCATGTGGTTGTGCTCAATCTGAGCCTGCCTGGCGGTGAAGGCTTCGAGCTGGTGGACTGGCTCCGCGAGCAGGAGATGCTTTTCCGCATGGTGATGGTGGTGTATGCTGGCCATCAGTTCGCGCCCTCCGGCGGCAGAATGGGCATGGAGCCGGCTACACTGCTGCGCCAGGCTCCGGTGCCGCCTCAGGAACTGGAACTTCTGTTGCTGACCATTCTGCGCGGCTCGCGCCAACTGGACACGGAAGAGGAGACCACAGATGTCTCCGCCGTGCGCGGCTTCTGATTGCTTTCCTGTGCGTGGAGGTAACTCCCGCGGTTCTCTCTCGTATCTCCTGCCTCGGTTCGCCACATACCGCAGGCAGTTGCGGATTTTATGCTTGGAGATGCAACAGAGAACAGGTGCATGGCACATCGAATCCTGATCATTGACGACGAAGACGACATTCGCGAAGTAGCCGCGATGAGCCTGGAGACCGTGGCGGGTTGGGAAGTGATCGTCGCCAACTCCGGCGCGCAGGGCCTGGCCCGCGCAGCCACCTACAAGCCGGACGCGATCCTGCTGGATGTGATGATGCCAGGCATGGATGGCCCAACGACCTTTCGCGAACTCCGCAAGAACTCCGCGACAGCAGCGATTCCGGTGCTTTTTCTCACCGCTAAGGTGCAGGCCGCGGATCGCCAGCGCTTTGCCGACCTTGGCATTGAGGCGGTGCTGGTCAAGCCTTTCGACCCCATGACGCTTCCCACGCAGATTGCCGCGGCGCTGGGCTGGAGCTGAGGTTATTGGCATGGCTGACCCCGGCGCGCTCTCGGCAGCGATGGATCGCCTGTGGGCGCAGTTCCGGCCGCAGATGACCGAGCGCGTGGACGTGCTGGAGGCAGCGGCGCGTGCTGCCGCTGCAGACATGTTGACTAAAGAACTGCGCCGGAGCGCTGAGACAGAGGCCCACAAGCTGGCAGGCGTGCTTGGTACATTCGGGCTGTCGCTTGGCACGGAACTGGCTCGCGAGGCTGAAGCCGTCTTCGCATCCGGAGTGGATGCGGCCGTGGCCGCCGCCCCGCGGCTTGCGGAGATTGCTGCGCAGTTGCAGGGGATTCTCGCCGCAAAGGCATGATCCGGCGCCCGGCGCGAACAAGTACACTCGACCATGGTGGCTTCTCACGATCCAACAGCACGCCAGTTAGGCCTCGTCTTCGAGGAGCCTCGTGCCGCGCGCCGCATCTGGCCGGTGCGCGACCTCGTGGAGCAGGTGCGCGCTCTGGTCGAGCGGCAGTATCTCGACGTGTGGGTTGAGGGTGAGATTTCCAATCTGCGTCCTGCGCCCTCCGGCCATCTGTACTTCACGCTGAAAGACGCCGAGGCGCAGCTTCCGGTCGTGCTCTTCCGCCGCCAGGCCACGCTGCTGCGCTTTCGTCCGGAGGATGGTCTGCACGCGCTTGTGCGGGGGCGTGTCAGCGTCTATGAGCAGCGCGGCCAGTTGCAGCTTGTTGCCGAGACGCTGGAGCCGGTCGGCGCAGGCTCGCTGCAGCTTGCCTTTGAGCAGTTGCGCGAGCGGCTCAAGGCCGAAGGGCTCTTCGAGGAAGAGCGCAAGCGGCCTCTGCCCGCCTTTCCGCGGACGGTGGGCATTGTTACCTCGCCAGCCGGTGCCGTGATCCGCGACTTTCTCCATATAGTTGGCCGCCGCCACTCGGGTCTGAATATCGCGGTGTTTCCGGCTGCGGTGCAGGGCGACGCAGCGCCCGCCGAGATTGCCGAAGCCATCGAGAGCTTGAATGCGTCGGGCCTGGTCGATCTCATCGTGCTGGCGCGCGGCGGCGGCTCGCTGGAAGACCTGGCCGCATTCAACAGTGAGCGTGTGGCCCGCGCCATCGCGGCTTCGACGTTGCCGGTGGTCTCTGCCGTCGGCCACGAGACGGATTTCACCATCGCCGACTTTGCCGCTGACCTGCGCGCGCCCACACCCTCAGCCGCTGCTGAACTGATCACTGAGGCTCAGCACCGGGTGGAAGAACGCCTTGCCGGCGACGAGCAGCGGCTCGAGCGGGCAATGCGGTACCGTCTGCTGCAGGCGCGCCAGCGCGTTGACAGTCTGCATGCCGAGCGTGTCGAGTGGCAAGTTGAGGCGCGGCTGCAAAAGCTGAGCCAGCAGCTTGATGACAATGCACTGCGCATGGAAAGTGCCGTGGCAGGGCATCTGCGACGGCAGCAGAAGCGCGTGGCGGAGCTGGCCGCCGTGGTGCTGCGCCACGACCCGCGCCGCGCTCTTGCCGCTGTCCATGCGCGGCTTGCCGGAACACAAAATCGCATGGATCGCGCTGTGGAGCGCATCTTGTACGATGCAACCGCGCGTCTGCGGGCCATGGATGCGCGCCTCCATGCACTTTCGCCCCTTGCGGTGCTCGATCGCGGTTATGCTCTGGTGCAGGGAATTGATGGCACTGTGATTCGTTCGAGCGCGCAGCTTGCAGTTGGAGATCAGGTCATGACACGCCTCGGCAGCGGCAGCTTTGTGAGCCGCGTGGAAACGACGCACAAGGCGCATGCGGCGAAAAGCAGGAAGAGGAAGAAGTAAGACATGAGCACTCAATCCACACGCAGGCTTTTCGGCACCGACGGCATTCGCGGCATCGCCGGTGAGCCGCCGCTTGATCCCAGAACCGTATTCGCCGCTGGACTTGCCCTCGGCCATTCGCTGCATCATGCGGATGCCGGGCCGCGCGTCTTGCTAGGCCGTGACACACGCGAATCGAGTCCATGGATTGCGGCCATGATCGCTGCTGGTTTGCGCCAGGCCGGGGCGGAGGTGGAAAGCGCGGGCATCATTCCGACTCCGGCGGTCGCGTTTCTCGCGCGCAAGCATGGCTTTCACGCTGGCGTGGTCATCTCCGCCTCGCACAATCCCTGGCACGATAACGGCATTAAGCTCTTTGGCGGCGATGGATTCAAGTTGCCGGATGCTGTCGAACTGGGCATCGAAGAAGATATCCTGCACCATGCCGGGTATGCCGAAGCTCCAGCATCGCCTCCGGCGATCCAGGATAATGCGGCCCTGCTCGACGACTACATCGAGTTTTTGCGGAGCACGGTTCCGGGGCTGAGTCTTGCAGGATTGCGGATCGTGGCCGACTGCGCCAACGGCGCGGCGTCCGCCGTTGCTCCGGAGCTCTTCCAGCGTCTGGGCGGCGAGGTCACGCTGCTCAATATTGTTCCCGATGGCCGCAACATCAACGATGGCTGCGGAGCGCTGCATCCGCAATGGGTGGCGAAGGAAGTTGTGGCGCGCGGAGCCTCTCTTGGCCTGACTTTTGACGGCGACGCAGACCGCTGCCTGCTGGCTGGCGCACAGGACAACGTCATCAATGGCGATGCCATTCTATTGATGGCGGCACGCGACCTGAAAGCGCGCGGTCTGCTGACGGGCAATCTTGTTGTGGCCACTACCATGTCCAACATGGGGCTGGAAGCAGCGCTCAGGCGCTCTGGCATCTGCATGTTGCGCGCCCCTGTGGGCGATCGCTATGTGCTGGAGCAGATGCAGCAGCACGATGCGGCGCTCGGCGGCGAGCAGTCCGGGCATATTCTCTTTCCGCATCTCGCCACCACCGGCGATGGCCTGCTGACTGCACTGGTGATTCTCGATCTTGTGGCGCGCAGCGGCCAGAGCATCGATGAGCTTTGTGCGGACCTGAAGGTCTATCCCCAGGTGATTGCCAACGTCAAGGTGCGTGAGAAGAAGCCGTTCGAGTCGATCCCTGCGATTGCTGCCAGCATTCGCGCCGCTGAGGCGGAACTCAAGGATTCGGGCCGCGTCGTTGTCCGTTACAGCGGCACTGAGCCGCTTGCCCGCGTCATGATCGAAGCTGAAAGCGAAGACGCCATGCGGCGGCATGCGGATGCGATTGCAAGCGCCATCCGCAGGGAATTGGGAGCATAGGTCCGGCATGTCCACATCGAAGGCATTGTCCATGAGCAAGGCGCGCGCGGACAGCCGTTATCTGGTGCTTTTGGGGTGCGCTGTATTTCTTCTTCTCGGTATTGCTCTGCAGGTGGCGTCTCAGATTCCCATGGGAGACTTCAAGGGAGTCTATTACGAATCGCGATGCCTGATACAGGGACGCGATGCGTACAATCCAACGGCAATGGAGCATTGCTATTTAGCCGATGGAGGGCAGTTTCCGAAAAGCGACGTTGAGCATGGCGATTTTCTCAATATCATTCTCACGGTTAATCTGCCGACAACGCTTCTGCTATATATCCCTACTGCGCTTATACCCTGGGATGCCGTTCGATGGATATGGACGGCATTCTCAGCGGGCATATTCATGCTGGCAGCGTGCCTGGTATGGAAGGCCAGTGTTGATACTTCACCGGCAATAAGCGGGTTGTTGACAGCAGGCTGCATCGCTGGAAGTGAGCTGTACCTGATTCTCGGGAATCCAGCCTGCATTGTCATTAGCCTGTGCGTAATCGCGGCATGGTGCGTTGTTCAGCGTCGCTTCTTGCTGCTTGGTACGGTGTGTCTTGCAGTAAGTCTTGCGATCAAGCCGCATGATTCCGGATTTGTGTGGTTGTATTTGCTTTTGTCCGGGGGTGTCAACCGCAGGATCGCACTTCGCGCCCTGGCATTGACGCTTGCAATTGCAATTGCAAGCGTTGTTTGGGTAAGCGCAGTCGCACCCGGCTGGGACCATGAATTGATCAGGAATCTTGCCGTCATTTCATCACATGGGGGCGGCAACGATCCTGGCCCGTCCTCTATCGGCGGACACGGTATCGGGATGATCATTAGCCTGCAGACAATATTCAGCCTCATCTGGGACAATTCAACTTTTTACAATACTGCGACCTATATCATCTGTGGCGCGCTGCTTGCTGTTTGGGCAGTGAAGACAATGCGCACGCCTGTGTCGCCAAAGATGACCTGGTTTGCGCTGGCACCGGTTTCGGCGCTGTCTATGCTTCCCGTCTATCATCGCATTTACGACGCACGCCTCTTGTTGCTCGCTATTCCTGCCTGCGTGCTTCTTTGGAGAGAAGGCGGTGCTACCGCGAAGGCAGCGTTTTGGTTAACTGCGGCCGCCATCTTTGTGACGAGTGCAACACCCTGGGCGCTCTTTCTGCAGGCAATTGAGCGTTTACCGCTTCCCGCGGCGCTCTCTTCAAAAGAGGCCATGTCGATCATGCAAGTGGTTCCTGTGCCTCTAACGCTCTTGATAGTGGGAACCTTCTATCTATGGGTTTATGTGAAGAGACCTGACCACGTTCAGGATTCTTTCGAGAGTGAGACGGTGTTCTAGGGAGTTTCGAGCACTCACATGTCCCGCCAGTTGGGTCCGAAGGCGAGGTCGGCCACCAGTGGGACCTTCAACTGAGCCACGCCTTCCATCTCTGCGCGCACCAGAGCTTCTACCTCGTTCTTTTCTTCTTTGGGTACCTCGAACAACAGTTCATCATGCACCTGCAGGACCATGCGCGTGCGCAGTCCGCGCTCGCCAAGCTTGCGGTCCAGCGAGATCATCGCCAGCTTGATCAGGTCGGCGGCCGTGCCCTGCAGCGGCGTATTGACCGCGGTGCGCTCAGCAAAGCCGCGCTGGTTGGGATTGCGGCTTTCGATGTCGGGAATGGGGCGCATGCGCCCGAAGAGCGTGCGCACTGATCCCTCGCGACGCGCCGTATCGAGAGTCTTCTCAATAAATGCTTTGACGCCCTGATAGCGCGCGAAGTAGCGGTCGATATAGGCGCGTGCCTCGGCCTGTGGAATGCCCAACTGCGCGGCGAGGCCAAAGGCAGAAATGCCGTACACGATGCCGAAGTTCACAGCCTTAGCCCGGTTACGCGTCTCCTTGTCCATGGCATCCGGAGCCACGCCAAATACCTCGCTCGCCGTAAGCGTATGGATGTCCTCATCGGTTTCGTAAGCGCGCAGCAGCAGCGGATCATCGCTGAAGTGCGCTAACAGGCGCAGCTCAATCTGCGAGTAGTCGGCGGAAAGCAGTTGCATGCCCGGCGCCGCAACGAACGCCGCGCGAATTTCGCGGCCAAGCTCGGTGCGCACCGGAATATTTTGCAGATTGGGATTGACGGAAGAGAGGCGGCCAGTGGCCGTCGCCGCTGCCTGAAAGGTTGTGTGCACGCGCGATGCGCCATCGGCCAGCAGGGGCAGCGCATCGATGTAGTTCGACTTCAGCTTGGCAAGATGGCGATATTCGAGGACGAGCCGCGGCGCCTCATGCTGCTCCGCTAGCTGCTCCAGCACATCCTGCGCGGTCGAGATTGCCTTGCCCTTGCCGCGCACGACAGGAGCGGGCAATCCAAGGCCGGTGAACAGCACCTCGCCTAGCTGCTTGGGCGAGTTGATGTTGAACTGCCTGCCCGCCAGCGCGTAGATGCGCTCGCTGAGGCGATTGATCTCCGTGGCAAAGCGTTGAGAGAGGCCGTCAAGCACGGCGGTGTCGATGCGAATGCCGGTGCGCTCCATGCGATACAGGACCGGAGCAAGCGGCAGATCGATCTCGCGATAGACGCGCTCCACGTTGGCCTGCCGGGCTTCCTTGATCAGCTCCGGTGCCAGCGCGTAAGCCGCGGCGGCTGCCGCGGGCAGCGACGAGGGCTGCGGTTGTCCATGCCGCGCCGCCACGTCGGAGAGTGTTTGCGAAGTGTGCGTTGGATTCAGCGCGTAGGAAAGCAGCATTGAATCGTCCACCTCGCCGCGCATCTCCACGCCCAGATTGCCAAGAATGTGCAGGGCCGCCTTCCAATCGTGGATGCGCTTGGGCACGGATGTATCTTCAAGGAGCGCGCGTAACTCTGCATTCAGAGGCATGCGCAAGGCGAGGTCTGGCGCGCCGCAGACTCCGGCATACAGAAGCGACTTTTTCTCCGCGGCTTCCACCGCGTCGAGCAGCGAGAGCGTTTGCGGAGTGTCATCTTCATCCGATTCGGACACTGCGGCAGGTGCATCGGGAACAAGCGAGAATCCTCCGGCACGGGCCGCGGCAATGAAATCTGCAATCTGCTCGGCGGTCGGCTCGTCAAGGAACGTCGTCTTTTCCGTTGCAACCGGGGCAGCCAGCTCACGCAGCATCGAAGTGAATTCAAGCTCGGTAAAGAGAGCCCTGCAAGCCTCCAGATCGGGATCGGCGGTCTCCATGGTGCGCAGATCAAGCTCAAGCGGCACATGGCAATCAATCGTGACAAGCTCTTTCGACAGCAGAACAGCTTCGCGATTCTGCTCGAGGGATTCCCGATAGCTTTTGCGTTTGACCTCCGCAGCGCGATCCAGGACGGCTTCTACGCTGCCGAACTCCACGATGAGGTCCACGCTGCCTTTGTCGCCGATGCCCGGTGCGCCGGGAATGTTGTCTACGGTGTCTCCGCGCAGGGCCATCACATCGATCACCTTTTCCGGCGGCACGCCCAGAGTCTCTGTCACCTTTGCGGAATCGAGAATCAGGTTGTCCTTCTGAGGATTGAGAATTTTCACGTGCGGCGTGACAAGCTGCATCATGTCCTTGTCGCCGGAAACAATGAACACTTCGTGTCCGCACTCGGCTGCTTCGCGGGCCAGCGTTCCAATCACATCGTCGGCCTCAAATCCGGTGGCTTCAAGAATAGGAATGCGCAGCGCCTCCAGCGCGCGGCGGATGTACGGAATCTGGCGGCGCAGGTCCTCAGGCATCGCCTCGCGATTGGCCTTGTAGCCCTCGTAGCTGACATCGTCGAAGCTCTGTGTCTTCGCGTTCCACTTGCGCAGGGTGCCAATGGCGCGCGCCTTTTCGTCACGAAACACCTCGCCGCTCACATCAAAAACGGCGGCAAAGTAGTGCGGCGAAAAATCCTGGCGCAGCTTGCGGACCATGTTCACAAAGACGTATGTCGCCGCCGTGGGCAGGCCGGTCCGTGTGGACATGGGCCGGCTTCGCTGCATGGCGTGGTATGCGCGAAAGATGAACGACATGGCGTCGAGCAGAAAGACCGGAGGCGTGGCTTGGTCGGGCACGCTACCGAGTCTAACAGGATGGCGGAGACAGGCTCTGCGCGATCGGTCGCGTTATGCCTGCAGGGAAGAAGCGGTTTCTTCCGGCGTTGAGCGGATGTAGGCTGCAAGGAAAGTGACGGCTGTGCCGAGCAGGAAGAGCGGAGCAGGTCTGCGCAGAACGATCAATGCCAGCTCTGTCGAGAACGTGGAAGCAACGGAAGGAAGATGGTGCGTAAGCAAGAGCAGAATGGTCAGCGGAATGTCGCTGGTGGAGAGGATGGCCGCCGTGGCAAACGCGATCGCCGTCCATGCCAGCTTGCCTGGCCTGCTTCGGAGAAGGGCGCACGCCGGCACGGCGAGCATCAGGAGTCTTGCATCGTAGGTGCGATGGTAGGTAACGAGCATCGAAAGGGCCGAAGCTGCTACCAGGGCGAGCCATGCAGAGGAGGCGTCGAAGCGGCTGCGGACGACTTTCAGGAGCCAGAGGAAAAACAGCGCTCCGCAGATGGCGTATGTGGCGAGGTTGTAGAAGCCGGGGCTGTCGTGAATGATGCTCAGTACGGTTTGGAGGTCGATGATCATGTCGGCACTGTCGACGCCGATCGAGGCGGGTCCGGGCTCATTGATGCCTCCCGGTGCGGAGATGGCGGTCAGATTGGCGCGGAACTCGTCCAGCCAATGCGGCGCAACTGCAGAGACCCAGAGAAACGCAGCCAGAGAGATAACGACTGCGACAGCGGCAGCCTGCAGGGCGCGCTTGCGATGCCAGCTGCCGGATAGAAGGAAGAACAGCCAGATCAGGCCTGCATCATGAGGCTTGATTGCCAGGCCAAGACCGAGGCACAGAACGCCGAGGTGCGCAAAACGCTGCTGAAGAAAACACCAGACGGCAATCACTGTAAAGCTGACCACGAAGCCGGCCGTGTTGCCGCCGGAAAACAGGATCTCGCAGTCAGCGAGGAGGAAGAAGATCAGAAATGTGGATAGATCGTGCGCGCGCGCAGCCCCCAGATCCCACATGAGCAGCGCGGCCACCAGAAAGCTGACGACGAGCAGGGTTGTCCAGAGCGCCTGCGCAAGGCCGAGCGGCAGCAAGGCAAACGGTGCAGTGACGATGAAGGTAGTGGGGAGATTGACATACAGCGTGACGGCTTGCCGGCGCGCGACCGAGTTGGTGGGGAGGGCTGCCCCGGATGCCTGGTAGAAAGACTCCAGGGTTGGCGTGTTGTATGGATCCCGGTGTTGCAGCAGGCATCGCGTCCCGTAGTAGAGGCCGGGAAAACCCATCATGCCACCCTGCACACCGCGCTGCAGCAGGATGCCTGAGCCGATCGAGATCAGGCTGCCCAGCAGCAAAAGCAGTAGGCTGGGAAGATGCTTCCAATGCCGGCTCAGGTTGAATGCCATGGGTTCAACAGGAAGTGTACAGGAGCAGATGGTCATCAGAGACAATTGCGTGCATGCAGGGACACGCGGAACCGCTGTTGTGAACACGAATGGTGGAACGAATTGATCGATACAGATGGGGGCAAAAGCAAACTGCCAGAGCCTCTGGTTGAAGCCCTGGCAGCCGATCCCGTGGTGAAGCTACCGGTTGTATATCAAGAAGAGAATTGTCGATCCGCTCGTTGACGGACCGAAAGCCAAACCAGCTTACGCGTGCTGCAATGCGACCTGCCGATTCGCCCTCATGCGCAATTGACTGCCTTCTATTCTTCAGCCCTGTCTTATAGTGCCGTGCTGATCTTTGTGCTGACTGTGTTGAAGGCCGTATTGATGGCGCTGGACAGGTTCGACATGCCCGATACCGCAGCAAAAGCGACCAACGCAACGACCAATCCATACTCAACCACATCCTGGCCTTGCTCGCTGGTCAGGAGTGACTGAAAGCGCACATATAGCTTTGTGAGGAAGTCATTCATAATCTTTCCTCATACCGCAATCAGAGTTGCCTCCAACGCGGCGGTTTCTCGCGCTGCAAACCACAGAAAATCGATATCGCAAAGGCGAATAGCGAGGCTGCAGGCAAGCGTTGTAATTATCAATAGACTCCTCCTACCGAACAACCAGGGCGGAAGGCTCGTCCGCCCTGCCGAACTGTAGGATAGTCACGCGTCTTACAGCGAGGTGCTGATCTTGGTGCTGATCGAGTTGAAGGCGGTGTTCAGTTCGCCCGAGAGGTTCGACATCGCCGTCACCGCGCCGAACGCGATCAGAGCGACAACCAGAGCGTACTCAACGAGGTCCTGGCCTTCTTCACAGGCCATCAGGGTCTGCATCTTGACATACATCTTCAGAATCATATTTTTCATTTTCGTAATTCTCCTATGCTTGGGTTGTTCCAGCCACGGGCCGGCTTGCTCACTACAATGCAATTCCAATGCCATTTGCAGGAGCAAGTATGATCCATTGGAATGCAATACTTTATTGAAAGTCAAGCAGAATCAGGTGTAAACGCTGGTACACAATGAGGGTAAGCTGATTTCCACATTCGTTTACATCCCACAAAAGTGGGATGTTTTCTTTGTGCTTGAATGTTCATCGAGCAGCATTGAATGAAACAAATTACGCATATCTCGAAGCCGCATCAAACGACCTCGTATACCGGTTGAATGCTGAGCAGGTCACCAGGGCAGGCATTCTCATCATGGACTGATCCGGACGCGAATTCGATGACGGAGTGTGCGCGCAGGCATGCGGAGATGCGCCATGGCCCCACATTGCGCCGTACTTTCACAATGCGATGACTTTTATTGAGATAAACGAGATCGAGCGGAAAACGCATCCAAAAGGTGTGTACTGCTTCGCAGGGAACAATCCAGAGCGCACCGCCTGGTTGAAGGCCATCGCGCCCCAGAAGCCCCTTGGAACGCCGTGCAGCGGTATCGGCAACCTCGGCTGCGAAGGCGAGCTCAATGCCGCGCGTTTCATTCACAATTCTGAACTGCGGAAGTGAAGCCGTCTGCACGGCTGGCGGATGCGTTGCCATTCTCTCTCCTGAAGAGTCTTTCCAGACCCGGAACCATGGAATATCCAGCGGCGCGTTGAGGCTTTCATCGAGCGTCATGCTAAAAGCCCCACCCGGTTACGCTGGGTGGGGCTTGATCGAGAAGTTGCATCATACAGCCGCTATTATTGAGTGCCTGCGCCTCCGGTACCTGCACCGCCACCCCCGCTGGTGCCATAACTGCCGCCGCCACCCCCGCTCGAGTCATCTGAGAGCGGGGTTTCCGGCTTCATGCTCTCAATCAGTTTCTCCACAGGCATTGTTGCCGGTGCAGTGATATCCGGTGTGTTGTTGTCCGGGGTATGCATGGGTGTATTGGAGTTGGGTGGGAGGAACGATTGCGGGAACTTCGGTCCCGCGATTTCAGTATTCGCAGGAACAGGATCGACAATCTCAGGCGTGACAATCACGATGAGCTCGGTATTGTTCTTGGTCCGAGTCATCGACTGGAAGAACCGCCCCAGAATCGGAATATCGCCGAGGAAGGGGATCTTCTCAAAAGTCTCATTTTCAGTGTTGTCGAGCAGACCGCCGATAGCAAAGCTTTGGCGATCGGCAAGTTCCACTTCCGTCTTCACACGCCGCACCGAAATTGCGGGCTCAGTAAAGCCCGAGATGGTGATAGCATCTGCGAAGTCCAGAGCGCTTACCTCAGGGGCAACCTGCAAGCGGATCGTTCCTCGCGGTGTAATCGTGGGAATAAAGTTCAGGCGAATGCCGTATTCCTTGAACATGATGGTCACGGCAGAGCCACCTACACCCGTTCCGCCCTGAACCATGGGGAAGGGGTACTCGCCTCCGGCCAGGAAGCTGGCCTGTTTGCCGTTTTCAGCAAGGATATTGGGCTCGGCGAGAGACTGTACCAGCCCCTTCTGCTCAAGGGCCTGAATCGTGGCGCCGAGATTAATTCCAGGATAGAACGCAAATAGATTCAGCGCGTTGGTTACCGTTGCGGTAGACGGACTGGTTGCAGAGACGCCCGGTGGGGAATACTCCCCGGTTGACACAGTACCAATCGTATTGCCAAAGCCCGTGCTAAAAATATTCAGGCCGAGCTGCTTTTCCTTGCTGCGGTCGACGCTCGCAAACCGCACCTTGAGCAGGATCTGCCGGTCGGCTTGAGGCACTTTGACATTCAGCAGGTTGACCACTTTACCTGCTGTAGCACCAATCATGGCGGCCCGGTTTGAGCTGGTTAGGTCGTCGGCTGTCCCCCGCAGATAGACATTGCCATTGTCGATTGCGACATTGATGTCCTGCCCAGGAAGCTCAAGCCGCAACTGGCGGCGAATAGACTCGAGTTGATCGTGTGTGGCATAGGTGCTGGGGCGCACGGTTACATTGAAGAACTGGCGGCTTCCGGTGCTGTCCCAGATGATCAGCGATGTTTCGCCCGGTGTTTTGCCATTGACAAGGACCTGCGTCGGGCTGACTGCTTCGGCTTCCGCAAAGTCGCCAAGACCAACGACAATCTGCCGGATCGGCTTGGCCAGGTCGAGCACCACGGACTTGCCCACGGTCACGGAGAGGTCATTTGAGGAGTCTTGCCCTGAAGGACCAACCGGCTGCAGTACCGGCTGAGGAACCGGAGCCGGTGGGGCGGTTTGTGCCGCAGGAGCCTGTTTCGCATCGGCGGCACCTGCCGTAGCGGCTGCCTGCGCCATGCCCGCAGGCGCACAAACAAGAAAAGTCAATGCGCCGAATCCGGCGAAGATAATGCCTGCGCGTGCGTTCACTGTTGTCCCCCGGAAGAAGCGAATTTGGCCTCAGACTTCTTTTCGCCGTTAATTACCGTGATGGTAAAGGGCTGCGGCGCAGCGGCAGGACGCGGTCTGTGACTGACAGCCGCCTGCTTAGGCTGGGGAGGCTTGGGACCGTTAAAGAGGTTGGTCATCGCCGTTTCAGGCACTGGCGCCACCGTGGTATCCAGCGGGTTGCGCAGCACAAGCTGAATCTTCATCTGGTTGGCGGCCAGGGCCAGCATCTGCGCCTGCTCCGGCGTTACCAGAAGGTTGACCACCTGCACCTGCTGCGGCTTGCCCGCAGAATCCTTCTGAATGTCGGTGCCGGCTGAAAGCACTTCGATGTTCTGCAGAATCGTCCGCGTTTGTGTGTCCTGATTGTTCTCTCCAGGAGGCGTACCGGAGACCAGCACGTCCACGCGCATGCCCGGCGTCACAAAACCTGCTACACCCACCACCTCGTCTACTCGGACAGCGCATGCCCGCATGCCGGCCTTGATGGTGGCAGCCAGACCGCCGCCCGACCCAAGCGGCGCCAGACGGTTGTCGACGATTGGTTCACCGCTGTAGATATTGGCAATCACGCCGCGGCCGATGGCATTCTTCCGGTCCGTGATTGCGCCCTGCGGAGGAGCGCCAACGATGGAGACGGTCTTCAGATCGGCATCGGAAAGGATCGTTCCGATCGCGATATCGCGCGCCGCGCCAATCACCGTTGTCGCCGGCACAGGCTTGGATGCATTCACGCGCATGTCGACCATTCGTGAAATAACGTAGGCGCTGACCGATGCGACTACAAGGGCAATGAGAAGGATAACTAGCAATCGTCGGTTCATTCAGAGGTCCTGTCTTCGCTACATGTACGGCTATGCCGTCTCTATGGTGTTGCTGCGGCGATTGCACAGCTTTACGACGTACCGCTCACGCCGCGTTAATCGTTCGTTGGGTTGAGCCCCAAATGAGGGTTTAATGACGATGAAGTATAGCACCAATACATATGCAGGCTACCAGTAAAAAATGACTTAGGTGACCTCCGGTACCTGCCCGGCAATGATTTTTTCACCCCTGTGCGGATGCGTCCCTTCTGCGATTTCGGCTGCCGCGGATGCACGCCGCAAAACTTCGTATTGAGGTTGTTCCCATTTTCATGCAGCCCGTCGTGAGCGGCTGCTCCTTTTTCATACTATGCGCAAACGAACGCCATCGGGTCCAGTTACTTTGGAATGTTCCCATGTATCCGGGCGCTTCGCCGGCTTCCCTGAATGAGCACTCGTTCCAGGGCAATCAAAGGTCACCGTATTGATACCGGTGGAGGGATGAGAAGAGCCAGTCTGCATGTAAAGTAAGAGCAAGCATACAGGAGAGAGGAACTCAATCCCCCATGGGGTCTTCCCGCCCGATCTCGATTTTTGCCCAGGATACATCGACACGCCAGAAACCATACGTCTACATCGCGTCGATGGTTGTGCATGTTCTTGTAGCCGGGCTCATTCTGTATGG
>DASZRQ010000185.1:0-2952 GCA_035549115.1 Occallatibacter sp. | reverse complement strand
GGCGCTTTCGCGGCTGAGCATGCGCGATGGGTTAGGCTCTAAGGAGCGAATCCTTGCTCGTGGAAGCGATCTTGACCAAGACTCACGGCCCATCGTCCCGCCCGTTTTTTCATCCTGAATCAAACTCCGTGCTGCACTGCGGCGGCGTGCCGCTGGATCGTCTTGCGCGGCGCTACGGAACGCCGCTCTATGTCTACTCCGCCGATCAGATCGTGGAGCGGCTGCGGCTCTTTCAGCAGGCCTTTGCTGGGCGCGAGCATCTGGTGTGTTACGCGGTCAAGGCCAACTCCGCACTGGCGATTCTCAGGCTGCTGGCCGCGCACGGCGCGGGCTTCGACATCGTCTCCGGCGGCGAGCTGGAGCGTGTGCTGGCCGCCGCGCCGGAGGCTGCGGGGCGTGTCGTCTTCTCCGGCGTGGGCAAGACGGCGGCGGAGATCGACCGCGCGCTCGAAGCGGACATTCTCGAGTTCAACGTGGAGAGCGAAGCGGAGCTGGAGCTGCTTGCCGTCCGCGCGCGGCGCATGAAAAAGAAGGCGCGGTTCGCGCTGCGCGTGAATCCCGATGTCTTTGCCGATACCCATCCCTATATCTCGACCGGCCTGCGCGAGCACAAGTTCGGCGTGGATATTCGCCGCGCGTCTGCGATCTATCGGCAGGCGGCAAAGAACAAAAGCCTGGAGCCGCACGGCATCGGCGTGCATATTGGCTCGCAGATTCGCTCGGCCGATCCCTTTGGCGCCGCGCTCGAGCGGGTGATGAAGCTGGCGTGGCAACTGGAGGCTGTGGGCATCCCGCTGCGCGCGGTGGATGCGGGCGGCGGCCTAGGCATCGACTACCACGGTGGTGCGTTCGACGCTGCGGCCAAAGTGCACGAGTATGCGGCGGCGGTAGAGAAGGCGCTGGGCGGCTTTGGCGGCCGGCTCATGCTGGAGCCGGGCCGTTTTCTCGTGGGGCAGGCCGGAGCGCTGATCACGCGCGTGCTGCAGGTGAAGCGCAACGGCAAAAAGACCTTCGTGATTACCGATGCGGCGATGAACGACCTGATCCGGCCGGCGCTCTACCAGGCGCATCACGAGATTGTGCCGGTGGCGCCCCGCAAGGGACGCGCGCTGGCTGTGGATGTGGTGGGTCCGGTCTGCGAGTCGGGCGACTTTTTTGCGCGGGACCGCAGACTCGCTCCCGTGGAGCCCGGCGATCTGCTGGCGCTGCTGGATGTCGGCGCCTACGGCATGGCGCAGAGCTCCAACTACAACACCCGCCTGCGGCCGGCCGAGGTGCTGGTGCAGGGCGCAAAAGCGCGGCTCATTCGCCGCCGCGAGACGATGGCCGATCTGCTGGCGCCTGAAATGCTTGAAAGCTGAATTTCCGCGCACGATATTGGGGTGCGTCCTGCACAAAAACCAGTTTGCCCCGCGCAAAAACCGGTTGGTTCTGCACAAAGGCCGGTTCGCCCTGATAACGTAATGCGCGGAGGAAATCAGGATGCAATTCTGCACACGAATGGCGTGTGCCCTGGCTGGGGCTGCGCTCATCGCAGGAGCCACACTGGCCATGGCTGCCGATCCGCTGACGGTAAAGACTGATCTGGGCAAGGTTCACGGAAAGACAATCAACGACGGCAAGGTGCGCGCTTATCTGGGCCTGCCGTATGCAGCGCCTCCAGTGGGAGACCTGCGCTGGAAGGCTCCGGAGCCCGCGGCCAGGTGGAAGGGCGTGCGCGACGCGACCCGATACGGAGCGCGCTGCGCGCAGAACAATGTTTTCAGCGACATGGTGTTCCAGGACAGCGGGTCGAGCGAGGACTGTCTCTACCTGAACGTCTATGTGCCCGCCACGGCGACGGCCAAGAGCAGTCTGCCGGTCATGTTCTGGATTCATGGCGGCGGTTACTCGGGCGGCAGCGGCGACGAGCCCCGGCACAACGGCGACTTTCTGCCTTTGAAAGGCGTGGTGTTGGTCACCATCAACTATCGGCTCGGCGTCTTCGGCTTCCTGGTCACCAGCGACCTGGCCAAGGAGGGTAACGGCTCGGCGGGCAATTACGGCCTGATGGACATGATCTCCGCGCTCCACTGGGTCAACGCCAACATTGCCAGATTCGGCGGCGATCCAAAGAATGTGACCATCTTCGGCGAGAGCGCCGGATCGTTTGCCGTGAGCACGCTGATGGCTTCGCCCATGGCGCAGGGGCTGTTTGCGAAGGCCATTGGCGAGAGCGGCGCTGCCTTCCCCAGCGGCATCAATCTGGGCGGCGGCACGGTGGCCGAGCGCGCCAAGGAAGACGATGCCTGGATGGAGTCGATCGGTGCTAAGTCGCTCAAGGATCTGCGTGCCATGTCGACCGGCCAGATTCTCGAAGGCGCGGCAAAGAAGGGCACGACCGGCTTTTCTCCGGATGTGGACGGCCGCGTGCTCACCGAGCCTGTGCCGGACACCTATGCGGCAGGCAAGCAGGCGCATGTGCCTCTGCTGGCAGGCTGGAACGCGGATGAAGGCAGCTTCTTTGCCATGCGCGGCATGACCGCGGAGCAGTGGAAGGGCATGGCGCATGCCATGTTCAAGGATCGTGCCGACGAGTTCCTCAAGCTTTATCCCGGCGACACGGACGCGCAGGCGCTGCGCTCAGCCATCGACTACGGCAGCGACGCCTTCATTGCCTTCGGCACCTGGAAGTGGATCGAGGCGCATCGTAAGACGGGTGACTCGCCGGTATACCGCTATCACTTTGAGCTGGCCGCCACGCCAAGCAAGTATCATCCCGGAACCTTTGCCTTCCACTCGGATGACATCGAGTATGTCTTCGGCACGCTTGATACGCGGCCGGGATGGGATGTGCGCCCCGAGGATCGCACGCTGAGCGAGCAGATGATGAGCTACTGGACCAACTTCGCCAAAACCGGCGACCCGAATGGGCCGGGACTGCCGGAGTGGCCGAAGTACGGCGACGACAAC
>DASZRQ010000184.1:0-2665 GCA_035549115.1 Occallatibacter sp. | reverse complement strand
CGACCAACGACGATGCGGTCTTCGACGTCGCGCTGCAGACCCTGCTGGCCGAGCGCTTTCACCTGGCCCTCCATCGCGAGACGCGCACCATTCAGGCTTACGTGCTAGAGACCGGTAAGGGCGGAGCCAAGTTCGAGAAGGACGATGGCGGCGAAGGCAAGACCGATGCGGGGCATGGGCGGCTGAATGCCCGCAACACCTCGATGGACCATCTCGCGGAGGTGCTCTCCCGCGGCATGGATCTGCCCGTGGTCAATCGCACGGGACTTGAAGGAGTCTTCAAGCTGAAGCTGGAGTGGACTCCCGAGAAGGAGCTGTCCCGCCCCAATGCCGGCCCCTCTATCTTCACCGCCATCCAGGAGCAACTCGGCCTTCGCCTCCGCTCCGCGAAGGCTCCGGTAGAAGTCCTCGTCATCGACCGCGCCGAGAAGCCGACCGAGAACTAGCCCGCATATCTCACACTGGGGCGATGCGGGTGAGGATTTCCGCTGGGCGACGGGCTTGTAGCCACCTGGGCTGGGTGGATGGTGCTGGGGTGGGGCAAAACCCGGGCGCGGACGGACAGAATTTCGGAGTCGAGCCTTTTGGCCGCTACCAGGGTACACGCCTCCCCTTGAGAATTCGTCCTGCGGCCTAATTGTGCGGGGTGGTGTGTGGGGTTGGTCAGCAGCGCAATGCCTGCCACACCTCCCGAAAGAGATTCTGCCACGGGTAGCCGGTGGCTAACGACAGCCAGACACGCCGCGCGGAGAGGCGCACTACCGCTCCGATCTTCAGCAACCGGATGCGGATCGTGTGCATCTGCGCCACGGCCAACTCCGTTCCCGCCAGGGCCAGGCGGCGCAAACCCTGTACCAGCATGTAGGCGACGGCTGAAAAATACAGCCGGAGTTGGTTGCTGCGCATCGTGGCCGTGCTCAGCCGGTCGTGGAAGAGCATGCCTTGCTCTTTGATCCGATTCTCCATTTCGCCGCGGGCACAGTAGAACTCTTCGTATAGCCGCTGGGCCGGCCACTCTTCGGCGCTCAGCGAGGTCACCACGTAGCGTGGATTCTCCTTGTCTTGCAGGCACTCCGCTTTGGCGATCACCCGGCGCTCCCGGCTCCAGGTCTTCTCCGTAGCGTATGGAAACTCCACGAACACTCGCGCCGGTTGGCCTGTCCCGGCTGCTTGCGTTTTGGCCTGTGCCATCGCCTCGGCACTCAGTTTCTTCAGCCGCGGATTCCGCGCCAGCCCCAGCACGTAATCCACGCCGTGCCGCTCGCACCACCCCATCATCCGCTGCCGGCAGAATCCGCTATCGGCGCGCACGACGATACGCACCTGCGGCCACCGCCGCCGAATCCGCTGGACCAGCCGCCGCACTTCCCACACGCTTCCCTTGGCGCCGTCGATATTGGCCGGCCGCAGTCGCGCACACAGAACGTGCTCCCCGCAGAAAATGTACAGCGGCAAATAGCAGTACGCGTCGTAGTAGCCGTGGAAGAAGCGCCGCTCCTGTTGGCCATGGAGTGGAACATCCGTCGCATCCAGGTCCAGCACGATCTGCGCCGGCGCCTCCGGATGCGCCTCCAGGAAGACTTCGATCATCAGTTCATCGATCGCTTCCCGGCTATACTCGATCTTGCAGTACCTTTCCGAGTGCTGCGCGGCCTGCTCCAGCCGGTTCAGCGTGCTCTTCCCCGCCAAGGCGTTGCCCCGGTCCCGTGCGTGCCGCCGTTGTTGACCGCTGGCATCCGCCTTGCCGGCCAGCACGCCCATCAGCGGATCGCTGCGCAGCCGATCGTGATCGTTGATGTCCTCATAGCCCAACGCCAGCCCGTAGACCCGCTGCGATACCATCTCCGACACCTGATGCTCGATCAGGTCCGGTCGCCGGTGATCCCGGAAGCACGTGCTGAAACGCTCCAACAGGTTCAGCTTCCGGTCCGCCTCCCGCAGCAACAGAGCCCCTCCGTCGCTAGTGATCGTTCCCCCATCGAAAGTGGCTGTCACCTGACGCGAAAAATGGCTGGCAAACTCGAAGCTCGATTGGTTACACTCTGTCATAGCAAAAGCCGCCTCGCTTCTGGCTGAAACATGTTCTCGCAGATATGTTTATGCCAGAAGTGGCGGCTTTTTGCTATACCTACCGTGAGATTTCCGGGCTAGCCTTCGTTGACTTCCAGCCGGAACACATCCGGCCGGGCGTAGTGTCCCACCACGTCGAGGTCGAACTTGCCCTCCGCGATCTCACCCGGGTCGAGCTCCGCCCGCAGCACGCACTCGCCCTCGTAGTTCGGCCCCGCGATCACCCGCCCCAGCGGGCTCACGATCACGCTGCCGCCGCGGATCAGGTCCGGCACGTACTGGCACGCCGAGAGCACGAAGCACCGCCCCTCCAGCGCGATGTGCCGCATCGACCCCGGCCAGCTCTCGCGGTCGTCCACCGTCGGCGCGCAGTAGAACTGCACGCCCTTCCGGTACATCGCCGTCCGGAGCAGCGGCATGTAGTTCTCCCAGCAGATCACCGCGCCGACCTTGCCGAACCCGGTCTCCATCACCGGCAGCGTCGAGCCGTCGCCGAAGCCCCAGATGAGCCGCTCCATCGCGGTCGGCATCAGCTTGCGATGTTTGCCGAGCAGGCGGCCTTCGGGATCGAAAAAAAGAGCGGTGCAGTAGAGCG
>DASZRQ010000183.1:0-14391 GCA_035549115.1 Occallatibacter sp. | reverse complement strand
CGCCGAGCGCTCCCGGCATGCAGGAACTTTTCTGCGCCGCCGTGCAGGCCGAGGAGTCCGGCGAGAAGCACCGCGCCATCGCCCTCTACGAGCAGATCATTGCCCGCGACCCCGGCTACGCCCCGGCCTATATCAATCTCGGCACGCTCTTCTTCCACATGCGCCGCTACAGCCGCGCAGAAGAGCTCTACCGCCAGGCTACCGAGACTGATCCCGGCTATGTGCTCGCTTTCTTTGACCTCGGCAACGTCCTCGACGAGCTTGACCGGCCCGAGGAGTCTATCGCCGCCTATCTGCGCGCCGTGGAGCTGGCTCCGCGCTATGCGGATGCGCACTACAATCTTGCCCTGGCCTTTGAGCGCAAGGGCGAGCACCGCGCCGCCCTGCGCCACTGGCAGGCCTATGTCCGGCTCGACCGCTCCGGCCCCTGGGCCGACCATGCCCGCGGGCAGATTCACCGCCTGCTGGACCGCGAGCGGCTGGCCATTGCCTGGCGCGCTCCTGGTTTTATTCCGCCCCGCGTCAGTGGCAGCGCTCTGGCCGTGGTGCAGCCGGATCGAGCGCCTAGCCGCTAGGCCGGTGTCCCGCACAACTTTACTGCATAAATCCCGTCTATACGAAACGGCACAACCTCCACTGCCCGCTGAAATGCCTCATGCTCGTTACAGAAGGGTGTTCAGCTTACAATTCCTTCCCATGCCGCGCTTCCTCCAGTAGGCCGCCCGGCGTTATTCTCTCTGTCTACCTACCTGGCGAGCTGTACGAACCAGGCTTTGCCCACGGTAGAGTGTGTTCGGCACGAACTCCCCTTGAGGATGGCTATGACGACAATGTTTGCAAGTACCAGACAACTCGGTCTCCGGGCTTGCGGCTGGGTGGCCGCGTGCGCCCTTGCCGCGGGCGCAGCCGTTGGGCAAACACCCGCTCCCCGCATTCGAGCTGAGGTCTCCGTCTCCGACATGACCGCGCTCAAAAACTCCCCGCGTCTTTATGCCGCCGCCGAGGATGCTGGCCGTCTGCCTTCCGATACTCAACTCACCGGCATCACGCTCATGTTCAACCGCAGCGCCGCCCAGCAGGCCGACCTCGATGCACTGCTCGCCGCGCAGCAGAACCCCACCTCGTCGCAGTACCACAAGTGGCTTACCCCGGCGCAGTTCGGCGCGCGCTTCGGCATGGCTCAGGCGGATCTCGACAAGGTCGAGCAGTGGCTGCAGCAGCAGGGGTTCACCATCGATGAGGTTCCGCCTTCGCGCAACTTCATCCGTTTCTCCGGCACCGCCAACCAGCTCGAGCTCGCCTTCCAGACCCAGATGCACTCCTACAAGACTTCGGATGGGCAGAAGCACATTTCGCCCTCTACCTCGCTTTCCGTCCCCTCGGCCATTGCGCCCACAGTGGAAGGAATCCACGACCTAACCGGCCTGCGCCCGCGCTCTTCCCATGCGGCAGCCAGCCGTCTTGCGCACCCCGACTATACCTTCAACAACAATGGGACGCAGTATGTGCTCTTTGCTCCCGGCGATATCAAAGTTGCCTACGACATCAATCCACTGATCCAGGGGGGCAGCGACGGCACCGGCCAGACCATCGTCATTGCCGGCCAATCGGAGATTTCGACAAGCGACATTACCAACTTTCAGAACGCAGCGGGACTGACGGCAAAAGCGCCGACCCTCACGCTGGTTCCGAACACCGGCACAGCGGCCTTCGTTTCCGGCGATCAGGGCGAGTCCGATCTGGATGTCGAGTGGTCAGGCGCCACGGCTCCCGGCGCGACCATCAACTTCATCTACACGGGCAACTCGCAGAACAGCAACGGCGTGTTCGACTCGGTCCAGTATGCAATTACGAACGGGATCGGCAACATTATCTCCGTCAGCTACGGCGCCTGCGAGACCGAGTTGCAGCTTGCGAGCTTTAGCCAGGACACCCTGTACCAGGAGGCCGCGGCGCAGGGTCAGACCATCATCTCTTCTTCTGGCGATTTCGGTTCCACGGCGTGCTACGGCTTCTCTAATCTCTCCACAAGCCAACAGCAGGCGCTTGGCGTCAGCTATCCCGCCAGCAGCCAGTATGTGACCGGCGTTGGCGGCACGGAGATCAGCACTGCCAACGATGCCGTCGGCACGTACTGGGGATCGGCATCGAATAACTCGGTCTCACTGACCACAGCGCTCAGCTACGTTCCTGAAATTGCCTGGAATGACGACACGCTCGCGGGCCAGTACTCGCCCAGCCAGGGCGGCGGCCTGAGCGCAGGCGGAGGCGGCGTCAGCATTCTCTACAACTCCAAGCCGGACTGGCAGAGCGGCGTTTCCGGCATTCCATCGGATAACGCGCGCGATGTGCCTGACGTCGCCCTCTATTCTTCGCCCGACTATCCCGGCTATCTCTACTGCACCAGCGACTCAAGCGATTGGACCTCCGGCCAGACAGCAAGTTGCGGCAATAGTCAGTTCTATGCATCTTCTGGCACCGCATACTTCACCATTGCCGGCGGCACCAGCTTCGCCGCGCCCATCTTCGCCGGCATGGTAGCCATCCTCAATCAGAAGACCGGCAATACTAGCGGCCAGGGGCTCATCAATCCCAGGCTCTACCAGCTCGCCTCGAACGCAGCCACCTATACCACGGCCTTCCACGACGTGATCAGCGGCAACAACTACTGCACCGCAGGCACAACTTACGGCTACTGCAGCGCGGGCGGCGCAACCGAAGGCTACGCCGCGGGCCTGGGCTACGATCAAGTAACCGGCCTCGGCTCAATCGACCTGAACAATCTAGCCACGGCATGGCCGTCGGCGGCCCTTACAGCCTCCACCACAACGGTCTCAGCCGCCTCCGCAACAGATGCGGTTGGCACGGGCGACACGATCACGATCACAGTAGCTTCGGGATCGAGCTCAGTGCACACGACGCCGACCGGAAGCGTAACCGTGACCGTCGACGGCGTGGACCAGTCTCCGGCGCTGACACTCACCAGCGGATCGGCGACCTATACCTTTACGCCATCCGCCATCGGTTCTCACGTGATTGCGGTGACCTACGCAGGCGATGGCACTTTCTCCACCTCCTCCGGATCAACGACCGTTGTTGCCGTTGGCGGCGGAGCGACCGCAACCACGACAACGTTGAGCGCCTCTTCCACCTCGCCGGTGTATGGCGACAATGTCACGCTTACCGCGACTGTCGCACCCAGCGCCGCAACCGGCTCCGTGAACTTCTATGACGGCGGCGTCAAGATCGGCACCGGAACGCTGACAGCCGGCGTGGCGACCTATGCCTCGTCCTCGCTGACCATTGGCGCTCACACGCTCACGGCCACTTACTTTGGCGACACCACGTATGCCCAGTCGAACTCGAACTCCTTGACGGTCACCGTGGGCACGCCGTCGACCTCGGGCACAGGCAGCTTTACCCTCACGGCAACCAATATTACGGTCAGCCAGGGTTCCTCGGGCAGCTCTACGCTCACCATCACACCGCAGAGCGGGTATACCGGCATCGTTAACATTCAGTTGTCCACGTCGAGCAGCGCTTTACAGACGTATGGCTGCTATAACGTGTCGAATGCCACGGTATCCGGCGCGAGCGCTGTGACAACCTCCATCACGCTCTACACCAACGCAACGACCTGCGCGAATGCGGCTGTAACCAAGCGCGCGACTCTCCACCGCTTTGTGGGCGCGGGCGTGGCCGCGACGCACGAGACTCCCGCTCCGCGCGGCAGCCGCGCTTTGCCCATCAGCATGACCGCTCTGGCCAGCTTCCTGCTCTTCGGCCTGCGCCGCCGGGCAAAGTGGATCACGATGCTTGGCTGCCTGCTTCTGCTCGCGGGCGCCGGACTAGCCGTGGGCTGTGGCGGCGGCTCAAGCAGCGGTGGCGGTGGTGGTTCGACCTCCAACGATGTACCGAAGGGCAATTACACCCTCGGCGTCACAGGCGCGGATACGGTGTTCAGCAACATCAACGCAACCACCTCGTTCACATTGACGGTGGATTAACTCTTTCCGGAATAAAACGGGGCAGGGACCATACGGTCTCTGCCCCCGTTTCTTTTGCGCCTTGATTCGGCCTCAGCCTGTATTGCGGAGACCGGCCGAGATGCCGCTGATCGTTGCCGCCAGCGCACGGTTCACCTCCGGCGTGTTTTCGCCGGCGCGCTTGCGCTGCAGCATATCGATCTGGATCAGGTGCATGGGGTCTACATAAGGATTGCGCAGGCGGATGGACCGAGCCAGCACCTGGTTCTTTTCGAGCAGCTCTTTCTGCCCCGTGACTGCGAGCACGGCCTTTACCGCGCGATGGAACTCGGCTTCGATCATCGCATAGACCCGCTCGCGCAGAGCTTCGTCCCGCACCAGCCCGGCATACTGCCGCGCCGTGGCCAGGTCGGCTTTGCCCAGTGCCATCTCCACGTTGCGGAGCAGATCGATGAACAGCGGAAACTCCCGCGCCATGGTTTGGAGCAGCTCCAGGCTGCCGGGCCTCTCCAGATACCTACCCAGCGCATGGCCCACACCGAACCACGCCGGCACCAGAAGCCGCGACTGCGTCCACCCGAAGACCCAGGGAATCGCGCGCAGGTCCGAGATGTGCGTGCTGGCCTTGCGCCGCGAGGGCCGCGAGCCGATCATGGCGTGCTCCAGCTCGCCCACCGGGGTCGACTGCTCGAAGTACGCGATGACATCCGGATTGTCGAGGATGTTTTCGCGGTAGAACCCGAAGGAAATCTCCGAGAGCTCATCCAGCGCCGTTTCCCACTCCGGCTTGAGCACGCCGGTAAAGTGGCCCTGCGGGTCGCGCGCGTTGGGCCGCGCCAGCGCATCGAGCGAGGCCGCGATCATCAACTCCAGGTTGCGCTCCGCAAGCACCTCGTCGGCATATTTGAAGTTCAGCACTTCGCCCTGCTCGGTGATACGGAACTGGCCCTCGAAGGAGTTCATGGGCTGCGCAAAGATGGCGCGATGCGTGGGCCCTCCGCCGCGGCCCACCGTGCCGCCGCGCCCATGGAAGAGCCGCAGCTTGACGCCGCACTCGCGGGCCACGGTATGCAGGTCGCGGTGCGCACGGAAGATTTCCCAAGTGCTCGTGAGCATGCCGCCGTCTTTGTTCGAGTCGGAGTAGCCTAGCATCACTTCCTGCCAGTTGTCCCAGCTTTCAAGCAGCTTCTTATAGTCCGGCCTCGACCACAATGCGCGGCACACCTCCGGCGCATTGCGCAAATCCTCGATCGACTCGAACAGCGGCACCGGCATCAGGCCGGGATCACTCTCCGATCCCTCGACTTTGACGCCGCCCAGCCGCGCCAGCCGCACCACGGCCAGCACATCTTCCACCTTGGCCGCGCCGGAGATGACGTAATGCCGAATCCCCTCAGGCGAGCAACCACCCTTGGCCTCAGCCACCACGCGAAAGGTCTCGAGCACATTCGCTGTCTCGTCGGAAAGCTTTTCCGGCAGCACGGGCGCAATCGTGTCGACGACCGCCTCCTTCACCGCCGCAGCGTGCAGCCGCGCATGCTGGCGAATATCGAGCGTGTGCAGATGCAGCCCGAAGGCGCGCACCTGCAGAATCAGCGGGTCCACGAGCGTGCGCGCGATGCGTATGCCCTGATGTTCGGCGAGCGATACGCGCAGCACTTCGAGATCGTCGAGGAAGCTGCCCGCGGAGCAGTATGCGGGCAGCACGCGCGCCAGCTTGTCCTGTCCCTGGGCCAGCGTGAAGGGCGTGACCGGCAGCGGCACGCCGCCATGCACATATGCGCCGCTGGCCTGCTCCAGAGTCCGCTGGATGCGCGCCTTCACGCAGATCACGAACCGCCGGTAGTACTCGAACTCGTACTGCGCGCCAAACACCTGCGACTCCGGCGTGTTCACCTGCTCCACATACGCCTTCAGCCGCTTCAACAGCTCCTCGCTCACCGTGGTCTGCTGCGCGCTCGTCGTCAGCAGGTCGATCAGCGCATCGAGCTGCCGTTGGTAGTAGAGCAGCAAGTGCCCCCGCGCCAGGCGCAGCGCTTCGCGCGTCACCTCTGGCGTGACATACGGGTTGCCGTCGCGGTCGCCGCCGATCCATGAGCCAAAGCACATCACCTGCGGCAGTTCGTGCGGCTCGATCTCCAGCCCATAGGCCGTCCTGAGCGCCTGCGCAATCTCGCGGTAGAGCGCGGGCAGTGTGGCGAAGATCGAGACCTCGTAGTAGTCGAGGCCCATCTTGACTTCGTCGTAGACGGTCGGCCGCCGTGAGCGCACCTCGTCGGTCTGCCACAGACTCGTGATCTCCGCGCGGATTGCTTCCTCGAGCTGCGCCAGGTCCTGCTCCGCCAGCGGAATCCGGTCCAGTGTGGCTAGAAACTCACCGATGCGCCGCCGCTTGACCATCACTGAACGCCGCGCCGCCTCGGTGGGATGCGCCGTGAAGACCGGCACAATCAGCACGCGCCGCAGCCACTCCATCGCTTCTTCAACAGGGATACCCACGCGCCGCATCTCGCACAGCGTGCCCGCCAGTGAGCCGCGCTGCTTACCCGCTTCACCACTCAACTGCAGCGCATTGCGCCGCCGCTTGCGATGGTTCGTCTCCGCGAGGTTGATCAGTTCGAAGTAGAACGCGAAGGCCCGCGTCAGCAGCGTCGCGCGCTCCACGGGCAGCGAGTGCACCAGCTCCAGAGCCTTGGCCGCCTGCCGTGCGGCCTCCTTCTCGTCGCCGCGCGCCTCGGCATCGCGTCGCCGGATGGTGCCCTGCCGCAGCGCCTCCACATCGGCGAATAAATCCTCGCCCGCCTGCTCGCGCAGCACCTCGCCCAGCAGCGTGCCCAGCGAGCGCACATCGCGCCGCAGCGGAGCCTCTTTCAGCTCTCCGCTGCGCGCCTCCAGCTCCGCCAGCCGCTGCGACCAGCTCTCAGGATTCCAAAGCAGTGCCATTGTCTTTGATTATGCCTGAGCCAACTGCGTCTCTTCCCGCAGCGCGATAACCCGCTTTCGCCCCTCAGTTTCATGCGGCACAATGTCTGCATGCACTTTTCAGGACGTTTCGCGCATGCTGTCGCCGTTGCAGGCCTCTGCTCCACCGCTATTGCCGCGCAGCACAGCAACCGCCCGCTGCCGCCCGCGCGCGATCCGCATACGCCCGGCTACGTGAAAGCCACTGAGCTACCCGATGGCGCCGTGCCTTCACCACTCGTTGACGGCAATTTCATCCTCGGCCCCACGCACAAGCCTGCCCCGGAACTTGCTTCGCTCAGCGATACACCCCACGGCACGGTCATCGAGTTCACCATGACCTCCGCCACGAGCAAATACTACCCCGGCATCGCCCGCGAGCCCGGCACCTTTGGCACGCCCGACCCCTCCGACCCCGCAAAGCTCATCGTCACCACCAGCCATCCTGCACCCTGGACGCGCAAAGTCGCCGTCTACGTGCCGGCCAGCTACAAGCCGGGCACGGCCGCGCCGTTCATCGTCGGCGCCGATGGCCCGGACCACCTGCTCTTCGCGGCGCTCGACAGCCTCATTGCCGCGCACAAGCTGCCACCCATCGTCGGCATCTCCATTGCCAACGGCGGCGGAGACGCCCAAGGCAGCGAGCGCGGTCTCGAATACGACACCATGTCCGGCCGCTACGCCGAATGGGTCGAGCACGAGGTGCTCCCGCTCGTCGAGAGCAACGCCCACGTCACGCTCACCCACGATCCCGACGGCCGTGCGGCCACCGGAGGCAGCTCCGGCGCGGCCTGCGCGCTCATCATGGCCTGGTATCACCCCGAGTGGTACCACCGGGTGCTCTCCTACTCCGGCACTTTCGTCAATCAGCAGTGGCCCACTGATCCGAAGCTGCCGCATGGCGCCTGGGAGTTTCACGAGCGCCTCATTCCGCAAAGCCCGCGCAAGCCCATCCGCATCTGGATGGAGGTCGGCGACCGCGATCTCTTCAACCCCAACGTGATGCGCGACAACATGCACGACTGGGTCGAGGCCAACGAGCGCATGGCCGCGGTGCTCGCGGCCAAGGGTTATCACTATCAGTTCTCATTCGCGCAAAACGCCGGCCACGTCGACCGCGCCGTGCGCGAGCAGACGATCATCGAAGCGCTCGAATATGTGTGGCAGGGATACAAGCCCCATCTCTAGTCTGGAATCCGCCGGTCCGAATCCATCCGAGCCGCTTCGCATCCATTAGAAGAGACCCTTTCCGGGAGCTGCCCCTGCCATCCGCTATCGAATCTCCCGCCCATGCCGCCTCACATGAGGCCACGCAGCCTGTCTCCGCGGGACTTCTCATACTGCTCGCAGTCGCCTGCGGCCTTATCGTTGCCAATATCTACTATGTCCAGCCGCTTGCCGGGCCCATCGGACACGCTCTTGGCATCAGCCCCGCAGCCACCGGCCTCATCGTCACTCTCACGCAGATCGGCTACGGCCTCGGCCTGCTCTTCGTCGTTCCCCTCGGCGACCTGCACGAAACCCGCCGCCTCGTTCTCGCTGCTCTTGCCGTTGCCTGCGCTTCTCTGCTTGCCGCCGCTGTGGCCCGCAACGCAACCGTCTTTCTGCTTGCCTCGCTCGTCATCGGCGTCAGCTCCACGGCCGTGCAGATTCTCGTTCCCTACGCCGCGCATCTCGCTCCGCCTCACCTGCGCGGCCGCACCGTCGGTCAGGTCATGAGCGGCCTGCTCATCGGCATCATGCTCTCGCGCCCCGCCGCCAGCTTCCTCACCGATCTCTTCAACTGGGCGGCCATCTTCTATATCGCTGCCGGACTCATGGCGCTGCTCGCGCTCGTGCTGGCTCTCCGCCTGCCGCCGCGCCGCCCGCCGCCCGGTCCACACTATTTCGCGCTGCTCGTCTCCATGGCGCACCTCTACCGCACCACACCCGTGCTGCGCCGCCGCGCTGCCTATCAGGCGCTGCTCTTTGGCGCTTTCACGCTCTTCTGGACCGTCTCTCCGCTGCTGCTGGCCTCGCCGCTCTTCGGCCTCTCACAGCGCGGCATTGCCCTCTTCGCTCTTGTTGGTGTCGCGGGGGCCCTTGCCGCTCCCCTCGCCGGCCATCTTGGCGACCGCGGCCACAGCCGCGCCGCCACCGGCATCGCCATGATCTCTGTCTTCGCAGGATTCCTGCTCACGCGCCTCGTGCATTCGGGCTCGTTCGTAGCGCTCTCCCTGCTTACCCTTGGAGCCATTCTGCTCGACTTCGGCGTCTCCTCCAGCCTCGTCATCGGTCAGCGTGCCATCTATACCCTGCGCCCCGAGTACCGCAGCCGCCTCAACGGGCTCTTCATGGCCACCTTCTTCGCCGGCGGCGCTGTCTGCTCCGCGCTGGGCGGCTGGGCTTACGCCCGCGGCGGCTGGAACGCCGCTTCCTGGATCGGCCTCATTCTGCCCCTTATCGCCCTCGCCTACTTCGCCACCGAGCCCCGCGCCTGAGTACGGCCGCCTCTGGTGCCCGGCGATCGTATATTTCCAGCAAGGAACTAGCTTGAAAGCTTCTCTGTCTACGCGCCCTCGAGCTGCAGCATCAGCTCTTCCCACTCTGCCGTCAGCGCCGCAAGCTGCCCGCGCAGATCGCCGGCCAGCTCGGTCAGCCGCTGCGTCTCCTCGGCCGAGACATAGACACCGAGCTGCTGCTCGGTATGGGCAAGTGAGGCCTCGACACGCGGGACTTCCTCCTCGAGGAACGCGCAGCGATCTTCCATCTGCTTCTGTTTGATGGGATTCAGCCGGCGCTTTCTGGCGGTGTCGTCGTAGCCGCCCTCGATCAGGATGGTTTTGCCCGGCGCAGCGTCATCAGCGGTCTTCTGCTCCTTCATCGATGCCGGGCCTGAAGCTGCAACGACCACGGCAGGCACAGAGGGCTCCGACGCGGCAGAGGCTCCCGCGGCCAGTGCCTCCTTGCGCCGCAGATACTCCTCGTAGTTGCCCTCGTAGGTGGTGATGGCGCCGTTCTCCACCTCGATCACGCGCGTCGCAAGCCGGTCGATGAAATACCGGTCGTGCGAGACAAACACCACGGTCCCGCTAAAGGCATCGAGCGCGTCGAGCAGTACATCTTTGGCCCGCATGTCGAGGTGGTTGGTGGGTTCGTCCAGCAGCAGAAAGTTCGACGGTGACACCAGAATCCGCGCCAGCGCATAGCGGTTGCGCTCGCCGCCGGAGAGCACGCCCAGTTTCTTGAACGCGTCGTCGCCCGAGAACAGGAAGCAGCCCAGCAGCGACCGCAGCTCCTGCTCCGGCACCTTGATGGCCGCGCGGCTCATGTCGTCCAGCATCCGCGCCTCGCCGTCCAGCACCTTGTACTGGTCCTGGGCAAAGTATTCGCTCACCACGTTGTGGCCCAGCTTCACCGTGCCCGCCGTCGGCGCTTCATCGCCTGTCAGCAGCTTGATCAGCGTCGATTTGCCCGCGCCGTTCACGCCCACCAGCGCCACACGGTCGCCGCGCTCAATCGTGAACCGCCCATCCCGGAAAACCTGCTTCGGCCCGTAGCTCTTCGTCAGTCCCTCGGCCTCAGCAACCGTGCGGCCCGAGGGCGGAGGCTGCGGAAACTTGAAGTGAATCACCGGCTCTTCTTCCGGAACCTCGATGCGCTCGATCTTTTCGAGCTCCTTGATTCGGCTCTGCACCTGCTTCGCCTTGGTGGCCTGGTAGCGGAAGCGGTTGATGAAAGCCTCGAGATGCTCAATCTGGTCGCGCTGGTTCTTGTAGGCCGCCAGCAACTGCGTGCGCCGCTCGTCCTTCTGCGACAGGTATTTGGTGTAATTGCCCTGGAAGATCGTCAGCCGCTTGTTCCAGATCTCCACGGTGCGGTCCACCGTCACGTCGAGAAAATAGCGGTCGTGCGAGATCAAGATGTAGCCGAAGGGATAGTTCTTGAGGTAGTCCTCAAGCCAGTTGCGCGTTTCCAGGTCCAGGTGGTTGGTGGGCTCATCCAGCAGCAGTAGATTTGGCCGCGCCAGCAGCAGCTTGGCCAGCGCAATGCGCATCTGCCAGCCGCCGGAGAACTCGTCCGTCTGCCGCTTCCAGTCCTCTTTGCCAAAGCCCAGGCCGGTGAGCACGGAGCCTACCTGCGCATCCAGCGCGTAGCCATCCAGCGCATGAAAACGCTCCTGCAGCAGCGAGAAGCGCTCCGCCGCGGCTTCGTACCCGGCGCTCGCGTGATCCAGCTCGGCAAGTTGCGCCGCCGTGCGCTCCATCTCGCCTTCCATGGCGCGCAGCTCGTCGAAGACCGACAGGCACTCGCCGAAAACCGTCCGCCCAGTGAGCTTCAGGCCCTCCTGCGGCAGGTAGCCGATGCTCATGCCGCGCGTGAGCTGCATCGTGCCGTAGTCCAGCGGCTCCAGGCCGGCCAGCACCTTCATCAGCGTGGATTTGCCGGTGCCGTTCGCGCCGACAAGAGCGGTCTTTTCGCGGCTGCGGATGAGCCAGTCCGCCTCAGTAAAAAGAATCCGCGGCCCGAACCGCTTGCCAGCCTGCTGCAACGAGAGCATACGGCTCTATTTTCGCAGAGCACGATGGCGCGATGCGCCGTAACGCGGCTGCGTCCCAACACGCACTTCGCTCTCGATTGATCTGCAAAGCCGCTACAATAACTGCATCGCGCGGGCCTGTAGCTCAACGGTTAGAGCAGGGGACTCATAATCCCTTGGTTGGGGGTTCGAATCCCTCCGGGCCCACCATGTGCCGCAACCTGCCTCCCTCGTATACTCAAGGCAGGCATGGCTACGCACCTCGACACCATCCTTGCTTCGACCCGCGCCACTGTGGCGCGGACAAAGGCGTGTGTCTCCAACGTCGAGCTTGAACGCCAAGCCGCCGCGCACACGCCGCGCGGCTGGGCCGCCGCTCTGCGCCGCAGGGCCGCCGAGGCACCGGCCGTCATCGCCGAGATCAAGAAGGCATCGCCCTCGAAGGGTCTCATCCGCGCGGACTTCGACACGGCCTGGCTGGCCGGGCGTTACGAGGTGGGCGGCGCGGCGGCGCTCTCCGTACTGACCGACGAGCCCTACTTTCAGGGCAGCCTGCGCAACCTCGAGATTGCCTCTGCCGCGGTCGCGCTGCCCTGCTTGCGCAAGGATTTCATAGTGGACGCGTACCAGATCGCCGAAGCCCGTGCGCACTGCGCCGACGCCATCCTGCTCATCGCCGCCGCGCTCAGCAGCGCGGAGCTGAAGCAGTTCGCGCAGACGGCGCACAATCATGCGCTCGATGTCCTCGTCGAGGTGCACACCGCAGACGAGCTGGCCCGTGTCCTTGACGCGCTGGGCGGGACGGGCGCGGACGCCATCGGCGTCAACAACCGCGACCTGCGCACCTTCGAGACCCATCTCGAAACCTCGCTCGCCCTGGTTGACCAGATTCCCGCGGGCGTCGTTCGCGTGGCCGAGAGCGGTATCTTCACTTCCGGCGATGCGGGCCGCCTGCGCGCTGCAGGATTCGACGCGCTGCTCATCGGCGAAAGCCTGATGCGCCAGCCCGACCCCGGCGCCGCACTGGGAGCTCTGCTGGCCGGCGCGGCATCTCTCAGCAGAGGCACGCACGCAACGCGATGAGCCTCTGGATCAAAATCTGCGGCAACACGAACCTGGCCGACGCGCAGCTTGCCGCAGAAGCGGGAGCGGACGCGGTGGGTTTCGTCTTCGCGCCCAGCCCGCGCCGCGTTACGGCAGAGCAGGTGGCCGCCATCACGCCGCATCTGCCCGCGCAGATCGAGAAGATCGGCGTCTTTGTCGATGCGTCCTTTGAGCAGATCGCCGCCGCAGTCCGCACCGCGAGACTCACCGGTGTGCAGCTCCACTCCGATGCCGGCCTTGAGGTTGCCGCTGCGCTCCGTGCCACCTTCGGTCCGTCTCTGCGTATTCTCCGCGTCGTGCACTTCGGCGCAAACGCCGCCGAGCAGGCCGCCGCACTCACCGCCGACATCAATATCGATGCCATCCTCATCGATTCGCGCACCGCAACGGCGGTTGGCGGCACCGGTATCGCCTTTGACTGGCAGGCGGCCGCGCAGACGCTTTTTCGCGGCGGCACGAAGATGGTGGCAGCAGGCGGCCTGAAGCCCGAAAATGTCGCCGAAGCCATCGCCACGCTGCATCCCTGGGGGGTTGACGTATCGAGCGGCGTGGAAGTCGTCCCCGGCCGCAAAGACCCGGCCAAAGTTCGGGCCTTCATTGCGAATGCCCGCGCAGCCAGATAACTTCACCTGTTATGCAAAATCTTATATAATTGCCCTGTGCGGGATGCGCCAAAGCCCGTCGAGTTCCGCGGCAGCTCGCTGACTGATCTTTGCGGGTTTCCGGAGAATGCACGCCGCGAGGCGGGCTATCAGCTTTTCCAGATTCAGCAAGGTCTCGATCCAGACGACTGGAAGCCAATCAACACAATCGGACCTGGTGTCGAGGAGATACGCATTCGCGACAGAGCAGGCGCTTTCCGCGTGATTTACATCGCCAGGTTCGCGGATGCGGTGTATGTGCTGCACTGCTTTCAAAAGAAAAGTCAGAAGACCGGCAACACTGACCTTGCGCTGGCGGAGAAACGGTATCACGAACTGCTCAAGGAGCTGCACCGATGACGACAAAGCGTTACGCCAGCGTCTGGGATGCGATTGAGAAATCCCCTGCGGAGGCAGCCAACCTCAAGCTTCGCTCTTCGCTTATGCTCGCGCTCAAACGGCACATCGAGCGCGAAGGCCTGAGCCAGACTGAGGCTGCCCGCGTCTTTGGCGTCTCACAACCACGGATTTCGAACCTGATGCGCGGTAAGATCAGCCTCTTCAGCATCGACATGCTCGTGAACATGTTGACGGCAGCCGGACTGCGTGTCAGCGTGCGCGTCAATAAAGCCGCATAGGCAGACAACCGCGGCACACACAGAGCCTGTACACTGAAGAGTTCCCCACACGCGCGGATGCGCTGTTCAGGAGGGCCTCAATGGCATCGGTGATTCTTCCCGCTTCTCCCTCGGAGTCGCGGCCAGGCCGCTTCGGCGTTTACGGAGGCCGCTACGTGCCCGAGACGCTGATGGCCGCGCTCCTTGAGCTGGAGCATGCCTACGCTGAGGCGCTGGCCGACGCCGCCTTCCAAGCCGAGCTGGCTGACCTCCTCCACAACTTCGCCGGGCGGCCGACACCACTCTACTTTGCCAAGCGGCTGACGGAGCAACTGGGCGGCGCGAAGATCTACCTCAAGCGCGAAGACCTGCTGCACACCGGCGCGCACAAGATCAACAACGCCCTCGGCCAGGCGCTGCTCGCGCGGCGCATGGGAAAAAAGCGCATCATCGCCGAGACCGGCGCGGGGCAGCACGGCGTGGCCACGGCCACGGTCTGCGCGCTGCTGGGCCTCGAGTGCATCATCTACATGGGCGAGGTGGACATGGTCCGCCAGGAACTG
>DASZRQ010000182.1:0-3012 GCA_035549115.1 Occallatibacter sp. | reverse complement strand
AGCCATGCGCTGCGCGAAACCGGCTTCCGCTTCGAGCGCATCCAGTAACATCGGACCAATTCCATCGGGCGGATAACATCGAGAAAGAGCACGCATGTACTCACCGAAGTTCAACCAGGTCCACGACCGCGGCCTCCTCATCGAGGCCATGCAGGCCTATTCCTTCGCCACGCTCTTCGGCCCCGGCGCGGACGGCACGCCCACCGCAACCCACCTCCCACTCGTCGTCAAAGACGAGGGCGAGCACGGCCTCATCGAAGGCCACTTCGCCAAGGCCAATCATCACTGGCAGGGCCTCGCCGGCCATGAAACCCTTGTCGTCTTCGCCGGCCCGCACAGCTACGTCTCGCCCATGCTGTATACCGAAGAGCTCTCCGTCCCCACGTGGAACTACATCGCTATCCACGCCTATGGCGCCCTTGAAACCATCGAGGACAACGACGCGAAGGACGCGCTGCTCAAGGACCTCATCGCCCTCCATGAGCCGGCCTACGCCGACCGCTGGCATGCACTGCCCGCCGGCTACCAGCGCACCATGCTTGCTGGCATCGTTGGCTTCCGCATCCCCATTGCGCGCATCGAGGGCAAATTCAAGCTCAGCCAGAACCGCAAGCCGGAGGAGCGCGCCAATGTCCGCGCCGCCCAGGCCGCAGGAACGCCCGATGAGCAGGCCCTCGCCGCCTGGATGGGCCGCCTCTCCGGCTCATAAGCGCATCTCCCGAGCGCTTCCGGCGCCGCGTGCGTCATCCTCGCAAAAGCATGTACTGTGTTGAGCAGGATTATCGCTGTCCATCCTGCTTCTGAAAAAATCCACTGCGAGGCTCGAATCCTATGCGCAGGCTTCTGGTTGTCTCTGCTCTTCTCGTCACGGCTCTTGCTCCCTGCGCCGCGCAGGCGCCGGAGCCTGCCAACTGGAGGGTCGCTCTTGCTCAGACCTTGCCTCTGCTCGGCCATCGCAACTGGATTCTGATCGTCGACTCGGCCTATCCCCTTGAGGTCGCTCCGGGCATCGAGACCGTCGAAACCGGCGCGCCCGAACTGGAGGTCGTGCGCACCGTGCTCGCCGATCTCGCGCACTCGCGCCACGTCCAGCCCTATGTCTTTATGGACGCCGAGCTGCCATTCGTCCCCGAGCAGGATGCCCCCGGCGTCACCAATTACCGCAGCGAGGTGGCCGATCTGCTCCACGGCTACCCGCTCGAGTCGCAGCCGCACACCGAGCTTCTCGGCCGCATCAACCAGGAAGGCGCGCAGTACCACATCCTCGTCCTCAAGACGGCCATGGCCATTCCCTACACCTCGGTCTTCATTCGCCTCGACTGCAAATACTGGAGCGACGACGCCGAGCGCCGCCTCCGCGCCATCATGCACTGAACCCTTTGATTTTGCTTGATTCTGCGGCAAATCCAGCCACCCCGGCGGCGGTACGCGCGCCCTTGTCTTTTGCTATACTCGTAAAGGTTCACCTCATGCGGAGGTGGCGAAATTGGCAGACGCACTAGCTTGAGGTGCTAGCGCCGCAAGGCATAGGGGTTCAAGTCCCCTCCTCCGCACCATTCACATTCGCCCGCCGTTGCGGCGGGCATGGAAAGCAGCTTCACCCCATGCAGATTCTCTTTTACGTCATTGTCGTCGTCCACATTCTCGTGAGCCTCTTTCTCATCGGCGTCGTCCTGCTGCAGCAGGGCCGCTCGGCCGATCTTGCCGGCGCCTTCGGCGGCCAAGGCTCGCAGACGGCCTTCGGACCCCGCGCAGCGGCCAACGTGCTCACCCGCCTCACCACCTGGTCCGCGGTCGTCTTCATGTGCACCTCGATTGCGCTCACCGTGCTCTATGTGCGCGGCGCCAATCACAGCCACTCCGTGCTCGCCGACACGCCGTCCTCCTCGGCCCCGGCCAAGTCCGGCAAGTAGACTTTCTTCTCTGGCATCGCAACGGCAGGCTGCCCAGCCTGCCGTTTTCCTTTGCGCCTAGAATTGAGCCATGATCTTCGAGACCTTTCCCGTCGGCCCGCTCCAGTGCAACTGCACCATCCTCGGCGACGAGGCCTCCGGCGAAGCCATCGTCATCGATCCCGGCGAAGAAGTCGGCCGCATCCACCGCCGCCTCACTGACCTCGGCCTCCGCCTCAAGCAAATCCTCGTCACCCATGGCCACATCGACCACGTGGGCGGAGCCCTCAAGCTCAAACGCCTCACCGGCGCGCCCATCCTCATGAACGAGGCCGACCTCGAGCAGTTCGACCTGATGGACAAGCAGGCCGCCTGGCTCGGCGTCGATACTCCTGAGGTCGCCCCGCCCGACGAATCCCTCGCCGAGGGCCGCACCGTGGGTCTCGACGCCTACCCTGCTCAGGTCCTGCACACCCCGGGGCACACCCAGGGCTCCGTCTGCCTGCACTTCGTTCCGCTCAATCTGCTCATCGCCGGAGACACCCTCTTCGCCGGCAGCATCGGCCGCACCGACCTGCCCGGCGGAGATACCCCGCAGATCCTGGACTCCATCCAGTCCCGCCTGCTCCCTCTGCCCGATGAAACCCGCGTCCTGCCCGGCCATGGCCCAGCAACCACCATCGCTCGCGAGCGCCGCGCCAACCCGTTCCTTCAATCGTAACTTTCGATTTTGATGACGGAATCAACTAATTTATTCACAAATAGATACGATAGAAAATCTCAACAGATACTTCCTGTGGAAATCAGATTCTGTTACCACCTTGATGCGTGCCCAAATACTCACACAGCACGGTTACTCCAGTCGCAAATTCGTTCACGCTGCCCAGTAGACTTACGACTAGCCATCCGGCCTCTCCCAGCCCGAAAAAGTACCCCGGATGCACCCATACGCCCCGCTCCAGCAGCTCCAGAACCGTCTGCTCATCCGGCTGCAGCGCTGGAATCCGCAGCACCGCATACCAGCCTCCCTCGGCCTTCAGCCGGTCCACCGCAGGCAGCGCCGCAAGCTGCCGGTCCAGTTCGGCAAGATTGGCTGCAACCCGCGCCCGAATCTGCTCTT
>DASZRQ010000181.1:0-18012 GCA_035549115.1 Occallatibacter sp. | reverse complement strand
TTATAAGCAGCACGGCGCGATCTTGGAAGCATTGAAGCAACGGAATCCAGGCTCGGCCCGCAAAGCCATGCGCACGCACGTGCGAACATTTCAACGCGGCTACAGCGTCCTGCTCCAGAAACTGCCCGGAAACAACAGATCATCGAGATCCTGACGCAGCATAGGCCCGACAGGGGCTGCTCATGAAGGCGATAACATCGCAGTTCCAGCCGTTCCCCTCGCGGCTGCAACTCGTCCTGCTTCTGGGCGTCTGACTGGCCTGCCTGCGGGAGGCGCGATGCCGTCTAACAAGGGCAGATAGAGCTGCCGGAGCGCCGAGGCCGGAACCGGCTGGCGTGGTCCACTGCCGCTAAAGCCTTTATTCAGATGGCCATCCCGCATCGCGGAGGCTGCGGCTTGATATAGGACTAAATATGTCGTAGTTTGAGCGAAGAAGAGCCGTTCACGGTGGAGGAGCGCCTGGTCATGGATGGTTTGTGGTCCTGTGCGGAGAGGCTGCGGGTGTGCATGAGCCTGTGCAGCGCTGGCATCGCGAAGCGGGTGCGCCGATGACGCTGCGCCGCATGATCTTCTGGCTGCATCTGGTGTGCGGGGTGACGGTCGGGCTGGTCATCGCCTTCCTTGCCACAACGGGATCCATTCTTACGTTTCAACCGCAGGTCGTTGCCTGGGCCGAGCGGGATATGCAGATCGCCGCGCCGCCGGCCGGTCCGTGCGTTGCGCCCTCCACACTGCTGACCCACGCGGCCGCGTATGCGCATGCGATGCCGACCGGGCTTACTCTCTATGCCGATCCGCATCGCCCGGCCGAGATTGCATTTGGCCAGGATGGAGTTGTGCTGGCGGCGGCTTGCGACGGACACGTGATCGGCAAGGGCGCGGCGAAGCTGCGCGGATTTTTTCAGTCGGTGCGCGACCTGCACCGCTGGATTGCGTGGGATGGCGTGCGCCATGAGACGCTGCGGCACATCAAGAATGCCTGCGTGCTGGTGTTTGTGCTGCTGATTGTGAGCGGGCTTGTGCTGTGGGTTCCGCGCAGAGTGGCGTGGCAGCATCTGCGGCCCGCGCTGTGGTTTCGCGGCGGCCTGCGCGGGCGGGCACGGGAGTGGAACTGGCACAACGTCTTCGGCCTGTGGATGTCGCTGCCGCTGCTGACGATTGCTCTGACCGGTGTCATCATGGCGTATGGCTGGGCCAATGCGCTGCTGTTTCGCGCGGCGGGGACGCCTGCGCCGGGCGAGCACAGGGAAGGAAACGACCGGCGCGCGGTTCCTCTGGCGGTGGAGAAGTACGGCTCGCTGGACGCTGCGATTGCGCGCGCGGAGCAGCAGGATGCGGCATGGAAGATTCTCACGCTGCGCCTGCCGGCGGAGAAGGAACCGGACGTTTCCTTCACCGTGGATAAAGCGGATGGCGGGCATCCGCAGGCCCGCGCACAGCTTGTGATCGCGCGCAGAGATGGCCGCGTGGTGCACTGGGAACCGTTCTCGTCCACGCCGCGCGGGCGGCAGTGGCGAGCCTATGTGCGCTTTCTGCATACGGGCGAAATCTTTGGCACGGCAGGCCGCGCGACTGCGCTGCTGGCGGCGCTGAGCGCGCTCATGCTGGTGTGGACGGGCTTTTCTCAGGCTGTGCGGCGCTGGCTGGCGTGGCGCAGGCAGGGCGGCACACGCATCGCTGCGCGTAGACGGCAGAATGAGCCAGCGGCGTCCGAGACTATCGAAGTCTGATCTAATCCGACTGATCCGATCGGTCTGATCCGATTAGTCTGATTCTGATTGATCGCGGCGGGTCAGGGTTTGCGCAGTGCGTTGCAGGTGGAGCGCAGGGTGAACTCGAGGGACTCGCGCGGCACGCTCTCGACGAAGGGGCGCACGGCCCAGCCCAGGCCGACGGGGATGGAGCGGGTGAGCGAGACCGACTCAAGCTGCAGGTAAACGCCGCCGTCGCGCTCCTCATAGCTCCAGTAAGTGTTCTGCCGCCAGAGAAAACCGTGATCATCGGCGGAGCTGAGCGCGTGCTCGGTCTTTTCGTCGGCATCGGCGATCTCCGCCACGCGCGTGCTGCGGGCGAGGCTATAGTCGTGGCGCGCGTCGAGATGGCCGAAGGCCACATCGTAATCCGTATCGAGCACCACGGTGAGGACATGATGCTGGCGCACGCGCATCGTGGCCTGCATGCGGTCTCCCTGCTGGCCGAGGATGCGGGCCTGCTCCACCTGCGGCGCGTAGATGCGCGGATAGGCAGAGAAGCCGCGGAGCAGGCGGTCGAGATCGGCTACGGTTGCGCCGGGGGCGAAGGCGGTGGCACGCCAGTGGTGGAGCATGGCGCCGGGGAGCGCGGGGCCGGGCGAGGGCGTGAGCTCTTCGACGATCAGCTCGCCGCGACGCAGGCGCTGCTCAGCCTGCGGGCCGAGGCCCGATGTAACGAGGAAGCCCGTCGCGGAGGCGTGCTGGTGCGCGAGCCGCTGCTCCACCTGGGCGACGTAAGCATTGTAGGCTGCGGCGGCCGCGGGTGTGGGTCCGGCAAAGAGACGGCCAGATGCCGCAAGAACGGAGAGAAAGACAGCCAGAGACCGCAGGCGCGGCGAGAACAGATGCATGAGGCAATCGTGCACCGGCGGACGCAGGCCGCGCAACGTGGCGCAGGCGGAAATGAGCGCGGTTTATGATGCGTGCATGAGCGCAAACATGGCGAGCCGCATGTCGGACTGGGTGATGGACCGCGCCCTGAAGCCTTTTGCTATAGCCGGATTCTTTGTGCTGGTGGCTCTGCTGTGGACCTTTCCGCTGCAGCATGTGATTGCGTATCCCTTCGTTTTTCTTTTCTTCGGCGCGATCATGGGCAGCGCGTGGTTCGGCGGCATTACGGCAGGCTGCATCGCCGTGGCGCTCTCGTCGATTCTGGTCACGTACTTTTTTGTGCCGCCGCTGTTCTCGATGTCCGTGGCCAAGGACTCGCAGAGTTTTCTTGCGGCGTTTATTGTGTGCGCGATCGCCATTACGGTGGTGAGCTCAGCGCGCAAGCGTGCGGAGAGCGCGGTACGGGTTGCGCGCGACCAACTGGAAGCCAAGGTGCAGGAGCGCACTGCGCAACTGGAGCGGTCGAACCAGGAGATTCGCGAGAGCGAGCGGCAACTGCGGGCAGCGCAGGACGACCTGGCGCGGCTCTCGCGCACCATGAGCATGGCGGAGATGGCGGCCTCGATTGCGCACGAGCTGAACCAGCCGCTGACCGCCGTGGTGACCCATGCGCAGGCCTGCCGCAAATGGCTGAGCAGCGATCCGCCGAACCTGGAGAAGGCCACCGCCACGGCGGAGAAGATTGTGCGCGAAAGCACGCGGGCCAGCTCCGTGGTGCAGCGTGTGCGTGCGCTCTTCCAGAAGGACGCGCAGGTGCGCGAGCCGGTGGACATGAACCAGCTCATCCGCGAGATGGCGCGGCTGCTGCGCGATGAGGCGGCCCGGCGCGGGGTGACGATCCGGCTGCAGCTCGGCGGCGACCTGCCGCAACTGCAGATCGATCCTGTCCAGATGCAGCAGGTGCTGCTGAACCTGGCCCTGAACGGCATGGATGCGATGGCCGATATGCACGGACTGCGCGAACTGACGATTTACTCCGAGCGCCACGGTGACGGAGAGGTGCAGGTTGCGGTGGAAGATTGCGGTGGAGGCATTATGCCGGAGGTGGCCGGGCGCATCTTCGAGCCGTTCTTCAGCACCAAGCCGCAGGGCACGGGCATGGGGCTGGCGATCTGCCGCAGCATTGTGGAGGCGCACGACGGGCGGCTGACGGCGGTCAACCGCGACGACGGCGGCGCGCGGCTGCAGTTCACGGTGAGAACGCAGGCCGGCTGACGCGCCCCCCTGAGCAATGCTGTCAGGAGGGCTGTACCTGCAGTCCTTCGCCCTGGCTGCTGAGGCAGGCAAGGAACCTTGCGGCAGGCATGGGCTTGCCGTAGAGATAGCCCTGCACCTTGTCGCATCCCAGCCGGGCGAGCGCAGCGCACTGCTCCGCGGTCTCGACGCCTTCCGCGATTACTTCGAGGTTATAGTTGCGCGCCAGCGCGATGGTTGCGGAGACGGTCGCCTCGTCGCGCTGCGAGGAACAGAGCGTGCGGATAAAGGACTGGTCGATCTTGATGAGGGTGAGCGGATAGTTTTTGAGCAGGCTCAGCGAGGCGTAGCCGGTGCCGAAGTCGTCGAAAGCGATGGAGACGCCGATGGCGCGCAGCTTTTCGAGCATGGCCACAATGTGGTTTTCCTGATCGAGGAGGGTGTTCTCCGTAATTTCCAGCTCAAGCGCCTCGTGGGGCATCTGATGCTTGGCGATTATGGCTGCCACGCGCTGGTCGAGATCGCCGCCATAGAACTGCGCGGCGAAGAGGTTCACGGCGATGCGCGGCAGCGGCGCAGGCTGGGTGCGCCACGCGGCCCACTGTGCGCAGGCGGTTTCCATTACCCAGTTGCCGACGATGGGAGCAAGCGAACTGAACTCAAGTGACGCGAGAAAAGCTCCGGGGGTGAGCAGGCCGCGCTCGGGGTGGTTCCAGCGCAGCAGGGCCTCGGCGCCAATAATGCGCTGATCGGCGATGCAGACCTGCGGCTGGTAGTAGAGTTCAAACTCGTTGCGCTCCACGGCGCGGTGCAGCTCAGCGTCGTAACGGCGGCGGCTGATGGCGTCTTCCCGCAGGGAAGGCACAAAGACAAAGGAGCTGCCGGAACCGCGGGTCTTGGCCTGGTAGAGAGCAAGGTCCGCGTGCCCCATCAGCTCTTCTGCCGTGACGCCGTGCTCGGGCGCAAGGGCGATGCCGCAGCTTGCCTCGACGCGCACCTCATGGCTGCCGATGCGGACGGGCCGGCTGATGGCCGCGATGATGGCTTCCGCCGCCGATGTGGCCAGATGGCGGTCGCCCGTCTGCGCAAGAAGGACGCAGAACTCGTCGCCGCCCACGCGGGAGACGGTATCGATGGGGCGGGCCCGCTGCTGGATGCGATCGGCCACGATGGTCAGCACATAGTCGCCAGCGGAAGCGCCGAGAGTGTCGTTAATGTCCTTGAAGTTGTCGAGATCGATCGCGAGAAGGGCAAGGGGCGCGCTAGCTGCCAGCTCGTCTTCCATGCGGCGCTGCAGCAGATCGCGATTGGCGGCGCCGGTGAGCATGTCGAAGTTCGCCAGCCGGTAGATTTCATCTTCGCGGCTGTGCCGTTCGGTCAGGTCAGTGAACATGGCGCCGAAGTGCCGCTGCCCCCGCTGCGACCAACAGAAGAACGAGGCTTCGATGGGGAAGCGGGAGCCATCCTTGCGCGTGCCCGTTGCTTCCTTGACGCTGCCGCCGATGGCAGGCGGCTGTGTGCAGATCACCTGATTGATGGCTTCGATCAGCGGGTGACCGTTTGCGGCGGCGATGAGGTGCGTGAGGGGCTGCCCGACGATCTCCGACGCGGCGTACCCAAACAGTGCGCGGGCTGCCGAGTTGAAGAACGTGATGATGTGGCCGGCATCAAAGCAGACAATCGCCGAAGGAGAGTTGGCGGCGATGTCTTCCAACTGAAATGCGCCGCCGTGCCGGACGCTCTCAATCCGGCGGAGTTCCAGCTTGTCGCTGGCCAGCCGGGCCAGATCTTTCAGGCGTTCGCGGTCCTGCGGTGAAAAGGAGGAACGGGGCCGGCTATCAATGACGCAGAGCGCGCCGAGAGCGTGCCCAGAGGGTGAGTGCAGCGGGACGCCGGCATAGAACCGGATGCCGCCCTCGGTGGTGACCAGCGGGTTGTCGTGAAAGCGCTGGTCAATCGTGGCGTCGAGCACCACCATGACATCGTCCTGGGTAATGGCATGCGCGCAGAAGGAGACATCGCGGCGCATGTCGCACTCGCCGATGCCGTGACTGGCGGCAAAGAATACGTGATCGCTGCCGATCATGTTCACTGCCGCGATGGGCATGTCCAGCATGCGCGCGGCAATGTGCACAACCGGCTCGAGGTCGGGAAGAAGTTCCTTTTCGTCCAGGCCGTATTCGGCAAGAGCCATCAGCCTGCCAGCTTCATCCTCAATGGCAGAGGGACACCGCATTACGCAACTCCGATGATTTCGAGGTCATCGTGCTTGAACCGGGTTTAGCCGGTTCGCCATTTGGCTATCTTTTTGATAAGACGAAGCCGGCCGGGCCGTAAACAAAATCCCGGTTCCTTGTAGTTCCTATCGTCACGTGACCAAGATTCAACAGGAGTTAGGCCCGGAAATGCCGGAAGGTCGAGAGGCGCTTATGGAACGTGTTTCATGCAGAAAAACCGGAACGAACGGGCCGGCCGTTCAGGGTGTTCAGAGCCTCTGGGCCGGTGTGGTGCCTTGCAAGCGGGAGGGGTGCCAGATGAATCAATACCGACACGATATGCACAACCGCTAGGGGTTGCAGCGCCAGGCTGCTCAAGGTATAGTCGCATTCATTCCGATGGTTCTTCTCCACGGGAGAAGATGAAAAGGGAATCCGGTGCGACTCCGGAACTGCCCCGCAGCGGTAAGCAGGGACGAACGCCAAAGGTGACACTGGGCCGCGAAGGCCCGGGAAGTCTGGCTAGTAGGCCTGAACCTGCAAGTCCGAAGACCTGCCACGGGAACATTCGCTGCGCCTCCGAGGGGAGGCGAGGTGGCAGTGGCACGTCTTCCCGGCGCCCGCTGTTTCTTCGCGTCGCTTTCCGAGGCCAAGGAGACGCTCCATGGCCGCACACACATACCCAGGCATCGAAGTTCCTCTGCCCCCGCCTGTTTCCGACTCCATTCCTGCCAGTTTCGATGCGCCGTTTCCGCCGCCGTTTGACCGCGCGCGCGCGGAGGGCAGCGACAGCCAGGTGATCCGCCGCGACGGCACGTTCTCGCCGTTCGATGCGGGCAAGATTGCCATTGCGCTGACCAAGGCGTTTGTCGCGGTGGAAGGCACCGACGCGGCGGCTTCGCGTCGCATCAGGGACACGGTGGAGAGCCTGACCGAGCAGATTGTCGGCAACCTGAGCCGGCGCTCGGGGCGGTCGCGGGCCATCCATATTGAGGATATTCAGGACCAGGTGGAGCTGGCGCTGATGCGCAGCGGCGAGCACAAGGTGGCGCGCGCGTATGTGCTCTACCGCGAGGAGCGAACCCAGGAGCGGCGCAAGCGCGATGAAGAACGCGTGCTGGCCGAGCAGCAGCCGAAGCTCCATGTGAAGCTGGGCGGCGGACGGCTGGAGCCGATTGACGAGGCGAGACTCGAGGAGCAGGTGGCGGCGGCATGCCGCGGGCTGGACGGCGTTTCCGCGGAAGCGATTATGACGGAGGTGCGCCGCAACCTGTACGACGGCATTCTGCTGCATGAACTGGGACAGGCGCAGACGATGGCGGCCCGCTCGCTGGTGGAGCAGGAGCCAAACTACGCCTATGTGAGCGCGCGGCTGCTGCTGAATACGCTGCGCGACGAAGCGCTGGGCTTTGTGCTGCCGGGCACGGCCACCGGCACGCAGCAGCACGCTGAGCTGCGCTACGACGAGTACTTTCCGGAGTTCGTGCGCAAGGCCATCGAGCTGCAATTTCTCGATCGCGAGCTGGGCAACTTTGACGTGCACCGGCTGGCGGCGGCGCTGAGGCCGGAGCGGGATGACAACTTCCAGTTCCTGGGCCTGCAGACGCTCTACGACCGGTATTTTCTGCACAAGGGCGGGGTGCGATTCGAGCTGCCGCAGGCGTTTTTCATGCGCGTGGCCATGGGACTGGCGGTGCGCGAGATCGATCGCGACGCGCGGGCCATCGAGTTCTACGAGCTGCTGTCGTCGTTCGACTTCATGTGCTCCACGCCGACGCTGTTCAACTCCGGCACGCTGCGGCCGCAGCTCTCGTCGTGCTTTCTGACGACGGTGAGCGACGATCTCGACGGCATCTTCAAGGCGATCAAGGACAATGCACTGCTGGCGAAGTACTCCGGCGGGCTGGGCAACGACTGGACGCCGGTGCGCGGCCTGGGCGCGCACATCAAGGGCACCAATGGGCAGTCGCAGGGCGTGGTGCCGTTCCTCAAGGTGGCCAACGACACGGCCATCGCCGTGAACCAGGGCGGCAAGCGCAAGGGCGCGGTGTGCGGCTATCTCGAAACGTGGCATATCGACATCGAAGAGTTTCTCGACCTGCGCAAGAATACGGGCGACGACCGGCGGCGCACCCACGACATGAATACGGCGAACTGGGTTCCGGACCTGTTTCTGGAGCGGGTAGAGGAGGACGGCGAGTGGACGCTGTTTTCACCGGACGAGTGCGCCGACCTGCACGATCTTTACGGGCGGGCTTTCGCGGAGCGTTACACCGAGTACGAGGCGAAGGCCCGGCGGGGCGAGATGCGCGTGACGCGCACGGTGCGCGCCGTGGAGCTGTGGCGCCGGATGCTGACGATGCTCTTCGAGACCGGCCATCCGTGGATCACGTTCAAGGACGCGTGTAACCTGCGCTCGCCGCAGCAGCACGCGGGCGTGGTGCACTCGTCGAACCTGTGCACGGAGATCACGCTGAACACCAACAGCCGCGAGATCGCGGTGTGCAACCTGGGCTCGGTGAACCTGGCGAACCATGTGACGGAGCAGGGCATCGACACGGAGCGGCTGAAGAAGACCGTGTCGACGGCGATGCGCATGCTCGACAACGTGATCGACATCAACTTTTATACCGTGCCGGAGGCACGCGCCTCGAATCTGCGGCACAGGCCGGTGGGTCTGGGACTGATGGGCCATCAGGACGCACTCTACACGCTGCGGATTCCCATCGCGTCGGAGGAGGCAGTGCGCTTTGCCGACCGCAGCATGGAACTGATCAGCTACTACGCCATCTCCGCATCGGCCGATCTGGCGGCGGAGCGGGGCCGCTACGCGTCGTTCGAGGGCTCGCTGTGGAACCAGGGAATTCTGCCCATCGATTCGGTCGGGCTGCTGGAGACGCATCGCAGGCATCCGCTGCAGGTCGAGCGCTCGTCGACGCTGGACTGGGCGGGGCTGCGCGAGCGGGTGCGCTCCATCGGCATGCGCAACTCCAACACGCTGGCCATTGCGCCCACGGCGACGATCTCGAATATCTGCGGCGTCACGCAGTCCATTGAGCCCGCGTATCAGAACCTGTTTGTGAAGTCGAACATGTCGGGAGACTTTACGGTGGTGAACGCGGCGCTGGTGCGCGACCTGAAAGCGCGCGGCCTGTGGGATGAGGTGATGGTGAGCGACCTGAAGTACTTCGATGGGTCGCTGGGCGCGGTCGATCGCGTGCCGGAGGATCTGAAGCGGCTGTACGCGACGGCCTTCGAGATCGAGCCGACGTGGCTGATCCAGGCCGCCGCCTGCCGCCAGAAGTGGATCGACCAGGCACAGTCGCTGAACCTCTACATCGCGCAGCCCAGCGGCAAGCGGCTGGATGCGTTGTATCGCGAGGCGTGGCACGCGGGCTTGAAGACGACCTACTACCTGCGCTCGCGCAGCGCCACCCATGTGGAGAAGTCGACGCTGAAGGGCACGGACGGCAAGCTGAATGCCGTGGCGGTGCAGGCGGCGCCCAAGGTGTGCCCGATTGACGATCCAAGCTGCGAAGCCTGCCAATAATACCGCTGGACCAAAGGAAAACCGATGCTGGACTGGAACGAACCTGCCGACGGCGCTTCGCCGATTCTTGTTTTGACTCCGCCCGTGCCCGCGGAACCTGCCGAGGCCGACGCCACGGGCCTGGGCGACATTGCCCGCGGCGCGGCGCGCGTGCGCGTGGACGACAAGGCGATGATCAACTGCCGCGCGGACGTGAATCAGCTTCTGCCGCTGAAGTATCGATGGGCGTGGGAGAAGTATCTCTCCGGCTGCAACAACCACTGGATGCCGACCGAGGTTTCCATGCAGGCGGACATCGCGCTGTGGAAGAGCCCGAACGGGCTGACGCCGGACGAGCGCCGCGCCATCAAGCGCAACCTCGGCTTTTTTGCGGCGTCGGAGTCGCTGGTGGCCAACAACATTGTGCTGGCCATCTACCGGCATCTGACCAATCCCGAGTGCCGGCAATACCTGCTGCGGCAGGCGTTTGAGGAGGCGGTGCACACGCACACCTTTCAATACATTGTGGAGAGCCTGGGGCTGGACGAGGGCGAACTCTTCAATATGTATCGCGAGGTGCCCTCGATTACCGAGAAGGCGGCGTGGGCCATCCGCTATACGCAGCACCTGAGCGATCCCTCATTCCGCACGGGCAGCGCCGCGGCGGATCAGGCCTTTCTGCGCGATCTGGTCGCGTTCTACGTGGTCTTCGAGGGGATGTGGTTCTACACCGGCTTTGCGCAGATTCTCTCGCTGGGCCGCCGGAACAAGATGGTGGGCATCGCCGAGCAGTACCAGTACATTCTGCGCGACGAGTCGATCCACCTGAACTTCGGCATCGACGTGATCAACCAGATCAAGATCGAGAACCCGCACCTGTGGACGCCCGCGCTGCAGCAGGAGATTCGCATGATGCTGCAGACGGCGGCGGAGCTGGAGGCGGCCTATGGCCGGGACACCATGCCCAACGGCTTCCTGGGCCTGAGCGCGGGCCTGTGCGAGCAGTACATGCGGTTCATCGCCAACCGGCGGTGCAGCCAGATTGGCCTGGAGCCGGTGTATCCGGCAGCGGAGAATCCGTTCCCGTGGATGTCCGAGGCCATGGACCTGAAGAAGGAGAAGAACTTCTTCGAGACGCGGGTGATCGAGTACCAGAACGGCGGCGCACTGGCGTGGGACTGAGATGGCGGGCCACCCCGTTTTGCAGGGTCCCACCACGGTAACGGGCCGCCTTGTGCATGGCCGCATGCCCGCGCGCGCTTCGTATTACTATCCCTTGTATGAACCTCCGGGGATCTGTGTTTGCCCTTGTCCTGTCCTGCACGTGTGCCTGCGCGGGTGCGCAGGCGGCCGCCAAGCCAACCGCGCCGAATACCTATGCCAGCGAGGCTCTCGTCTTTGAGCATCTGGATACGGCGTACCGCATGCACCAGGACGGCACGGGCGAGCGCGACCTGCATGTCGTGCTGCGCATCCAGTCTGATGGCGCGGCACAGCAGTTCGGCGTGCTGGCGTTCTCCTATGCCTCGGCCTATGAGACGCCGAAGTTCAAGTTCGTGCGCGTGCACAAGGCTGACGGCTCGGTTGTCGAGACTCCCGCGAGCGATGCCATCGACATGCCTGCCGAGGTGAGCCGCGAGGCGCCGCTCTACTCCGACCTGAAGGAGAAGCAGTTGCCCATCCGCTCGCTGGCGCGGGGCGACACGCTGGAGTACGAGGTGGACACGACGATCGACAAGGCGGAGGCGCCGGGGCAGTTCTGGGGAATGTACCACTTCGACGCGCCGGGAAGCGTTATCGTTCTCTCGGAGACGCTGACACTGGAGGCTCCGGCGGCGAAGTATGTGCAGGTGTGGAGTCCTAATCATCCTCCGCAGACAGCGGAGCACGATGGGCTGCGCACCTGGACCTGGAAGGCCGCGCAGCTTGTGACCGCGCCGCGCAGCACCGGCGACGATACCGATGCGCCCACGCCGCCGAAGGATCCCGATGAGGACGCAGACGGGCGCAAGCTGCCCTCCGTGGCGTGGACGACCTTTCATAGCTGGAGCGAAGTCGGCGACTGGTACCGCAGCCTTGCCCTGCCGGAGGCGCAGCCGAATGACGCACTGCGCGCACGCGCGGATGAGATTACAGCCAACGCCAAAACGCCCGAGGAGCAGGTGCGGGCCATCTACGATTATGTTGCCGCGCACACGCGCTATATCGGCATCGACTTCGGCATCGGGCGGTACAAGCCGCATGCGGCCATCGACGTGCTGACCAACCAGTATGGCGACTGCAAGGACAAGGACACGCTGCTTGAAGCGCTGCTGCATGCCAAGGGATTCTCGACGGCGTCGGCGCTGATCGGCGCGGGCATTGCGCCAGTGCCCGATGTGCCCTCACCCGCGGTTTTCAACCACGTGATCACCACGGTGAACCTGCCCGGCGGGCGCATCTGGCTGGACAGCACGCCGCTGGCCGCGCCGTTCCAGTATCTGGTTGCGATTCTGCGCGACCAGAAGGCTCTGGTGGTTCCGGCGGATGGGCCGGCCACGCTGGTGACCACGCCGGCGGCACCGCCCTATGCCTTGAGCGAGCGATTCGAGGCTACGGGCACGCTCGATGCCGAAGGCAAGATGATGGCGAAGATGGTCTCCACCTATCGCGACGACGACGAGGTGGTGGTGCGCTCGCTGGCGCGGGGCATTGCGCCGGCCGAGTGGGACAAGGCCTCGCAGTTCATCTCGTCGAACACCGGCTTTGGCGGCACCACCAGCAACACGCAGTTCGCCAACGTTGACGATCCCTCGCAGCCGATTGTGGTCAAGTATGACTATCAGCGGCATCCCTTTGGCGACTGGGACAACCTGCGCATTGTTCCGCTGTTTCCAGCGCTGCCTTTCAAGGAACTGGACAAGGACGCGAAGGAGCCGGACGACGACATTCAGCTTGGCGCGGCACGCACACTGGTGGCGATTACGCACATACGCCTGCCCGATGGATACCGGCCCGACATGCCGGACCCGATTCACGTGAAGACGGATTTCGCGACTTTCGATAAGACGTATCGTTTCGAGGGGAACGAGATTATTGCCGAGCGCACGATTGTGGTGCTCAAAACCAAGCTGCCCAGAAGCGACTGGCAGCGCTATAAAACCTTCACCAAGGACATCAGCCTGGACGGCGAGGCGTGGATCCAACTGATGAAGCCGTCGCCGAAGATTCAGGTGACGGTTGTGCCGTCGGGCAAGAGCGTTCCTCCCGTGCCGCCGCCGGGCAATGGCGTTCGCATTATCCAGATCAAGCCGGGCGCGTCAGAGGACGCAACTCCGGCTGCGCCCGCCGACATTCCCTCGGATGCGAATGCGGCCGATCTTGTAAGCAAGGCGATGGAGAAGGCCCGCTCCGGGGACTGGAGCGGCGCGCGCGCGGAGCTGGATGCAGCCAAAGCGAAAAACCCGCAGCAGAGAGGGCTTTGGGCCACGTATGCGCTCATCGACGAAGCCTATGACCGCGACTACGCCGCGGCCGCCAGGGATTTCAGCAAGGAGATGGCACAGCAGCCGGACAATGCCATGGTGGCCGGCGCGCTGGCCGATGCGCAGAACCGCTCAGGCGATGGGGCGGGCGCGCGCAAGACTTTGCAGCAGTTCCTGGAGGGCCACCCGGAGAACACGCGCCTGGCGTTCTTTCTCGTGTCGCTGCAGACCACGGCGGGAGACAACGAGAGCGCGCTGAAAACCATTGAAACTGCCGTGGAGCACAACTCCGACGACAGGAATCTGCGCATCCAGGAGGGAGAAGCGCTGGTGCGGCTGGGCCGCTATGACGAGGCCGCGGCGGCAGCAAAGAGCGCGCTGGACGGGGCAGACGATGCGGGAACGTTCAACGACGCGGCCTATGTGCTGAGCGAGGCGAACCGCGACCTGGATGTGGCCGAGCAGGCTTCGATGAAGGGCATTGCGAAGCTGGACGAGCAGAGCACAACGCAGAGTGCGGGAGAAGCGAACAGCGCCGCCTTTGGCAGAGCGAACCTGCTGGTGGCCTCATGGGACACGCTGGGCTGGATTCTCTTTCGCGAGGGCAAGCTGCAGGAGGCGCACGACTGGCTCGCGCCCGCCTGGCGCGCCTCGCTGCGGCCGGAGATCGCCGACCACCTTGCGCAGGTGGAAGAGGCGTTGCATCACAAGGACGATGCGGCGCTGTACTACGCGCTGGCGCAGGCCGCTATGACCAGCAGCAACGTCACGCCGGAGATTCGCAGGCACATTCTCGACGGCGTGCACCGCATGAAGGCCGAGGGGGCCAAGCCCGGCCCGGCTGACGGCGCTGTGGCCTTGCAGAACCTGCGCACGTTCAAGCTTGCACGGCCCGAGGGCGCCAGCGGCTGGGGCACGTTCCGGATCGAGATCAGCACCGCAGGCGTGGCAGACTCGCAGCAGATGTCCGGCGACCACAACATGGCCAAAGCGAAGCCGGCGATCGATGCGATGAAGTTTCCGGAGCTGCTGCCGCCCGCGTCGAAGGCGCACCTGCTGCGCAGCGCAGTCATTAGCTGCTCCATGGGCAAAACCTGCGAGCTGGTGTTTGTTCTCGATGGCGGGCTGAACACCGAGCAGCAGTAGTCGCCGCTTCGCGCGAGTTGCTGGCTGCTGCTGCCGAATCCAGGTGAGCTACCAAAGGGGAGCGATCAGAGCGTCGCGATGCGTTCGCTGGCGTCGTCCATACTTTCCGGCAGGCGATCGATAAAGAGCGGGAGATTGCTGCGCAGAATGATATGCGGAGCGACGCGCGTGACCGGCTCCGGCTGGATGCCTTCGACAAGATGACGGCAGAGCGTCTCAAACGCCAGCTTGCCCTGCGTGAAAGGCCGCTGATAGAGGGTGGCGAGAATACGCGCGGACTCGATGAGCGGGACCAGTTCCGTGAACAGGTCCGTGGTGACCACGCGGATGCGGCCCCACATGCCGTTCTCGTCGATGGCGCGAAGGACCGGAAGGCTGTTCGCCGTATTGATATAGATGCCGACGGGGCGCGACTTGCGCTTGAGCAGCGCGAGCGTGGCGCGGTATGCCTCTTTGGGACTTTCGTGGGTTTCGATTGCCGGAATCAGCGTGAGGTGCGGAGCCATGGTGGCGAGAGCGGCGGCAAAGCCGCGCAACTTCTCGCCGTGGTCGAGCGTATTGAGATCGCCGGTGATGGTGGCCACGGCGCCCTCGGCTTGCAGCACCGTGCCGAGCAACTCGGCGGCAATGCTGCCGCTGACAGCGGCATCCACAGAAACCGAGGCAAGCCGTGCGGCGCGCGGCGCGTCGCTGGCCACGCAGACAACCGCTGTGCCGCGCTCGCTGTAGCGGCGAATCAGCGGCTCAACCTGCGCAGGGTTGCTCGGCGTCATGATCAGCCCGTCGTATTCACGGCCGAGGTCGTCTTCGAGAAGGCGAATGTCGCCTTCGCCGAGGTGAGGATAGGTGCGGAAGGTGAGATCGATGGTCGCACCGTGCATGGCGGCAGCCGACTCGCGAATGCCGTCGCGGAGAGAATCGAAGAAGGAGGCGATCTGCTGGGGCAGATGCACGGCAATCCGCAGGCGGCGATTCAGTTTGAGGCTGCGTGCGGCGAGATTGGGCTTGTAGCCCAGCCTCTCCGCGATCTTGAGCACGCGGGCGCGGGTTTTGGGATTGACGCCGGGGCGGTTGTGCAGGGCGCGATCGACGGTACCGATGGAGATGCCCGCTGCGGCCGCAATCTGTTTGATGCCGACGGTCTTGGGAACCCCTTCAGTCATGAGTGAGGCTATTGTATCCCGTGGGAAAGGGGGATTTTGATCCGGGCTGAGGAAGCAATCCGGAAAGCGGGTACGTTACCGATATTTCCATCCTTAGCTCAAGGAGTGAGCGGCCAATGGAGACGGAAGAATACGAGATAAAACGATTTGCGGGAACGGGTAGCACGAAAGCCGTTGTATTTCGGGGTGTACATCTCCGCGGCCGATAAGGCCTGGAAGACGCTTTCTTTTTCATGGGATTTCGGGAAAGTGAGGAGTGTCCGGTTACGTACACGAAAAGTTCTTGACAGGGCTGTGGCGGCTGCCTATAGTGATTCGCGGCTTTCCGGGTACGTACACGGTGACGGCAAAATTCCGGCTCGTGTGAAGGACGGCACCGGCAAAGAGCGGGGTTTTTCAGAGGCCACAGGCATTGGAAGGCTGGAGGGGTACGACATGAGAACAGGCAGTTGGAGACAATGGAGTCGCACGGCGCTGCTGATTTTGCTGGCAGCGATGTGCGCGCTCGACGCGAGAGCCCAGGTGGATACGGGCACAATTTTGGGCACAGTGACCGACAGCACCGGCGCAATTATTCCCAATGCGACCGTGACGATTGTGAATCAGGCAACAGCGGCTCCGTTGACGAAGAAGACCGGGGCCGACGGCAGGTTCGAGTTCACGCCGCTGGGAATCGGCACCTACAACGTTATGGTCGAGGCGCAGGGCTTCAAGAAAGCCACCGTACAGGACGTGCACCTCAACATTCAGCAGCAGGCTCTGGTCAATGTGACGCTGCAGCCGGGCGCGGTCACGGAGAATGTCGAAGTGACCGAAGCGCCGGAGCTGATGCAGACCGAGAGCAGCTCTGTGGGGCAGGTGATCGATGAGAAATCGATTGTCAGCCTTCCGCTGAACGGCCGCGACTACACCATGCTGGTGATGGTCACGCCGGGTGTGACGCTGCCGCAGCAGGGCGCACGCGCTACAAACCAGTTTGTGGCCAACGGCGCACGCGTCGCGCAGAATGACTATCTGCTCGACGGCATCGATAACAACAGCAACAGTGTCGATTACCTCGATGGCAAGGCCGATGTGATCAAGCCGCCGGTGGATGCGATTGCCGAGTTCAAGGTCATGACCAGCGACTTTCCCGCCGAGTTCGGCCGCGCGGGCGGCGCCATTGTGAACGCTACGCTGAAGTCCGGCTCGAACCAGTTTCACGGCTCGGCCTGGGAGTTTCTTCGCAACGATGTCTTCGATGCCTACAACGATTACTTTGTGCCCAATGCCACGGCGAGCAAGAAGCCGGAACTGCGCCAGAACCAATTTGGCGCGACGGCAGGATGGCGGCTTTTCAAAGATCATATGTTCTGGTTTGCCGACTACGAAGGCACGCGCATTTTGAACGGCGTGCAGGCGCAGAGCCAGGCGAGTGCGAACCTTGGCGCGGGACTTGCGCCGACAGTGCCGACCGTGGCCGAAATCAACAGCGGCTATACGGACTTTTCCGACCTATTCAACTCGACCGGCACATTTACCCGCACCGACCTGCTGGGGCGCAGCTATCAGAATGGCCAGATTTTCGATCCGGCAACAACGCGTCTTGTCACCAGTGGCCAGGTTGACCCCGTGACGGGACTGACAGCGACGGGAACCGGCTACGTGCGCGATCCTTTCGGCAACAACCAGATTCCTTCGCAGAGGCTGGATGCGAACGCGATCAAGATCATGCAGCTCTATCCCGCGCCGACCGAGTCGAGTGTTCTCTACAACTACAACATCGTCAAGATTAACCAGAGCAACACGGACACGGCCGACCTGCGCATCGACGAGCGGTTCCGCGATGCCGATCAGGCATTCTTCCATTACGACTACATCAGCAGCGTGCGCAACGTGCCGCCTCCCTTCGACGGCGTTGCAGACGGCGGCGGATACAACAACGGCGCCGAGATTTACAACGTGCGCGGATTTGCGCTTGGCTACACGCACACGTTTTCTCCCACGCTGATCAACGAAGCGCGCGTGGGCTACACGCGCGGCCACGATATTCGCCTGCCTTCCGGCGCTAGCACCATGGGCATTCCGGAGCAATTCGGCATCCAGGGAGTTCCGCAGATTCCATTGAATGGCGGCCTGCCTTATATCGGTATCGGCACCATGAGCGGACTTGGCGGCGCCGGGTGGCTGCCAGGCAACCGCTTCAGCGATACGGAGCAGATGACCGAGAACCTGACCAAGATCTATGGCAAGCACACGTTCAAGGGCGGAGCCGAGTTCCAGTACATCTACTTCCCGTGGGTGGCGCCGCCAGCTTCAAAGGGCACGTTCTACTTCGACGGCAACTACACATCGATGCCTCTGGAACAGACGGCGAACGGGCCGGCGAATGGCGTTGACGGCACAACAGGACGCGCGCAGTTCCTGATTACGCCAACCGATGCCACTGTGCCCAACGGCGTGAACATGTCCGGCGGTATGGACCAGATCGATGCATCCAACTTCGGCGAGGTCCACGCGAACCGCAACTACTTCGGTGCGTATTTCCAGGATGACTGGGCCATCACGCAGAAGCTGACGCTGAATCTTGGCCTGCGCTGGGAGCACTTTGGCCTGACGGGCGAAACGGGAGGCGCCCAGGCGAACTTTATTCAGGCATCGCCCAACTCAAGCGCCGGC
>DASZRQ010000180.1:0-5865 GCA_035549115.1 Occallatibacter sp. | reverse complement strand
GGAGAGAGGAACTCAATCCCCCATGGGGTCTTCCCGCCCGATCTCGATTTTTGCCCAGGATACATCGACACGCCAGAAACCATACGTCTACATCGCGTCGATGGTTGTGCATGTTCTTGTAGCCGGGCTCATTCTGTATGGATTCATCTTCGCGCCCCGCATCAACATGAAAGAGGCCACCGATCGCTACGTTCTGCGGCAGGTGGATATCTCAAGCTCTGAACTCGAGCGCGTGCGCAACGCTGCAGCAAGCGGCATGTATCCAGGACAAAGCTCTCCGGCGCATCAGGCTGCGGCGCACAGCGCGGGCGCTGCAGCCGCTGCCAGCCTGCGCCAGATTCCCAAGCTGCATTTGGCCGACCGCACCGTGGTGCAGCCCGATGTGCCGGATACGCCGATTGTGATGAAGCAGACCCCGCTGCCTTCTCTGTTGCTATGGTCCGCCAAGAGACCGGATGTAAAGCTACAGACCGCGCCAGTGCAAAAGATGGCGAACGTCAACGTCCGGCCAGCCATCGTGCGGCCCACGCCGCAGCAGAATTTTACGGACACACCGATCTCGACCACGGCCTTCACATCCAAGCTGCCGATGCCCGATCCAGGATCGAGCACGCCGATCATGGTGCGCGGGCCGGATCTCGCTGATCGGCTTCCGCAGACGCATAACGATATCTCGACCCAGGAAGCCTCGGGCGCGGTCATGTCGATCGCCGAAAACCATATGACGCAGGGAACCATTATGCTGCCGGCCTTCAATCAGACGGCTCGCGGCACCGAGGATGGAGCGCTGGGTGTCGGTAAGTCCGGCAACGGCCAGCAGAATGGTCCGGGCACAGCGAACAGCCAGGGTGCGCAGAATGGCACGCCGCAGAGCCAGGGCGCAGGCGGCAGGACAAATGGACCAGCCGGCAACGAGCATGGAACCTCTGCCGGGAACGGCGCCAACGCCGGCAATGGAAAAGGGAGCGGCAACACGAAGTCGGCCACAGGCACCGGAGGCGGCGGCCCGGGAGGCACGGGGCAGGGAGCCGAGCCCTCGTTTACACGCATCAGTTTGCCGCCCAATGGACAGTTTGGCGTCGTGGTGGTTGGCTCGACTCTTTCCGACGAGTATCCCGAAACAAACGACATCTGGGGTGGCCGGCTGATCTATTCGGTGTATCTCAAAGTGGGGCTATCCAGAAACTGGATCCTGCAGTACTCTCTGCCGGCCGACGTGGATGCCAAAACGGCAAGCGGCGATAAGCACGTGGATGCGCCCTGGCCGTATTTCCTGGTGCGTCCCAACGCAAGCCCGGAAAACGTGAATGCCGATGCGCTGATGGTGCATGGATTCGTGAACGCGGCAGGGCGCTTCGAAGGTCTGTCCGTGGTCTTTCCGCCGCGGTTCAGCCAGGCGCAATTGCTCCTGGCCGCCCTGCAGCAGTGGCAGTTCCGGCCGGCCAAGCACGACGGCAAACCAGCCCGCGTCGAGATTCTGCTGATTATTCCGGAAGACCAAAACTAAGCAGCGCAGCCGCTTAATTGGCGACGACCGCAGCCTCTTTCAGGCGGGCGAGAAAGCGCTCCAAGGTCTTCTTGTCTGCGCCATGGAGCCGCATGGTGTCCGGCTGGTCACTGCGCGAGAGAACAAACGCGAGTCCCAGCCCGTCGCTGCCCCAGCGCACTACGCGGGACTGTACGGCGATGGAGTCGTCCAGATTCTGCCCGTCGCTGTCGGTCCGTTGCAGCGTCATCAGAACCATCGTGCCGGGAAACCAGCGCTCCTCGGTCAGCAGGTAGAAGCCGCTCGAGCTGATATCAGCGATCTGGTAGGCGCGCGGAGCGCTGCCCGTCCAGTAGTAGGCAACGACGCCGGGCAGTGGCTGACGGCGGGCACGCCTGCGGTCAGAAGACAGCCAATTCTTAAGCCATGTTTTGAGCGAACTTTCTTTCTCGGTATGTGGCTCGTAATGACTCATCCATTGCCCCTGAGAACTTCCCTGCGCCTTCTGTTGCAGGGAACTCGCGCCGTCGTTATCGCTGTCCAGCTTTAGAGATACTTCGAGAATACCGCAGATAAAAGGAAGATTGAGGAAAACCAACCCAAAACGCACCTGACCGGCGTACCCTGTCCGCAAAGCAGCCGATTGAAATCAATCGGCTGCCTGGCCGAGTATGCCAGCTCTGGGAAAATCCACAATACCGCTACCTGTTTCGTGACTTAATCGCTGGAGAACAGGCACTCTCTGTTCTAAATAATCCGACTCCAAAAAATCTGCCGAAACTGCACCTGCGCGAAAAGTGATTTACTTGACGCGCGTGCGGCGGCGCTGAATGAGAATCACCAGCACGATGACAAACAGCACGCCGGCAACCACCCGGATCATTGTCGGTCCACCCATTGCAATACCCCTTTCTAAGATTTCCGTACTCAACGGGATGAAATGGCACACAAGAAGATACCCGTGAGCCTCCCGTCTATAGGTTTCTACTTAACGCGCGTGCGGCGGCGCTGGATGAGAATCACCAGCACGATGACAAACAGTACGCCGGCAACCACCCGGATCATTGTCGGTCCACCCATTGTGTTGTTCCTCCTTTACCCTAGTGCCCAAACAGCGATTTGAACGAATCCGACATCATGATCACTGCCGGACCCAGGACCACCACAAATAACGACGGGAAGATGAAGAACACCAGCGGAAATAACAGCTTGACTGAAAGCTTCGCCGCCTTTTCTTCAATTTCCTGGACACGCTTGGTCCTAAGCGTATCCGAGTGTACACGCAGAGTTTTTGCAACGCTGGTGCCAAATTGCTCTGATTGAACCAGCATTGACACTAGATTGCGCACTACATCCACACCGGTTCTGTCGGCAAAATGCTTCCATGCATCGGCACGGGCGCTGCCGGCACGCTGTTCCAGGGCCACAACCTTCAGTTCGTCGCTCAGCACTGGCTGTGCGTGGTGCAGCTCTTCAGCGGTGCGTGCGGTTGCCTGGTCAAGACTCAGTCCGGCCTCCACGCAAATCACAAGCATGTCGAGCACATCGGGCAGGCCGCGGCGGACCTTGGCTTGCCGGCGCTCAATGAGTTTGCCGAGCACGAAATCCGGAGCCAGGAATCCGACGCCCACACAGGCCAGAATCATGAAAAGCGGATTCTTGCCGCCGAGCCCAGAAGCCCAGCCCGCCAAACCGAGAGCTATCGGCGTAATGCCCTTAACGCCGTAAAAAATCTTAAGTGCGGAGTCTTCGCGGTAACCGGCACGGATCAAGCGTTCCTGGATGACACCGGTTTCAGCTTCGCTTTTGGGGACGACGCGCTCGAAGCGCTCGACCACACCTTCCAGGACGTCGCGCGTATTCAGCAGCTTGGCCTTGATGTCCTGCTGCTGGCGGACCTGCGGGTTGATTACCGAACTGATGCGCGCCTGGATTGTCTCGCGGTAAAAGATCAGCAGTCCAATGCTGGCAATTACGACAAAGACGGCGATAAATGCGGCAATGGCTATACCCATACGTCCCTCTATACATCCATGTTGACGATCTTGTGGATAATTGCACCGCCGATGACGATCAGAATGCCGGAAGCATAGAGCAGCTTGATGCCGATCTCGCGCGTCCACAGCAGGCTCATCATCTTGGGGTTTACGAAGTACAGTGCGCAGCCTAGAGCAATAGGAAGACAGGTCAGCACCATGCCAGTCAACCTGCCCTGCGCGGTATGCGTCATTACCTGGCGTTTCAGGCGGAACCGTTCGCGAATCACGTCTGCGGTCTTCTCCAGAACCTCGGCCAGGTTGCCGCCGCTTTCTTTCTGGATCAGAATGCCGGTCACCACAATCCTCAGGTCCTGCACCGGAACGCGGCTCACCATATTTTCGAGAGCTGTCTTCAGTTCAAGGCCGTAGTTCTGCTCCTCGAAGCAGACCTTGAACTCGGGGCCCACAGGATCGGGGCACTCGCGCGTCACCAGCCCCAAAGCTGAGTTGAGGCTGTGGCCCACGCGCAGCGCGCTGCAGATCAGGTCGAGCGCCTCGGGCAAGCCTTCTTCAAACTTGGCCAGCCGCTTGTTTCTCAGGAAGAGCACATAGCCGGTTGGTGCAAATCCGCAGGCCAGGCCGATCAGGGCTGCCAGAAGCAGTTGTCCGGTCTTCCAGTAAATCAGATAGCCGGGAATGATAAAGGCCGCGATGGACATCAACACCAAATGGCCGACGGTCCACTTCACATTGGCCTGGTAAAGGAGGCGGCGCAGACGCGGTGTCAGCTCGAGATTGCGCAGCACGCGGTCCATCAAAGGAATGGTGCTGAGCATTTCGTTCTTGCGGACATCGACCAGGAGATCGGACATCTCGCCGCCGCTGTGGCTGGTAGCCAGCGCGGAGTCGAGCCGGGCAAGCATCGCCTTGTCCTGTTTGGACGCGCCCACGCCGGTGGCGGTGGCGATCAGAACGGCCACGACAAACACGGCGATGAAGATAAAAATTGTGATCAAACCCATTGGCCCGATCCTCCTTTCGTTCTAGCTGACTTCAGTGACCCGCTCGAACAAGGCCGGCGGCAGGAAGATGCCCGCCGTGCGCAGTTGCTCCAGGAAGCGCGGACGGATGCCGCTCGGCTTGAAGACGCCAAGTACCTTGCCGTTCGGTCCAATGCCCTTCTTCTGGAACGAGAAGATCTCCTGCATGGAGATGACGTTCTCTTCCATGCCGGTGATCTCATGAATGCTGGTGCATTTACGGCTGCCATCGCTCAGGCGCGAGCACTGCACCACGATGGTGAGAGCCGAGGCCACCTGCTGGCGCACGGTTTTCTCCGGCAGGTTCAGGTTGGTCATGGCCACCATCGACTCGAGACGGGTCAAAGCGTCGCGGGCGGTGTTGGCGTGAATGGTGGTCATCGAGCCCTCGTGGCCGGTGTTCATGGCCTGGAGCATGTCGAAGGCTTCTTCGCCACGGCACTCACCAATGACGATGCGGTCGGGACGCATACGCAGGCAGTTGATGAGCAATTGGCGCTGGCGGATGGCGCCCTGGCCTTCCACGTTGGGCGGACGCGTTTCGAGGCGCACGATGTTTTCCTGGGCAAGCTGCAGTTCGGCGGCGTCCTCGATGGTGATGATGCGCTCGTTCTGCGGAATGTACTGCGACAGGATGTTGAGGAACGTCGTCTTGCCGGCGCCTGTGCCGCCGGAGATGAGAATGCTGAGCCGGGCGCGAACCGCCGAGGACAGCAGCTCCATCATCTCCGCCGAAATGCTTTTCAATTGCACGAGCTGATTGGCAGCCAGCGGGCCGGTGCCAAAGCGGCGGATCGAGAGGGAAGGTCCGTCCAGGGCCAGCGGGGGAATAATCGCGTTTACGCGGGAGCCGTCGGGCAGGCGGGCGTCCACCATCGGCGAGGACTCGTCGACGCGCCGGCCCACGCGGGACACGATGCGGTCGATGATCTGCAGCAGATGGCGGTCGTCGCGGAATGAGGCATCGGCGCGCGTCAGCAGGCCGCCGCGCTCGATGAATACATGGTCCTTGTCATTGACGAGAATATCGGAGATCTTCTGGTCTTTCAGCAGCGGTTCCAGAGGACCCAGGCCGAAGACTTCGTCCAGCAGGTCGGTCTGGATCTTCTCCTGCTCGTCGAAGCTCAGGGGAACGCGACGGTCGGTGATGATCTCGCTGATGATGCTGGAAACGGCCTGGCGGGCCTGATTCGAGTTCACGCGCGACAGCTTCTCGAGATCGAGCTTCGAGATCAGCGTCCTGTGGACTTCCGATTTAAAGGTCTCCAGATTTAGATGTTCCACTTGGCACCATTCCTATCAACAGGTTTATGTGTAGCGCTCAGCCAAACAGGCTGAAGCCTTTCTTTTTTTCCGGCTT
>DASZRQ010000179.1:0-4538 GCA_035549115.1 Occallatibacter sp. | reverse complement strand
CGCGCCTATCTGGTGACGGCGCAGTTTGGACCGCGGCCGGCCCCGACGCCGCAGAATCCGCGGCCAAGACCGCCGATGATTCCGGGGACGTTTACGATTCTGGTGGTGGGGCGGTAGGCGCACAGTGAAGCTGCTGCTTTTGATTCTGATCGGACTTGCGATTGGCGGATCGCTGGCCGTGGACTACGCGTGGAAGCACTGGATAGCCGCGCGCAAGCGCGACCGCGAATAGCGCGGCGCAATTTTTGCGCGCGTGAGCCGTTACAATGGAGGCAAGGGAGCCGTCCAATTATCATGCGCCGATTCCTCGTTTCTCGCTTCCCCGCTTTGCTCAACCGCGCCGGCCTGCTGGCTGGCCTTGCTGCCGCCGCCCTGCTGGCGCTTCCTGCCTCCTGGGCCCACGCGCAGTATGGCGCGCCGCCCACCACGCAGGTGCACGACCCCAGCGCACTGAAGCCGCCGCCGGGCGCGCGCGTGGCCATTGTGGAGTTTGAAGACCTGGAGTGCCCGGATTGCGCGCGCGCCAACCCGCTGCTGCGCGAGGCCGCGGAGCACTACAAGATTCCCTGGGTGCGGCATGATTTTCCGCTGCCCTTCCATGCCTGGAGCATGCAGGCGGCCATCAATGCGCGATGGTTCGACACCCGGAGCAAGAAGCTGGGTGACGACTACCGCGATGCAGTGTTCGCCAACCAGCCCTCCATTGTCGACCGGAATGGGCTGCGGCAGTTCACGGAGAAGTTTGCAGCGGACCACAAGGTAGCGCTGCCCTTTGCGATTGACCCGATGGGCAAGCTGCAGGCCGAGGTGAAGGCCGACTACGCGCTGGGCCAGCGCATCGGCATTGAGCACACGCCGACGATCTGGGTAGTCACCTCCGGCAGCAAGGGTGCGCCGTTTGTGGAAGTGGTCGACCGCAGCCGGCTGTATCAGCTCATCGATCAGGCGCTGGAAGAGACGCGCGGCGCAGAGTCCGCGCGCACAGCGAAGAGGTAGTCAACCCAGCAGGGCGAAGGCGACCACGGTTTCGCCCGATGCTCCGAGTTCGGAGAGCAGCTCCTCTTCGAGCGCGTGGGGAATGGGCATCTCGCAGGCGGCGATCTCTTCCTCGCTTGCTCCCGCAAAGCACAGCTCACAACAGCCCAGGCCCTCAGCCTGGGCTTGCTGCATGCGCACGGGCGGGCCAAAGACGCGGCAGGTCATGGGGCGCGCCTCGTAGACCGCGCAGAGGCCGGTTGCGGGATCGAGAGCAGGACAGGGGGCATCGCTGGCAAAGTCTTCGAAGCGGGCCTGCTCTCCCTCGCTTATGCCGAGGATGCCGGTGGAGGGGTTGCCGGGAAATTCGGGACCAAACTCGGCGAGCCACGCGCGGGCGCGTTCTTGAATGGCCTCGGCAGCACCGGGATCCTCTGCATGCAATGCCTGCATATGCGCGCGCAGGCGTGCGGCGTCGAGGGCATTGATGGCGAAGGCTCCGTGGCAGCAGGGCGTGCAGCCGGGCCGGCAGACAAGCCACGGGCCGGCGCGGCGGGCGGCATCGGCCAGGGCCGCGTCCATGATCTGCACCAGTTCGCGGTCGCGCGCGGGAAGGCTCATGAGGGCAAGGATACGCCCGCACCGGCGTACCATGGGCTGAGGGTTCGCCGTGCTCTATCTCGAGTACACTCCCGCCGCGCCGCTGGCCGGACTGGTCCGGTCGCTGTGGTATGCGCAGGCGCAGGTTTCTGCGCACAGCCGCGAGCGCATTCTGCCGACGGGCCGGGTGCAGGTGATTCTGAACCTGAACCGCGACTACCTGCTCGACTGCCCGGAGGATGCTCCGGCGCAGCGCGTGGCTCCGGCACTGGTGGTGGGTGCGCGGTCCATGTGCGAGATCGTTGATTGCACGGACATGGCCGACCTGATCGGCGTGGTGTTCGAGCCCGGCGGGTTTGCCCTCTTCGCGTGCGACGCGGTGGACCTCTTCAGCAACCGCAGCACGCCGCTGGACGATGTGTGGAATGCCGCGGCACGCGGCCTGCGCGAGCGGCTGCTCGAGCTGGCGACTCCCGCCGCACGCCTGCGCTGCATGGAGGGTTTTCTTCGCGAACGGCTGGCCTCTGCCGTCACGCTGCGCATGATGCAGCGGCCGCGGAGATTCCGTTTGCGCTGCGGCTGCTACGCCGGGGCACTGCCAGCTCTGTGCGCGAGATTGCGCGCCAGACCGGCTGGAGCGAGCGCCGGTTTTCGCAGGTGTTTCGCGAGGAGGTTGGGCTTGCGCCGAAGACCTGGCTGAGGGTACAGCGCTTTCAGCGGGCCGTGCAGCAACTCTACGCGGGTGTTGACGTGCGCTGGGCGGAGCTGGCGCTGGACTGCGGCTACTATGACCAGGCGCACTTTGCAAACGAGTTTCGCGCCTTTTCCGGCGTGGATGCGACGACCTATACCGCGCAGCGCACGCAGTGGGCCAACCATATCTCCGCCGAGTAGAACTTCCGATTTTTCCAAGAACGCCCGCCGCGGACGTGCGATGCTGGCAGGGCAGTTGAGGAAGGATACGGAGGTTTGCGATGACAACGGCCGGCGAAATGAGGTCAACGATTATGCCCACCCTGCGCTACCACGATGCGCCCGCAGCGATTGAATGGCTCTGCACGGTGCTGGGCTTTGCGCGGCACGCGGTGTATCCGGGGCCGGACAACACGATTGTCCATGCGGAGCTGACGCTGGGCGGCGGCATGATCATGCTGGGCTCGCACAAGGATGACGCGTATGGGAAAGGGTTTGGCTCGCCGGGCGAGTTCGGCGGCAGGGAGACGCGCAGCGCCTATGTGGTTGTGCCGGATGCGGACGCGGCGTATGCGCGGGCGCAGGCCGCGGGCGGCACGATTGTACGTCCGATCCAGGACACGGCGTATGGCAGCCGCGAGTTTACGGTGAAGGACCCCGAGGGCCACTCATGGAGCGTGGGCACATATGATCCGTGGGCGGCGCAGGGATGACGGCTGAGATATAGTCGTTGCGTGGTTTACCGGAGGTCTTTTTGCGCGCTCTGCATCGGATTGCGTTGATAGCTGTTTTGAGTGCGCTGCCATGCGCCGCGGCCGCGCAGGCCCGGCTGCTGGTGGCGGTCAAGGGTCAGCAGAGCCTGAGCATCGTCGATCCGGCAACAGGCAAGGTGCTTGCCTCAGTGCCGGAGGGCGGCATCACCGGGCACGAGGTGGCAGCTTCGCCGGATGGCAGGCTGGCGTTTGTGCCGGTCTACGGCAACTCCGGCGTGGGCAAGCCGGGCACGGACGGCATGAACATCGCTGTCATCGACCTGGCGGCGCGCAGGGTGATTGGAAACATCGCATTCAGCCACGGCGTGCGGCCGCACTGCGCGGTCTTTGGTCCCAGGGATGGACTGCTGTATGTGACGACGGAGATCGACAAGACGGTCACGATCATCGATCCGAAGACGCTGAAGATTGTGGGCGCTGTTCCCACGGGGCAGGCGCAGAGCCACATGCTGGCGATTGCCCACGATGGGTTGCGCGGCTACACGGCAAATGTGGGACCAGGAACCGTGAGCGTGCTGGACCTGAAGGCGCGCAGGGTAGCGAAGATCATTCCCATCTCCGGCGAGACACAGCGGATTGCGATTTCCAACGACGACCGCTGGGTATTTACCGCGGACCAGACGCAGCCGCGCATTGCGGTGATCGACACGAAGACCGATGCAGTGGCGAAGTGGGTGGCGATAGACGGGCTGGGCTACGGCAGCGCGCCGACGCGCGATGGGCGCTGGCTGATGATGACGATTCCGGCGAAGAATGAGATTGCGGTGGTGGACCTGGCCACAATGAAGGTGGCGCGGATGATTGCCACGCCGCCCGACCCGGAGGAAGTGATTACGACGCCGGACGGCAGGCACGCATGGGTCTCCTTCCCAGGCTCGAGCCAGGTGGCGGAGATCGACCTTGGCACGTGGAAAGTGGAGAAGACGGTTGCGACCGGACGCGCTTCCGACGGGCTGGCGTGGGGGTCGCGGTAATCAGCCGATGGAGCGGTCCCAGTTCTCCAGCGTCGTCTTGAACTCGCTCATGAATTTGCCGGAGTCGGCGCCGTCGATGAGGCGGTGGTCGAAGCCGAGGCAGTAGTACTGCACGGAGCGGATGGCGATGGTGTCGTTGCCCTCGGCGTCGGTGAGCACCACGGGCTCCTTGCGCAGGCCGCCGATGGCGAGGATGGCGGACTCCGGCTGATTGATGATGGGCGTGCCGAATTCGCCGCCGAAGACGCCGGAGTTGGTGAGCGTGAATGTGGAGCCGCCGACCTCGTCGGGCGTGAGCTTTTTGTTGCGGGCGCGTGCGGCCAGATCGTTGATGCTCTTTGCCAGCGCGGCGAAGGTTGCGGCCTCCGCAGCGCGAACCACCGGCACAATCAGGCCCCACTCCAGCGCGACGGCGATGCCGAGATTGATATTGGCGTGGTAGTGGATGTTCGCGCTCTCAAGCGAAGCATTGAGGATGGGATATTTGCGCAGCGCGTCGATGGCGGCGGCGGCGATGAACGGC
>DASZRQ010000178.1:0-9752 GCA_035549115.1 Occallatibacter sp. | reverse complement strand
CGAATCGCTGGAGTGCGATTATGTGGGGCTGCTGGAAGGCAGCGCGATGCATGCATATATCAGCCAGGCGGCGAAGGAGATCAACATGCCGCTCAAGGTGCGCATCCAGGTGGGCAACTTCGAGGCGCTGTGCCGCATGGTGGAGGAGAATGTCGGCGTGGGCATTCTGCCCGAGTCCGTGGCACGCCGGCACGAGAAGAACATGAAGATCCGCATCGTCGAACTGAACGACGACTGGGCCGTGCGGAACCTGAAGATCTGCGTGCGCGACATGCAGATGCTGCCCTCCTTTGCACGCGAGCTGGTGGACCTGCTGGTGGCCGATGCCAACGCAGAAGTTGGCCTGGAACTCGTGGGCCCGAAGTAGCAAAATGATTCACAACCCAACAGTGCTGCAGCCTCTCCGCATCGCGAAGAGCCGGGCTTCACGTGTTATGTGCGCGAGTGCATCTCCACCCAGAGCGACTTAATCTGAGACTAATACCGAGTTTAAGAAAACTAGATTGTGTGACATAGGTTGATCGGGCATTCTAGCTGCACTATGAGCATGCCCCCGAGCCAGTTACAGAGTCTGGATATGGAGCGGATGCGCTCCTGGATCGGCCGGGCAGAGTCATCCTCCGACACCATTGTGCCGAGGCCGATTGCAGCTCTCTCCGCAACGCTCGATCGCATGGACCCGCTTCCACAGGAGGGCGATCTACTGCCTCCGCTGTGGAGCTGGCTCTATTTTCTACCCCTGCATCGCATGTCGGAGCTAGCCGAAGATGGTCATGCGAAGCGCGGCGGATTTCTGCCGCCCGTGCCGCTGCCGCGGAGGATGTTTGCCGGCGGGCGATTTACGTTTTCTCAGCCGCTGCGCGTGGGGGACCGCGTTGAACGCACATCGCGCATCGTGGATGTGACCGAGAAACAGGGCAAGACGGGGCAGCTTGTCTTTGTGCGCGTGAAGCACACAATCACGAAGGCGGGAGTGACGGCAGTCGAAGAAGAGCAGGACATCGTTTATCGCGGAGCGAAGCAGGCAGGCGAGATTGGGCCGGCGCCGCAGCCCTCCCCCAGCGCCGCGGCCTGGAGGCGCGAGATTCATCCTCAGGCGGTGCTTCTCTTCCGCTATTCGGCGCTGACGTTCAACGGGCACCGGATTCATTACGACAGAAGTTTCACCAGCCAATCCGAGGGGTACCCAGGGCTGATTGTCCATGGCCCTCTGATTGCAACCCTGCTCGCCGATCTGCTGCGGCGCAACCTTCCCTCGGCAACAGTCGACATGTTCAGCTTCCGGTCAATCCGGCCGATTTTTGATACCGCGCTCTTCACAATCTCAGGGCGTTTCCATGAAAGCGAAAACAGAGTCGAACTCTGGGCCTCAGATGCAGAAGGATGGCTGGCAATGGAAGCGACGGCAATCGTTCATACATAACGCAAGACCGCGCCGCCTTGCCAAGACGCCCGGTTTTGATCGTTCGACACACGCCTTATTTGCTGTTTTTTCGGGGATTTGAAGTTTGGGACCGCTGATCGGCATCACTGTCATTTCGCTGGAACATGCAATTGCCGCCCCGTTCTGCACACGGCAGTTGGCCGATCTTGGCGCGCGCGTGATCAAGATCGAACGGCCGGGCGTAGGCGATTTTGCGCGCGCATACGATGAGCGGGTGGATGGGCTTTCGTCGCATTTCGTCTGGTGCAACCGGTCCAAGGAAAGCCTGACTCTGGATGTGAAACACCCCAGGGGGCGCGAGATTCTGCGCAAGCTCGTCGACAGGGCCGATGTGATTGTGCAGAACCTGGCCCCCGGCGCCTCCTCGCGTCTGGGCCTGGGCTACGAGGAGCTTTCCAAGCGCATTCCGCGCATGATTGTGTGCGATATCTCCGGGTACGGCACAGGAGGCCCCTACGGTGAGAAGAAGGCATACGATCTTCTGATCCAGAGCGAGTCAGGGTTCGTCTCGATTACGGGAACGCGCGATGAGCCGTCGAAAGCGGGCAACTCGATTGCCGATATCTGCGCGGGCATGTATGCGTATTCAAATATTCTGGCCGCGCTGCTGACGCGGCAGCAGACGGGCAAAGGCTGCCGCATCGATATATCGATGCTGGAGTGCATGGTGGAGTGGATGGGGTATCCGCTGTACTATGCCTGGGCGGGTTCGCCGCCACCGGAGCGCGTGGGCGCATCGCACGCGACGATTTATCCGTATGGGCCGTTCACGGCGGGCGATGGCAAGACGGTGATGCTGGGATTGCAGAACGAGCGAGAGTGGAAGGTGTTTTGTGAGAGCGTGCTGAGGCAGCCGAATCTCGCGGCGGATTCCCGGTTTGAGTCCAATTCCAAGCGGTCGAGCGAGCGCGTGGCGCTTCGCCGCATCATCGAAGAGGAATTTGCCCGCCTTTCGGCGGATGAGGTGATCCAGCGGCTGGAGGATGCGCAGATTGCCAACGCGCACCTGAACGAGATGCCGGATGTGTGGGCGCATCCTCAACTGAAGGCGCGCAACCGCTGGCAGGAGATCGATACGCCGGTGGGGCCTGTGCCTGCGCTGCTGCCGCCCGGCAGTCCGGCGGCATTCGAGCCGCACATGGGCCCGGTGCCCCAACTGGGCGAGCAGACAGATGCGATTCTCGCCGAGCTGGGATACGACGAAGCGGCGGTTGCCGCGCTGCATGCCGAGCACATTGTTTAGCGGGCGCGCAAACAGAAACGGCTAACGGGCCGCAAGAGCCGGAGGAGACGAGGCGTTTTCCTTACCTGGCCGGCGGGCGATTCTGGGCAGGATCATGGCGCACAGCATGACCACGGTGATGACGTGGATGGCGGGCTGGTAGCTGCCGAATCTCTGGTGGAAGTGGGCGATCATCATCGGCGAGGGAATTGCGGAGAGGTTGGCCGCGAACATAATGACGCCGTAGATAGCTCCCAGATGCTGCGTGCCGAAGTAGTCGGCGGCAAAAGAGGGCATGGTGCCGAATCCGCCGCCGTAACAGAGGCCTATGAGCCCGAGCGCCGCCGCGAACCAGACCCAGTAATGAAGATGAGGCAGCGCGAAGAAGACTCCAGCCTGGACGAGATACAGGAGGAGATAGACCTGGGGCCTGCCGATGTAATCGGAGATCGAGGCCCAGAAGAGCCGCCCGATGCCGTTGAAGATGGAGACCACGCCGACGATACCCGCCGCGTGGAGCACGGAAAGGCCCGCCATTTCCTCGGCCATGGGCGAGGCCTGGCTGATGACCATGATGCCGGATGACATGTTGAGGAAAAGCAGGGAGAGCAGGAGATAAAACTGCCATGTGCGGGCAGCCTCAGCAAGCGTAAAGCTGCGGGTGCTGGCGTTTTGCGCAACAACAGTGCGGGGTGTCCAGCCTGCTGGGATCCAGCCCACGGGGGGATTGGTGAAGTACTGCGCCGCGCAGACGACGATGAGGAGATAGCCCATGCCGAGCGTGGCAAACGTGGCGGGCACGCCATAATGCAGCATCTCCCAGGCCGCGATGGGGCTCATGACCAGAGCACCGAATCCGTATCCACAGACGGCGACGCCGGTCATCAGGCCGCGCTTATCGGGGAACCATTTGACGAGAGCCGCGATGGGGCAGATGTAGCCCATGCCCATGGCCAGGCCGGCGACAAAGCCGTAGCCGATATAGATTCCGGCGAGGGAGTGATGCGCTGTGGCGAAAGAGGCGATGAGATAGCCGGTGCCATAGAGCAGGCCCGCGGCAGTGGCGACGCGGCGGGGACCGACGCGATCCTGCCAGAAGCCGCCGAGAATGGTGCCCGCGCCGAGAAAAACGAGTGTGAGCGTGAAGTTGAGCTGGACCGCGGTCTCCGGCCAGTGCTCGGTGTGCATCAGGGGGTTTTTGAAGACGCTCCAGCCATAGGCTGCTCCGAGGCAAATCTGCACGCATACGGCGGCAAGTGCCGTGAGCCATCGGTTTGGGGTGTGCGCAGCGCTCAACGCATCCTCGCTGGTGTTGTGCTTCGCTGCAGTCGCATCGCTGGCATCCGGTTTTTGCACGCACCTGACTGTAACCACTTCCCCGGCGGCATGCACTCTCGATCTCCCGAACCAGGCATTCCTGCGAAATTAAGCCGGCTCGCGCGCGGTGAAGCCACTGCTTAACGAGGCATAAACCTTTCATTCGCGGATTTGAGATTGCCGGAAACCGTCTGTTTGGTATAGCAATGGACCGCCGAATGACTCCGGACAGAATTGCATCCTGAACGACCGCTCGCCATTCCGGGCATTCAAGGAGAGCTGAATCATGTTGATGTGCTGGACAAAGCGCGGAGCCGCACAGGCGGCGACACAGGGGAAGGCCACGAGGGCGCGATTTTTCCATCTGGAAGGAATTGCATGGATGAGGCGGTTAAGCCTTCTGCTGGCTGCCGTGCTCATTTCACCCGCGCTCATTGCGCAATCGAGCTTTCCGATTCCGGACTTTACGCTGACCCTGACGGGCGACTCGATGCTGATGACGCCGCCGAGCGTCCGGCTGAACGATCCGGGGTTTATGGGCGTGGTGAAGGCGGTGCGCGAGGGCAATGCCGCATTCACGAATATCGAGGAGACGTATCCGAGCGACAAGGCGTATCCGGCGCCCACTGCGGGAAACACCTATATGGCAGCCGACCCCTCGATGCTGAAGGAGCTGCAGTGGATGGGGTTCAATCTCTTTGGCGCGGTAAATAACCACTCGTTCGATTTCGGCATTCAGGGCGTGCTGGATACGCTGCATACGCTGAAGGCGGACGGCGCGGTCTACGCGGGCATTGGACGCACACTGGGCGAAGCGCGCGAACCGCATTATCTGTCCCTGGCGCAAGGGCGGGTTGCGATTCTGGCGTGCACCTCGACATTTCTCGAGTCAGCTCCGGCAGGAGACCCGCGGCCGGACATGCAGGGCAGGCCGGGCATCAACCCGCTCCATCACGAGACGATCTATGAAGTCGATCCGGCTTCGTTTGCGGCGCTCCAGAAGATTCAGGAAGAGCTGCAACTGAGGCAGTTCGGCATGCGGGCCTCCGCCGCGGAAAAGGCGCCCACTGTCAGCTTTCCAAGCATCGCGGACCCGCTATCGCCATACTCGCGGGTGACGTTCCGGGCCAGCGACACGCCGGGTGTGTGGACCAAGGCCGATCCGGACGACCTGGCGGAGATTACGCGGTCCATCAAAGACGCGCGCCAGATGGCCAACTATGTCGTGACCTCGATCCACTCGCATGAGGGGCTTCCAGGACCGGACGGCGGCAGCAAGCCGACGCAGTTTCTGATCGAGTTTGCACATGCCGCAGTGGATGCGGGCACGGATGTATTTGTCGGTCACGGACCGCAGCAACTGCGCGGCATTGAAATCTACAAGGGCAAGGTGATTTTTTACAGCCTCGGCGGCTTGTTCTACCAGGATGCCATTGTGCGGGTTGAGCCCTCCGACTTTTACAAGCGGTACGGACTGGGCCCGGACGCGCGTCCCTCCGAGGCTTACGACGCCCGCGGCGGACCGCTGTCGGGCCTCGGGGGATCGCTCAATGCGCCGCGGAACCAGTCGGTTGTGGCGAAGGTGATCTTCAAGAACAGGAAGCCGGTGGAGGTGGTGCTGACACCGATCACGATCTCTGTCGACCGGAGGCCTGATTACGGCGTGCCGCGCCTGGCCGATCCGGAACTGGCGGTGAAGATTCTGCAGCACCTGCAGGAGCTGAGCAAGCCTTTTGGAACGACGATTGAAATCGCCAACGGGATTGGCACGATCAAGATTCCGCAGTAAGCCGTTTTTCCAGAGGCGAAAAGTCAAGGAATGCACGCAGTGTCCGCAAGCCGCGCCCGCTCATATCTATTTGTTCCGGGGAACCGGCCCGAGCGCTTTGCCAAGGCCGAAGCCTCAGGGGCGGACCAGGTGATCCTTGACCTGGAGGATGCGGTGCCGCCGGCCGAGAAGCTGCGCGCGCGCGAAAAAGTCCAGCGCTGGCTGGAGACCGGCCATGCGGGCATGGTGCGGCTGAATGCGCCGGGTTCGGAGTGGTTCGCCGACGATCTGGAAATGTGCCAGACGCCTGGTGTGGCGGGTGTAGTTTTGCCCAAGGCGGAGAGCAGCGAGGACATCCGCTCCGTCGCCCAGGTTTTGCGCGGCATACCGATCTTTCCCCTGATCGAGACAGCGCAGGGAGTGTGGAATGCCCATGGCATTGCCATGGAGCCTGGCGTCGAGCGGCTGGTGCTGGGCGCGCTGGACCTGCAACTGGATCTGGGGATCGAGGGTGACGGAGAAGAACTGGACCTCTTTCGCTCACACCTGGTTCTGGTCTCGCGGGTTGCACGGCTGGCCAGCCCCGTGGACGGAGTTTCCGTAGCAATCGAGGATATCGAGCAAGTGCGCAGCGAGGCGGCACGCGCCCGGCGGCTCGGATTTGGAGCGAAGCTCTGTATCCATCCCAGGCAGGTGCCCGTGATCCATGCCTGCTTTGCTCCCACGGAGGAGCAGCGGGCATGGGCGCAGCGGGTGAAAGCCGCGGCGGAAGCCGCAGGCGGCGCAGCGGCGATGGTCGACGGAAAGATGGTCGACAGGCCGGTGATTGAGCAGGCCGAGAGCATTCTTGCCCGGCTCGAAGAGCTGAGCGATTGAGGCGGTGCGGCTGCGCTCGCTGCTTATCCAGATCGCTGTCCGCCTGTGCTGGCAGCCTTGCCAGAGGACTCAGCCCCGGTGTGCGTGGATGGCGCCGAAATTGTCCGCCGAAAGCGGGGAAATCCGCTCGGGCCGCGCCTGCGAGTGCACTCGACCCCATTAAATTTTAGTGAAGGTTCACTTGAACATATACGTATTGCTCTCTTTGTGAAGACCCCTGTAGATTTGGGCGCTGTTGGAGGTCATGCATGCTTCCCTTGGAGAACTGGCTGCGCCGCATGGCACAGTCTGTCACAGTAATTCTGCTTCTCATATTTGCCTCAGCAGCGTTGTACGCTCAGTCCGCCAGCATCACAGGGCAGGTAACCGATGCCTCGGGTGCGGCGATTCCGAAAGCCACCGTAACCGTGACCAGTCAGCAGACCGGAACGTCGCGCACGGTCGTGACCGACTCCCAGGGACGCTATAGCGTTCTGGCTTTGGATATCGGCGGGTACCAGGTGATGGCCCAGGCGTCCGGGTTCTCCACCGAGACGCAAACCGGCATCACCCTCGCCGTAGGGCAGACCGCGGTGACCAATTTCAAGCTGCCGGTTGGCACTGTGACGCAGAGCGTCACGGTCTCGACGGACTCCGGGCAAGTGAACACGTCGACGAGCGAAGTCGGCGGCGTGATTGGCGAGCACCAGATGCAAGACCTTCCGCTGAATGGCCGCGACTATGAACAGCTCTTTGCGCTGGTCCCTGGCGTACAGCCGCTGCAGGTGGCCAGCAGCGGCGCCAACTTTGGCAGTGCACCGCGCTTCAGCGTGGCCGGCGCGCGCATCAGCGGCGGTTCAGTGCTGCTGGATGGCATGGAGATCAGGAGCTTCTGGGGGCAGGGCGCGGGCCTGCAGATTATCGGAACATCGCTGGGCGTAGATGGCGTGGCGGAGTTCCAGACCATGACGAGCAATTTCAGCGCACAATACAACGGGTTGTCAGTGGTAAACGAAGTCACGCGCGGCGGATCGAACGCGATTCACGGTTCGGCTTACGGATTTTTCCGCAACAGTGTGATGGATACGCGCAACTATTTCGATCCAACGTCGAGCCCGCCTGCATTTCACCGGTATCAGTTCGGCGGCGCAGTGGGCGGCCCGATCAAAAAAGACAAGACCTTCTACTTTGTGAACTACGAAGGTCTGCGCGCCTCGCTGGCTCTGCTGAATACCGTGGACCTTCCCGACCAGAATGCGCACAACGGCTACCTGCCCTGCGCCATGGCGCCGAATTTCACCTGTGATTCCTCGAGCGGGCTGGCAAATGTGGGCGTGAATCCGAACGTTGCGCCATTCCTTGACCTATATCCGCTGCCAAACAACGCTACTCCGCTGCCCGCCGCGGGTTCCGTGCAGTATGTACAGCAGGGCGAGCAGCCGCAGAGCGAGAATTACATTGCCGCGCGGCTGGATCACGCCATTTCCGACAAGAACAATATCGCTTTCCGTTACATCAGCGACTCTGGCCTTGAAACAAACCCGTGGGCTGGCGGCGGCAACATCTCAGTTCCCGGGCTGAATGCGATTTTGCCGAACTTCGAGTCCGACCCCGAACGGAACCAGTACATCACAGTTCAGGATCGCCACATCTTCAGCGACAAACTACTCAACATTGCAAGCGAGAGCTTTGTGCGCACCAACCAGAGCGAAACGGACGACCTGAGCAATGCGCCGTCAATCATGACGTTCATTCCCGGCCGGCCCATGGGCACAATCACGATCTCCAATATTGCAACGACCGGTGTGAGCCCGTATCTGCCGCTACGATGGCTGCAGAATACGCTGACGGAGTCGGATGAGGTGGACTGGGTGCATCGCTCGCATACGCTGAAGTTTGGCGTGGCGGTGGCGAGAATTCAATGCAACTGCATCCAGATTTCGACGCCGGGCGGCAACTACACCTTCAGCACCAACATTCCGCAGGGAGTGTACAGCGGCCTAGAGGGATTCTTGCTGGACAAGCCAACGACTCTGCAGGCGCCGCTGCCGGGCTTTGACGATGCGCAGCGCGAAGGACGGCAGACGAACATCAGCCTGTTCATTCAGGATGCGTGGAAGCTCACGAACCGGCTGACGCTCAACATCGGCCTCCGCGACGACTACATCACGAATCCGACAGACGCCAAGGATAAGGTGTATCGCCTGGTGGATGCCGCCACGGATACGGGCTATACGCACGAATCGAACTTCTTCAAGAACAATCCCTCCGCGCGCAACATCGATCCGCGCGTCGGCGTAGCCTGGGATGTTTTCGGCAACCAGAAGACTTCAGTGCGCGCCAGCTTCGGCATCTTTCACAACATTCTGTATCCGCGCGACTACATGCCTGGCGCGAGCTTTGCCTACCCGCTCTTGCAGGGCCAGCAGAGTCTCCCGACCTTTCCCAATGCGCTGGCAGGAGGCCTTGCTGCCGCCAAGCCGATCTATCGCGCACAGTCGGCGTGGGACTATTGCTGCACTCCTTATATGGAGCAGTACAACCTGACCATCGAGCAGCAGCTTCCGGCATCGATGATCCTGTCCACATCCTACGTCGGCTCGGCGGGTGTCCACCTGATCGAGAACCAGGAACTGAATACAGTGATTCCGACCATCCTTTCGGATGGCGAGCAGTATCGCGCCTCCGGAACCGGCCCGTTCCTGAATACAAACTGGGCCGGTATCAATGAGGAAACTCCGGAAGGGAACTCTCACTACAACGGGCTGATTGTGAAGGTGGAAGGACATTTCCAGAACGGAATTCAATTTCAGTCGGGCTTTACCTACTCGCGGTGCATCGATTGGGGCTCCAACGGCCTTGGCAGCTCGGATGTGGGCAACGACAGCAGCACGTATCTCAATCCCAACCCCCCGTCGAGCTATAACAAAGGACTCTGCGCGTTCAATGCAGGCAAGAACTGGACCTCGAATGCGCTGTTCCCGCTGCCGTTCCACGGAAACCAGTTGGTGCGAGGATGGGAACTCAGCGTGATCTCCACGGTGAGATCTGGAGAACCGATCACGCCAACTATCAGCTTCGATCAGGAGAACCTTGGCCCCAACAACAAGGTCTATGCGGCGGAGCGGCCAAACATGAATCCGAAC